>CANJSS010000001.1 GCA_947476955.1 Flavobacteriales bacterium
CGACTGCAAACCAATAGAAAGGCGGTTGATTCCAACCTTTCGCCAATTCGCTAGATTTTCGTCTGTGATATCATCTGGGTTTGCCTCTAAGGTAATTTCAGTATTTTCAGAAAAGGTAAAATTAGCGTGAAGCGCTGCGAAAAGTTGTTGCAATTCTTCCAAGGTCAGTAGGCTAGGTGTTCCACCACCGAAATAGATGCTTTCTAGGGATGAATCGTTTAGATAATCCCTTCGCAATGCGATTTCATTTTGCATCGTTTCAACCATTTTCGTGCGGTAAATTTCAAAAGTTGTGCTGAAATGAAAATCACAATACGTGCATTTTTGCTTGCAAAATGGGACGTGAAGATAGATGCCTGACATAAATGCAAAGATACAAAACGGAATAATCTTTCCATATAAATGTTAAAAAATAGAAATAATGCTGGGAGTTTAAATTAAAACGTATCTTTCTAAAACATACCTATAGAATATGAAGGAATTCAAGCAAAACAAGAACGACCTAGACAAGGAGTTAGAGCGGTTTATGACTATTCTAGATGAATTGTTAATCAGGTATTCCCAATTAGTGGAGAAAAAAAGCATTACATCCGCTGAATTGACAGAACTTGGGGATATGGAATACTATCTTATTGAAATTAATGCCAAAATAACAGCGATTAAAAACTTGTTAGAGCAGGATTTGTTTGGTTTTTCCTTGGGTACTTTTTATAAAGTGAAAAATAAAGCGAAAAGCGGTGACCTTCTTTCCAAAAGAAAAGTTGAAAATTTACGCGAAAACTTTGAGAAGTTATTAAAAGACGGAATGCTTTTCAATATGAATTGATAGAAAATTGTTTTTCATTTCAATTGCTTATTCATTTAATTTTCGGGGTCCAATCGTTCAAAATTCTACAATAAAAAATTTCCATTAAATTTTTCTAAAATACTTGTCGAAATGAACTTTTTGACTATCTTCAAGTAAATGATAACAAAAGACTCACAAGAAATTAGCAATCCAGCCGAATTTACAGAACGATTTATCAACCAGACTAATCAGTCGATATTTTTAACAGGAAAAGCAGGAACAGGAAAAACAACTCTTTTACGCAAGATTGTTGCCTCTACACATAAAAACACCGTAATCGTTGCTCCAACAGGAATTGCTGCCTTAAACGCTGGTGGCGTTACAATTCATTCCTTCTTTCAATTGCCATTTGGTGGATTTGTGCCAGAATTTGGCGTTGCTCCGCAATTTACAAATTCCGTTAAATTGGAGACAAAGGAAAGTCTGATGCGGCATTTTACAATGAATAAAAAGCGTCAAAATTTACTGCGCAGTTTAGAATTGCTAATAATCGATGAGGTGAGCATGCTGCGAGCAGATTTATTGGACGCTATGGATTGGACCTTGCGAAATGTGCGGCGTATAAATGAACCTTTTGGAGGGATTCAGGTTCTGTTTATTGGGGATTTGCTGCAGTTACCGCCAGTTGTGCGCCAGGAAGAATGGAGTATTTTACGTAAATATTATGCTGGAATGTTTTTTTTTAGCGCCCATGTTTTCCAACAGCAAACGCCTTTGTACATTGAACTTTCAACAATTTATAGGCAACAAGACCATGATTTTATTCAAGTTTTGGATAATTTGCGCAATAATCAGATAACGGAGGAAGATGTGCAAGCGCTAAATAAATTTGTAAATCCAAATTTTGACGCTTTACAGGAAGAAGGATATATCACACTTACAACGCACAATAACAAAGCGGATGAAATGAACGCGAAGGCTTTGCGAACATTGTCTACTAAATCATTGAAATATAATGCTGAAATAACAGGGGAATACCCGCCGCATTTGTATCCGATTGAGCCGGAAATGGAACTGAAAATTGGTGCCCAAATCATGTTTATTAAAAATGATATTTCCTTCGATAAAAATTTTTACAATGGTAAAATGGGCCGTATTGAGGCATTAAGTGCAGAAGAAATTAGTGTTTATTTTCCAGACGAGAAACGAAGAATTGTCGTGGAAAAATACGAATGGACCAACATTAAATACAAGTTGAACGATAAAACGGGTGAGATTGTGGAAGAAGTAATGGGAACTTTCGTCCATTACCCACTAAAATTAGCTTGGGCTATTACGGTGCATAAAAGTCAGGGATTGACATTTGAAAAAGCAGTTTTGGATGTTTCAGATGTTTTTGCTCCCGGACAGGCTTATGTTGCTTTGTCGCGTTTGAGATCTTTGGATGGACTTGTTTTACTTAGTCCAATGCGAATGAATGGTTTGTCCAACGATCAACAAGTAGTAGCTTATTCCGAAAATAAAGCCAATGAAAAAACGCTTGAAGTGCAATTGGAGTTTGGAACGAAGAAATTTTTACTAGAAACAATTTCAGCGGCTTTTGACTGGTTCGATTTAAATTCTAAATGGGGAATTCATGCCGCAAGTTACCAGATGGCTGGCTTGAAAAGTGAAAAAGGCAAGAATAAATCATGGGTAACCTTGCAAACGCAAGTTATTCAATCCAGCATGGATCCGGCGAAGAAATTCAGAAACCAACTGGAGAATATCTTTAAGACAGAAAGAGTAGATCTGGAATTTGTGCACGAACGCATGCAGGCGGCCTACACCTACTTTTTCAAAACATTGGATGGCGTTTTATCCTCCAATTTAAAGAAAATAGCAGAATTGAGTCGTGTAAAAAAGACGAAACAATATGCAGAAGAGCTAGAGGAACTAGATGAATTATTGACTGCAGCCATTCTTAAAATCAAAAAGGCACGCTTACTCATTGAAGCAGTTTTAGCAGGACGCCCAATTACAAAAGAAGTAGTTTGGAACGACGAAATAAAGAATTATAAGCTTTCGAAAATTGCTGCACTAAAACAGGAATTACGCCAAAACCCTTCCTTGTTAGATGTGGAAGATGAAGAGATGGATTATCTCTCAATTCGCAAAAAAAGCAGCGAAATCAAAGAGAAAAAAGAGAAGAAAAGTACCTACGAACAAACACTGGAACTTTTCAGAACTGGTAATTCGTTGGAGGAGATTAAACGCATTAGGCAAATTTCTTCGCAGACCGTTATCAGTCATTTTGTGCAATTAATTAAAGCAGAAAAGATGGAATTGAACGAAGTGATGGATGAACAGCGGATTTCTGAATTGGCCGATTGCTTCGGCGATTATGAAGGAACATCGCTCTCGCCTTTGAAGGAACGATTGGGAAACAAAGCAACGTGGGATGAATTGAAATTATTCCAAGCTTCAACAATGCGTTAAAAAAGATGTTCTCTTCAATGGTTTTGATGTGAAACTTCCAATTTCCCTATTTTAAGGTAAAAGCCACCGGATGAGCGTTTGGTTGGTTTTGCCGTTCTGAAGTCAATTTCTTTTTTGATTGCCACTCCCAAACGTTGGGTAATTGGTTGAATCGGATTTGACATATCATTGAAAGCGATGGAAACGTAGTTTTTGTCTTGATTTTCTTTTGATTGCTTTGCGATTACCTGCGTTTGTGTAACATTATTCTTATCCTCTTGCTTAACTTTTTCGGAAAGGAATGTCGCATTAATTTCAACTTCATTTCTTATCTCAGAATTCGGGTTAACCGCATTAGAGGAATCAATAGAACGGATATAAGTTTGTTTTTTGGACGCTTGCGTTTTGGTTTTCGAGGTATTCGTTTGCGGTAATTTATATGTTTCTTGTTTTAATTCAGGTGGGGAAAATCGTTTGTCCTTTTGTTGTTTTAAATCTAAGCTATCTGTTACAATAGTTTTAGAAGCAATAGCTTCTACATCCGATTCAAGTAAAGTTTTATTGGTGTTAAGTAAAAAAAATATTCCCGCAATACTTGCTGCTATTCCTGCCAATTTTAGGGGTAAATAAAGTGTCTTTCTATTTTGTTTGAGCGTATTTTTAGGCTGAAATACAACTTTTAAATCAGCAGATAATTTTGTGTTACAATACATTTGTTGCTCTTCCAGCCAGCTTGGATAAGTTGAAATAAATAGAATTAAATCCTTCTGTTTTTTTTCAGAAAGAAGCCCTTCCATATTGGCAATTAGAAATTGTTCTGCGTTTTGAGATGTTATCTCCGTCTTGTTAAATGAAATTGCCTTCAAATGAGATTTAAAGGATGCATCCAAGTTTGAATTAGCACGATTTAGAGTAACAAATTCCTCCATTTCGACCTTTAAGTGAGGATGGCTTTCAAGAAAGTTGTGCAATAATTTGGTGTCATCTTCTCCTAAGTTTCCTTCTAAGAAATCAAGGTAAAACGCTTCGTAATTTGACGGAATAATTTTTGACATAATTTCCACAATCTAATTATAGTACTATTTCAATTTTTCGGATGTATTCTTTCAAGGCCTGACGCGCTCTAAAGATATACACTTTTACTTGGGATTCATTTAGTGAGGTAATTTCAGCAATTTCCATATAATTATATCCTTCATAGTCCCTCAAAAGCACCACTGTTTTTTGAATTTCCGGCAAACGATCCAAGGCTTCATTTAAAATTTCTTTTATATCGAAGGAAACTGCAAATTCTGCCAATCCTATTTCCGCAATTTTTTCAAAGTCACCATTTCGCTTTTCCTTATTTACCCAATCTACAATTGCATGATATGCAGTCGTAAATAAATAGGCTTTTACTTTTTCGAAGGCAACTTCCTTGTGTTTCCCCCAAACTTTAGTGAATGTTTCTTGCACGATATCTTTTGCACTCATCTCATTTTTAAGATGCTTCAGTGCAAATCGGTAGATATTATCCGAGTAGTTATCAACTGCTAAATTATATTCTTTTGAAGTCATTTATTTGCCGGTTCAAAAGTTAGACTTGCAAGGTGCCGAAAAGTTACATGCTCAAGGAAAACCTGTACTGGATTTAAAAAATAAAAGCACGCTATTTATTCGTAAGGATAGATTTAATAACAGCATCTCAGGTTAATAGTGTTTTAATATTTATTATTCTCTAATTGCTTTAATTCCAGGGAGTTCAATTCCTTCCAAATATTCCAGCATTGCGCCCCCGCCCGTAGAAACGTAGGAAACTTTATCTGCCAAATTAAATTTATTTATTGCAGCAACAGAATCGCCCCCTCCAATTAATGAAAAAGCTCCATTTGCTGTTGCGTCTACAATTGCATTCGCTACATCTTTTGTTCCTTGCTGGAAGTTTTCCATTTCAAAAACACCCATTGGACCGTTCCATAAAATCAATTTGGAATGCGCTATAATTTCACGACACGCCTTGGAAGTTTCCGAACCAGTATCTAATCCCATCCAACCATCCGGAATTTCTCGAATGTTGACTTCTTTTCTATTTGCTTCGTTATCAAACTTATCCGCAATTACCGTGTCGGTGGGAATGTATAAATTCACGCCTTTTGCCTTTGCATCGTCAATTATTTTCCGCGCCATTTCTAAAAAATCGTCCTCAACAAGTGAACTGCCAACTTTCCCACCAGTAGCTTTAACAAAAGTATATGCCATTCCACCACCAACGATAAGGTTGTCTACTTTATCTAATAAACGCTGAATAATGGTAATTTTTGAAGAAACTTTTGCTCCTCCAACAATTGCAGTCAATGGTTTTTCCGCGCTGTTTAGCACTTTATCAACGCTTTTTATCTCCTCTTCCAGCAATAATCCGAACATTTTATCTTTTGGAAAAAACTTAGCTATTACAGTTGTACTAGCATGTGCGCGATGTGCTGTGCCAAATGCATCATTCACATATACATCGCCATGTTTAGCAAGTTCTTCGGCAAAACTTTCCGTTCCTACTGTTTCTCTTTTGTGAAAACGAACATTCTCCAATAACATTACTTCGCCAGGCTTAAGATTTGCACTCATTTTCAAAGAATTTTCTCCAATGCAATCGTCTGCAAATTTTACAGGAACACCAAGGACTTTTGAAACGTGGGCTACAATATGGCGCAACGAATATTTAGAATCCGGACCATCTTTCGGTCGTCCTAAATGCGACATCAAAACAACGCTTCCTCCATTTTTCAAAATATGCTGAATGGTTGGCGATGCAGCACGAATTCTAGTGTCATCTGTTATTTCAAACGTTTCCTTGGTTAATGGAACATTGAAATCTACTCGAATTAGCGCACGTTTTCCAATGAAATTGTAGGTATGGATGCTCGACATTTAGAAATGTTTTAAGTATGAAAGTACAAAGGTAAGAATGATTTCAAAAATGCGCCTTCTTTCGGGGTATGATTTCGAATTGGCTCAGTTTTATGTTATGTGCTTACGCAACTTTTTTATAGAATATGTTTTTGCAGAAGAAATATATTTAAACCTATTCTAAATAAGGGTTTATGACATTTGTATGACAAAAAAAACAAATTAAGAGTGCACTTTTGTATTCTGAAATGAATTCAAGAAAGTGTTAGATAAATTCCATAGTATAGCTTTTACGCATAGGAATCTAGATGTCAAGGATCTAGGCCTTTTGCCTATTGAAGAAAGTAAGCAACAAGATCGGCTACAGCATCTAAAAAAAGCCATGAATTTGTCTGAATTAATGTTTCTTTCTACCTGTAATCGTGTTGAATTTATCTTTTGTTCTGACAAAACGGTTAGCACACAATTTTTAATACAATTTTTTGAATCCATTTATCCTGAATTTTCCAATGAACAGATGGTGCATTTTGCTGAACGAGCAGATGTTTTTAAAGGAATCAATGCAGTTGAACACATTTTGTCTGTTGCTTCCTCTATCGATTCGATGGTTATTGGAGAACGAGAAATCATTACACAAGTAAGAAATGCCTTTGACTTTTCAAAAAAATTAAATCTCACAGGCGATTTTATTCGACTTGTAATGCGACATACGATTGAAACTGCTAAAAGAGTATATACCGAAACGAGTATTGCAACCAAACCCGTTTCGGTTGTTTCGTTAGCGTACCACAAATTGCGCGAAATGAATATTCCGCTGGACGCAAGAATGATGATAATCGGGGCCGGCGCGACAAATACAACTATGAGTCGGTTTTTACGCAAACATGGTTTTAAGAACTTTGTGGTGTTTAACCGAACACTTTCAAAGGCAGAAAGTTTAGCGAAAGATTTACATGGAAAAGCATTCGATTTACATGCATTAGAGAATTATGACGGAGGGTTTGACGTTATAATTTCTTGTACAGGATCGGATTCTTATATCATCACGCCTGATTTGTATGAAAAAATACTAATGGGCGAAGTTAACCGAAAGGTTGTAATTGATATTGCTGTTCCCCAGGATTTGCATCCAGAAATACTTTCTAACCATCCGGTGACGCATATTTCTGTAGATTTTCTGCAAAAGATTTCCAATGAAAACTTGAAAGTCCGTTCCAATGAAATTCAACATGTGGAGGAGATTATTTCTGAAGCACTTTTTGAATTCAAACATTTGCAAAAGGTCAGAAATGTTGAGCTTGCAATGCGAGAGGTTCCTTTAAAAGTGAAAGAAATTCGTGCGACTGCAATGAATGAAGTTTTTAAAAATGATTTGGCAGAATTGGACGAAAATTCAAAAGAAGTTTTGGAAAAGATTATTTCCTACATGGAGAAGAAGTATATGAGTGTGCCAATGATTATGGCAAAGGAGATTCTAATAAAAAAATAAACTATGCAGCACATTCGAATCGGCTCCAGAGGAAGTGACCTTGCACTATGGCAGGCAAATTATGTCAGAAAACAACTGGAAGAATTGGGCTGCTCTGTTGCTATTACAATTATTAAAACGCAAGGAGATCTTATACAACATTTGAGTTTCGACAAATTGGAAGGGAAAGGGTTTTTTACTAAAGAAATTGAACAGGCATTATTGGATGAGTCAATCGATTTAGCAGTGCATTCCCATAAAGATTTAGAAACAAATTCCCCAGAGGGATTGCAAATTGCATGCGTTTCAGAGCGGGAAGATCCTGCAGATTTGTTGTTGATTGCAAAAAATGCTGTAGACCAAAATTCTAAGTGGCAACTTAAACAAAATGCTGTAGTAGGTACTTCATCCGCTCGCCGAAAATCTCAGGTAGTGCGTTTTAGAAAAGATGTGGAAATAAAAGATCTACGTGGAAATGTCCCTACACGTATTCAAAAATTGCGCGATGGTGATTACGATGCGATACTTTTGGCGAAAGCGGGTGTTGACCGTCTGCAGATTGACCTTTCAGAATTTCATGTCTTTGCAATGGATCCAACGGAATTTGTTCCAGCTCCAGCGCAAGGTGTTTTGGCGTTGCAAATCAGAGAAAAAGACAAGGAATTATTCGCTGTTTTGCAAAATATGCACCATCCGGATGTTCAACATCGTATCGCGGTAGAACGTAAAGTTTTGAATTTAATGAAAGGCGGCTGCCAGTTACCACTTGGCGTATATTGCGATGAAAATGAAACAGTTTATGTCTCGCATGCAACAAATTGGGAAGATGGTTCAGATTTCTACGAATATAGTGCAGATGGATTGGAAAATCTAGCGGAAATAATTGTGGAGGACTTGCAAGAATCTACAAATGAAGCGTTTGAATAAATCCATTTTTATATCAAAATCCAATAAAGATTTAGAGTTACTGCCAAAGTTTTGCAGTCAAAATGAAATTCTACTCCATGCAGAATCACTTATTAGATTTGAGGGTTTGTACTTCGAAAATCCTGAAAAATTTGATGTTGTATTTTTTGCTAGTATTCGTGCAGCCCATTTCTTTTTAGAACATCAGCCACTTCATTCGTCTATTTTAGTTGCGTGCATTGGCCAAACAACAGCGCATAAATTGCAAGAACTAGGACTAGACGTTAGTTTTATCGGCTTAAAATCTGGCATTCCGGATGCGGTTGCAAAACAGTTTAAGGAGTGGCTAGGAAAACGAACGGTTTTATTTCCACAATCCTCTATTTCCAAGCGAAGCATTTCTAAGGTTTTACCAAAAAACCAAGTCATTGAGCGTATTGTGTATAAAACAGTTCCTGCTTGCCGAGAGATTGGCTCTTTTGGAATATATGTTTTTACCAGTCCATCAAATGTTCAGAGTTTTTTATCCTGCAACAACAGTATAGATGGAAAAATAATCGCTTGGGGAGAAACAACAAAGACCACTCTGGAATCACACGGTTTTTCTGTTTCTAAAACTTTGTCTGTCTCAGATGAGGTAAATTTAATTACCGCATTGACAGCGTTGATAAAATTGGCGTGACTTTTATTTTATAACGAATGGCAAACTAGATTGCGCGCCACCAACATGGAGAGATAATAGATACATTCCTGCTGAAAGGTTCCTTGTATCCATCAAAACGATATTATTTCCTGAATTTGACTGTATTTCCATTGTTTGCAGCACCTTTCCGGAGACATCTCGTATGTCAATTTTTGCCTTATCTGCGGTATTTACGGAAAAACGTAAAGTTAATTCTTCCTCAGTTGGATTGGGAAAAATAGAGATTTCAGCCAAAACACCAGTTTCTGCAATTCCCAGTACAAGTTGATCGGAAGGTGGACCTTTGTACAAATTAATGTCATCGATGTAAAAATTATTTCCGTTGCTTCCTTCGAATTCAAATTTAAAACGGAAATTTTCTACAAAATATGCTGAAGTAATATTCACCATGTGAACAGTTGTCCATTCAGAAGGAAAAGTTGGCGCCCAGGAACTTAGAGAAAAATCTGGAGAAAGTTGGTTTCCGTGAATTGTTTTTCGTTGAACCCATGATTCGCCACAGTCGTTTGTAACGAATACTTTGAGCCACTCATCGTTGTTGTTATTTCGTTTGATATATGCATAACGAAAACTCAGCGTAACAGTCTCATTTAATGGATTAACAGAAGATAAATCGATTGAAGTAGAGATTAATTCATCCGAATTTGATCCATTTTGACCATAATTTTCAAGAAAAGCAGATTGATTACTGGAAAGTCCTACCGATTGCTCAACCGTAAAAGTATTATTCCCCTCTGCATTATAAACCATCCAATAAGGATTCATCGAGAAATCAGCAAAATTTTCAAATCCTTCCCAATATGGAATTGTTTGACTTTGGGGTAAAACGGTAATAAAATCATTTTTTGTTTCAGTAGCGGAAAATGCACCGTCTGAGGAAGTCAAAGAGATCTGGTATTTACCGCCGGTAAAAAATTGAACGGATGGATTTTGAGAATTAGGGGTAGAACTAGCTAAAATTGCCCAATCTATATTTTCTATTCCTGGAGATATACTCCATGACCATGTAGTTGGATTATGGAAACTTTGATCGTTCAATTGTATAGTATCACCGCTGCATAAAATTTGTTTCGAAGCCGTGAAATCAGCCTTACATAAAATTGTAGGTTCATTAATTCCTGTGGCAAGAATATTTTCAGGAGTTACAATCGCTGCAAGAAAATCAATGTCGATGAAATTTTGCTGCATAATATTCGCCTGATCGCGGGAAAACATATTTTGGCACGCATTGTAACTCATAAAGTTTTCAATTTGGTCTAAAGCATCAAATCCAAAAACATCATTTACCGGCACTTCAGCACAACTATTCCATGTTGGCGAACAACTCCAATTTGCGGTTTCCTGAGGCGGTGTATCGCAGCAATAATCACCATTTTGATAACAATCATCCACATGACAGCCAGTTGCTCCAGACCAACCAGCATCAAAAATGTGCTGCAAGCCAAGTAAATGTCCCATTTCATGCGTTAATGTTCTACCATCTGAATTCATTGCCGTTCCAATTGTTCCAAATGAATCATTTCGAATCAAAATACCATAATTTGTTCCACTTGGCCAATAAGGTAAGTATGCGTAGCCTAAAATAATCCCTGCTCCATCGTTTGCAATGGAGTTTACAACCCATAAATTTAAGTATTTGTCCATTGGCCATTGATCGGAACCGCCGTTCGCAGAATATTTACAATCGTCGTTCGTATAATAGGTTAAATTTGGCGCATTAACCCTAATTATTCCATTTGTACATTCTCCTTGTGGGTCAATTTTCGCAAGTTTAAACAACACATCCATCGAACCTGCAATACTTTGAAATGGCGCATTAAATGTATTTCGGGTAATCGCACTATCCGCATTTAATCGATTGTAATCGTTGTTTAGAATTTCCAGTCCATTTAAGACTTGTGCTTCGGAAATATTACCAATTCCATTATCATGGAGAATATGCACAACCACTGGGATTTCCAATATGCTCTTTTGCACAGAATTATCTTGGCTGGAATTATTTGCTGCTTTCACCATACTCTTGTGAATATGGCTTTCAAAAGTTGGGTTATCTGCCTTTAATTGGTTTAGTATTTTGTCTGTTCCGCACCAGTTAGATTCTTGGGAAAATCCGTTGTAAGCAAAAAATAAAAAGACAATAAGTGAAGTTAGCTTATTCATATATGTGTAAAATTAAAAAAGGTCTCCATGTGAAGACCTTTTTTAAGCGTAAATTTTCTTATTTTATTACAAACTGCATAACACTTTTTCCACCTCCAACTTGAAGGGTTAGAAAGTAAATTCCTGCAGAAAGAGTGGAAGAATCCAACAAAATTAAATTTGATCCTGCGGCTGCTTGAATCGTATTTGTTGTATACATTTTCCCATAAACATCCGTAATTTGAATATTTGCTTGGGCAGCAGTAGTTGTCGAAAAACGAAGGTTTAATTCTCCTTCCGTCGGATTTGGGAAAAGCTCTACACTGCCGATTTCATTTTGTTCAGATACTCCCAAAACAATTTCATCTGAGGCAGCACCTGCATAAATATTTATATCATCTAGAAAAATATTATTTCCCGTTTCTCCTTCAAATTTAAATTTATAACGAAAGTTTTCTATCCAATATGCCGATGTGATATTTAACATGTGTACAGTTGTCCAATCACTTACATTAGTGGGAGCCCAAGAACTTGAAACAGCAATACTAGAAAGCGAATTTCCGCCAATTGTTTTACGAATCACCCATGAATCGCCACAATCATCTGTAACTAGAACTTTTAAATACTCAAAATCTGTACTTAGTTTTTTACGATAGGCATAGCGAAAACTTAATGTTATTCCCGTTCCAGATGTGATTCCAGAAAGGTCTACCGGCGAAGCGATTAATTCATCTACATTTGGCCCTACTTGTCCGAAATTAGAAAGTTTAACCGATTTGGATCCAGAGTGAGCCACGGTATTATCTAAAACGAAAGCACTGTTATTGTTAGCATTAACAATTTCCCAATTTGCTAGATTAGACAAGGAGGAATAGTTTTCAAAACCTTCGTAAAATGGCAAGGATGCAGCTGCTGGAAAAACATGTATGTATTGTGTTTTCACTTCAGAATCCGTTGTTGAACCATCTGTTGCTGTAAGTGTAACTTCATAAATTCCTGGAGTAGAATAGGTCACAATAGGATTTTGACTTGTTGAACTAGCTGGACTTCCAGAAGGAAAACTCCAAGTCCAACCCGTTGAAACATTGTAAGAATCATCTGTAAATTGAACCTGATCACCAACGCAAACCGAAGTTTTATTTGCTGAAAACTCTGCTTTACAAAGATAAATCACACCATTTGCACCAGTAGCAAGTAAATTTGCGCTAGTCCATAAGTTACTTCTCCCACCAACATTTGAAGTAATTGCATTGCGCATTCGTGTAACTTGCCCTGCGGTAAACATTTTGGAACAATACGAGTAATCCATATAATTTTCAACATTATCTCGAATTGCAAAACCCCAATAGGCATCATCTGAATTACACGTGTTCGAATTTTGGTTACACGATGTTACACCAATACAATTTGGCGTATCCGTTACTGCATCGTCAGTACTGCAGCTTGTTGTGTTTCCTGGATTATTGTTTCCTCCCCAAGTATGGTCTAAATTTAACCAATGACCAACTTCATGCGTCAAGGCGCGACTTGTGCTTGTAGAGCTTGTTCCAATTGATCCAACGTAATCGTGTAGAATCCAAATTCCATTTTGCATGGAAGTAGCAGACCAATTTGATGGTTTCGTGGTATAACCAGCCGCGCCACCAATTTCTCCGCAAACATAAATATTCATGTATTTATTTCCAGGCCAATTTCCATTATAAACATTATTTCCGGATACGATAGCGTCCACTTGATTACCTCCATCTGCACCGATATAACTTAGGGAAGATGCTGTTCTAGTTATGCCAGAAAAACAAGTGCCATTTGGTGCTTTTGTTGCTAATACAAACTCGATTTCAACATCCGAAGGCATTCCTTGAAATTCAACATTTACATTATTTGCGTCCGCATTTTGCAAACGGTAATCTCTATTGAGGATGAAAAGAGCATCAAGAATTTGTTCGTCTGAAATATTTTCTATGCCATTGTTATGTAAAACATGAAACACGACAGGAATTTTGTACACTACTCCTTTTGGAGTTGCCGTGTTATTTGCTTCGTGCTGACGTATTTCTTCGTCTTGCTGCAAAGCTTGCAAATAAGCAGGATTTTGTTTTAACGCATTAGTTCTTTTGTGCTGGTGGCAATATTCTACTGTTTCGCCATCTCTAGCATTTGATGCATCAAAGGTAGATGATTGAGAAAACCCTGTTAGATTGGAGATTAAGAAGAAACCCAACAGGAAAATTAAATTTTTTTTCATAGTATTAATAGTTTTATTCTAGTTTAAACGGTCCAAGATACTAATTGGTTCGCTTCTAAAGAAATTAAAATTAATAAAAGATTAAAATAATACGTTGGACATTGAAATGCGTTAGAAAATAGCAACTATTTTTTTAGAGAATATATTACCTCCCCTGAATACGCTTCTTTTAGTAGTTGTATGATTTTTTGAGCTATAAGCTCTGGTTGGACTAATTCGCCAGAAGTTTTTAATTCTTTGAATGCTTCGCTACTTGAAAAGCTACTTGTTTTTTTAGATCGAATTTTATTTTGCATTTCAGTGTCAATAACACCAGGAGAGAGCGCATATATTCTAACATTTCTTCCGCGTTCTTTTTCCTCTAAATAGATAGTTTCGGAGAAAATATCCAAAGCTGCTTTAGAAGCGCAATAGGAAGCCCAAGAAGGAATTGCCCGTTTCCCCGCTCCTGAGCTGATGTTTAGGATGCTTAGACCTTCAGTTGGCGCAAAAGCTTTCAATATTTTTTGGCACAAAAGCATTGGCGCTAGCGTATTTGCATTTAATACGGATTGTATATCACTGCTTGTTTGCTCCGATATTCGTTCAATTTCCCCAATGATTCCTGCATTATTGACGAATAGAACAGAAGAAGATAATTTTCCAAAGTCAAGTTTATTTACGTGTTCGAGATTCTCCAAATCACAGGAAATAAACCTAAAATTTTTGTCTGTAAAGGAATGAGAACGACCAATTCCTATAACTTCATTTCCTAACTTTAAAAATTCAGTAGCAAGCGCTTTACCCAAACCTTTTGAAACTCCAGTGATAAAAACCTGCATATTCTTTAATTTTTCGAAATGGAATTACTTCAAATAAGTAAATGAAACTATGCCAAAGCCATTTTTAAATCGGCAATTAAATCTTCCACATCTTCTACACCGACACTCAAACGAATGAGTGAATCGACAACTCCAGTTTTCTCTCTTGCTTCCTTAGGAATGGAGGCATGTGTCATGGTTGCTGGATGTCCAATTAAAGATTCCACGCCACCAAGCGATTCTGCTAAAGCAAATAATTCAACTTTCTTCACAATTTCTAACGCTTCTTCCAATTTGTTTCCTTTCAAGGTAAAAGAAATCATTCCTCCAAATCCGCGCATTTGCTTTTTAGCCACATCGTGGTTCGGATGGTTTTCAAATCCTGGCCAGTAGACTTTTTCGATTTTTGGATGTGTTTCTAGAAAACGTGCTATAACTTCGCCATTTTCGCAATGTCTTTGCACCCGCAAATGCAACGTTTTAATTCCTCGTAGCACTAAAAATGAATCCATCGGAGCAGTTACAGCGCCAGTGGAATTTTGAATTCGGTACATTTCACCTGCGATTTTTTCGTCGCTGCAAACCAAAGCGCCCATTACAACATCGGAGTGTCCACCAAGGTATTTTGTAACGGAATGCATAACGATATCCGCACCAAGATCTAATGGATTCTGTAAATATGGCGTTGCAAATGTATTATCAACGCACAATAGTGCATGCGCTTTTTTTGCAATGGCAGACATTGCTTCAATATCGATAATATTCATCATTGGGTTTGTTGGCGTTTCCACCCAAATCATTTTTGTTTTTTCATTCACAAGCGCTTCAACCGCTTTCGGATTTTGCATGTCCACAAAATGAAAAACAATTCCATATTTTGCAAAAATTGTCGTAAATAATCGATACGAGCCGCCATATAAGTCATTCGTTGAAATTACTTCATCGCCTGGATTCAGCATTTTTATGACACAATCAATCGCTGCAAGACCGGAACCAAAACAAGCGCCAAATTTCCCGTTTTCAATAGCTGCGATATTTTTTTCCAATGCATGACGTGTTGGATTTAAGGTTCTGGAATATTCGTATCCTTTATGGTTTCCAACACCTGCCTGAACATACGTTGATGTTTGATAAATTGGAGTCATGATTGCTCCTGTCGATTCATCAGGATGAACACCTGCATGGATTGCTTTTGTACCGAATTTCATTGCGTGCTAATTTTTTTATTTATGGCACAAATGTAAGTCTTAAATTGACATTTTATGAATTGCTAATTGACAATTTTAGAAGCGAAGAAAGTTTTCTTAATTTTAGCACGGTGAGTGAAAGTGTGAAACATACAATTATGCAATTGTTGCAGGATGCAAGTCAGTTCAATACGAATGATGTATTGGTCAATTTGGATCACAATTCCATTTTTTTAATAACACAAGAAAGCAATCAAACAGAGAGACTGCAATTTGATTATGCAGATCCAGTTATTAAATCAATTCTATTCCGAGCAAATAAAACAGAAAAGGAGCAAGGTATTTTCCCATTGTGTACGACTCAAGGTTCAATAGAATGGGAGTTCAAGAATACTATTGTTCGCTCACCATTGTTCATCCATCCATGTGAAGTTGAAATCTCAAAAGTGAATGGAATGGTAAAAATTCAAGCGATTGAAGATGCTGTTTTTGTGAATCCTTTCGTTGTTAATCGTTTACAAAAAGAGTTTAACATCTTGCTTCCAACCGTTATGCTAACGCTGGTAGAATTAACGGATTTTTTAATGCAACAGAATTTTACTAATGTAGAATATAACACACGCTATTTTGGAAATTTTCACCACCATCGCTTTGAAATAATAAAGGAATTAGAGGAATTAAAGAATATGGATTATTCCTCCGCGCTTTCTAATTTATTAGGCGATGAAAGCGTTAATTCTAGTTCTAAATTGACTTTAGGCAATGAATTACTTTTTCCTGCAGATGCAGATCAATTGAAAGTTTTCAGCACTTTTAAAGAAAATCACACGGTTGTTCAAGGGCCACCTGGAACAGGTAAATCGCAGGTTCTGACAAATTTATTAGGGAAATTGTTGCGCCAATCGAGCTCAGCAATTGTGGTTTCCGAAAAGCGAGTTGCTTTGGAAGTTTTACAGAAAAAATTACAGCAATTTGGCCTGGGCGATATGTGCTTTATTGCAACATCGGAGACCTTAACAAAAGATATTTTAGTTGCTTTGAAAAATAGTTGGAAGGAATTGGAGCAATCTGAAAGCAAGGAACCAAAACCAAATTTGAGGTTATCCGAACAATATGCGGATCAATTGCAACAGCAGCTTGATGTGTTGAATAAAGACCAATTGATTGGAGGAATTAGTTATGCTTCTTTTGCTGATTATACCGCAAATAAGGATATTGAAACCGTTTCTTTTTTGAGTGATTTACCGGAAATGAACGATTGGCTCTTCTGCACAGAGATTGTTCAGAAGTTGTATGCTGAAAATTTAGCGCCACTAGTTGGAGCAATTTCTCCAGGGCTAATTCAACAAGAATTTTTTAAACAGTTGGATCGTTCGATACTGCAAAATTTAAAGGATCTGGAAAAAGTCAAAGCAAATTTTGAAATCAACACCTGGTTGGATCTTCAAAAAGCAATGAAAAAGGCGGCGGTTTGTCATCTCTTTAATACAGAAACCTTTCGCAAACATTCAGCTCTATTAACGCCAAATTCCAAAGATCAAAAACGTTTTTTAAGCCTTAGAAAAAAATTCCTGCAAGTACATTTTGTACAAAGTAACTTCGACTTGGAAAAGGTACACTGGAAGAAAATGCCTTCGCTTATAGAAACAGAATTATTGCTCGAATTGGCTCAAAACACATCCTTGTTTGGGAAATGGAAATTTGTAAAATTATGGAGAAGGCATACTAATTTATCGATAAATAGAGCGAAAGATATTCTCCATAAATGGAAGCAATATTTGGTTAATTTAAATTCTATTTCTCAAATAAAAGTTGAATTATGCGAAATAGGCATAGATGATGTAGAATCTGAATTAGGATTAATTCACCAGCAAATTCATTTATTCACCTCTGAAGATAGATCCGAATGGCTGAATATTTCAGAGAAGGAGCGACAAGTTTTTTCAGAATATAATGGTTTACTTAACCAGCTTTTTTCACAGTTAAAAACGAATTTCCGTATAGAAGAAGACACCAACCTTCAAGCGTTTTTAACCAATGTAATAACTAATTTTTCAGCCTTGATGTACCTGCACACTGCTCTGAAAAATATACCGGAAGTAGTTTTGCGCAACCTAAAATACCAAGCAGATTTTAATACTTTTGATCTTGCAGTGTGCAAAAGTAATTGGGTGAAATTCACAGCACAGTTTCCAGCTTTTTCTAAATTTCAAACGAAAGATTTACAGGATAAATGCCATACTATACTTGAAAATAGAGCTGAGGAATCTATTTTCTTAGCGCAATCCATCCGATGGAATCAAGCGGAACGTTTTAGATACTACCACAAACTTCTTCAAATTTCACCAGCAAAACTAACTGTAACGGAAAAAGAGTTGCGATCCAGATTAAAGCGCGGGAAAGCTTTATTGGTCAAAGAATTTAATAAGGCAAGAAACCATCCAACGTTGCGGGAATTATTTGCTTCTGATGCGCAAGAATGGCTCCGTTTATTTAAGCCTATTTGGTTAAGTAATCCGGCGCAAATTGCCAAGTGTTTTCCCATGCAAAAAGGGCTTTTTGATGTTGCAATTTTTGACGAAGCAAGTCAGATTCCACTACAAAATGCGCTTGGAACGGTTCAGCGAGCGAATCATATTTTAATCGCAGGCGATCAGCAGCAAATGGGTCCAAGTACCTTTTTTAAAGTTACATCTGGTGAAGTAGTTGATCTTTTGCACCAAGCGAGTTTTTATTGGAAAAATGTTCGTTTGAATCACCATTATCGAAGTGAGCATCCAGCATTGATACATTTTTCGAACACGTATTTTTATAACAATCAACTCCTTTCCTTTCCTTCTTTTAAGCAAGAAAAAGAACCGATTTCTTGGCATTACATTGAAAAAGGCATTTTTGACGAGCGAAAAAATCAGGAGGAAGCAAAACAAGTAGCTGCATATATTTCTACTCAAATAGACAGTATAGACAATCTCGGAATTGTTGCCTTTTCAGAATTACAGTTAGCAGAAATATTTTCTTGTTTAAACCCAAAAATCCAAGAAAAGTTGGAGGCTAGAATGGAAGAAAATACTGCGTTTTTTAAAGCTTTGGAAAATGTGCAAGGCGAAGAATGCGACCATTTAATCATCAGTTTGGGGTATGGAAAAAATGAAAATGGTGAATTTCACATGCGATTTGGTCCTTTGAACACGAAAAATGGTTCTAAGCGTTTGAATGTTTTGCTTACGCGCGCGCGCAAAAAAATGGATTTCTTTTCATCCGTTAAAGCTTCTGATTTTAAAGTAAGTTCTAATGAAGCGATTAATCTTTTGCGCCTTTTTCTTTTGCAACTAGAAAATAAACAGGAAAGTGGCAATGAAATAGAATTTCCTATGGCTTTACATCCAAAAGTTGAAGGAAATAAAGTGATTTTTGAGCGTATTTACACTTCCATTACGCAAGCAGAAGAGTTGGTGACATTCATCCAAATAATGGAAAACAGAGGCTGGTCCGTTCAAATATAAACTGCATTTAGTTGCATTTTTTGCTTCAAACGGACTCCCATAAATTTTATTTCTCTGATTCCCTAAAGGTTAATGCGCATCCAACCAATTTTCTCCAAATTGTAATTCCACTTCCATGGGAACAACCATTTTAACGGCGTGTTCCATTGCGTCTTCTACCAATTTTTTCATCCATTCCATTTCGGAACGGTGAATATCGAACACAAGTTCATCGTGCACTTGCAGAATCATTTTGGATTTTAACGGTTGTTTTTTCATGGCACGATATACTTCTACCATGGCCATTTTTATAATATCCGCTGCGGAACCTTGAATTGGGGCATTTACTGCATTTCTTTCTGCAAAACCGCGCACAACTGCATTTCCGGAATTAATATCTGGCAAATACCGACGGCGTTGCATAATTGTTTCAACATATCCTTTCTCTCTTGCTTGCGCAACTGTGCCGTCCATGTAGGATTTTATGGTGGAATATTGCTCAAAATAGGAATCGATTATGGTTTTTGCCTCCGTTCTGGAAATGTTTAAGTTTTGTGCCAAACCAAAAGCCGACTGACCGTAAATGATTCCGAAGTTCACCGCTTTAGCTGCACTTCGTTGTTCTCGTGTAACTTCATCCAAAGGAACATGGAATACTTTTGCAGCTGTAGCTTTGTGAATATCTTGACCGCTTTTAAAGGCTTCAATCATGTTTTTGTCGCCACTCAAGGCAGCTATAATTCGCAATTCTATTTGCGAGTAATCCGCCGCCATTAGTATGAAATCCGAATTTCGCGGAACGAATGCTTTGCGTATTTCTTTTCCTTTATCCGTTCGAATTGGAATGTTTTGAAGGTTGGGATTATTGGAACTCAATCTTCCTGTTGCTGTGACCGTTTGCATATAATTGGTATGAATTCTACCATCTATTTTGTCGGTTAATGTTGGTAATGGGTCGACGTAGGTGCTTTTTAATTTTCGTAACTGTCTGTATTCCAAAATCATTGGGATAATTGGATGGTCTTTTTCGTGTTTTTGCAAAATATCCTCCGATGTGGCGTATTGTCCTGTTTTTGTTTTTTTTGCTTTGCTTGAAATTTTTAACACATCGAATAAAACATCGCCTAATTGTTTTGGTGAGTCTAGATTAAAGTCTACTCCAGCAAGTTCTTTGATGTTTTTTTCCAATTCCGTCAGCGTGATTTCCATTTGCTTGGAATATGCAACCAGTGCTTTCACATCAATGGCAATACCTTCTTCTTCCATGTCTTTCAAAACTTCTACAAGCGGCATTTCCATTTCATAGAACAATTCTTTTAAATGTTCTTTTTGAATTTGCGGTTCAAATAATTGTTTTAATTGAAAGGTGATATCCGCATCTTCGCATGCATAATCGGAAATTTCCTCCGGTTTTAGGTCGCGCATATTCCCTTGGTTCTTTCCCTTTTTCCCGAGTAAAGTTTCGATAGAAACCGGCTTGTAATTCAAGTAAAATTCTGCTAAAAAATCCATGTTTTGCTTTGATTCTGGATTTATTAAATAATGGGCAACCATCGTGTCGAATAGCGGAAATGAAACAGAAATAGAATAGCGATTCAATACTTTTATATCGTATTTAATGTTGTGACCAATCTTCTCAATTTCTGTAGATTCAAAAAATGGTATGAATTCTTCCACGATACATTTTGCTTGTTCAAAATCGTCCGGTAAGGCAACATAAAATGCTTCTCGAGCTTTGTAGGAAAAGGACATCCCAACCAAATCAGCATGCAATGCGTCGAGACTTGTTGTTTCTGTATCAAAACAGACTTGTTTCTGCTCCATCAGAATTTCCATCAACTCTTTGCGCTCTTCTGGCTTTGTAATAAGGTGGTAACTTGGTTTTTCCGTGGCAATTGTTTTATACTCAGAAGTTGGAATAGGTTCTTGGTTTACGATCATGCTTTGCATTCCAAAAAGATCCAATTGCGCTGAATCTCCGCTATTTGCAGTTGGATGAGCCGTTACAACGATTTCTTCTCCGATAACGCGTCTTGCGAGGTTTCGAAATTCCAGTTCGGTAAAAATATCTTTAACTTTTTCTGTGTCAACAGGGCACATTACCAAGTGGTCTTCATTAAATTCTACTTCTAGATCAATAATTATGGTTGCTAAATTTTTTGAAATGCGACCTTGTTCCTCAAATTGGATAACATTTTCTTTTTGCTTTCCTTTTAAATCTTCTACATTTTCAAAAATCGCCTCCATTGAGCCGTATTTTTTAATTAGTAGTTTGGCAGTTTTTTCACCAATTCCGGGTATTCCGGGTATATTATCTGCCGCATCGCCCCATAAACCTAAAATGTCAATTACCTGCAGCGGGTTTTCGACTTCGAATTTTTCACATACTTCTGTCACGCCCAAAATTTCTGGTGGATTTCCGCCTCGCCCAGGTTTGAACATAAATATATTTTCAGACACAAGCTGCGCATAATCTTTGTCTGGCGTCATCATATACGTTGTGTAGCCTTTTCGTTCCGCAATTTTCGCCATCGTTCCAATAACGTCATCTGCCTCAAAACCATTCATTTCCAACATTGGCACGTTGAACGCTTCTACAATTTTCTTTATTGGCTGAATCATGGAGCGAATATCTTCCGGCATTTCTTCGCGGTGTGCTTTGTAGGCCTCAAAGTCAGCTTGCCGCTGTGTCGAGCCACCTGGAGGATCGAAAACTACCGCTAAATGGGTAGGCTTTTCGTTTTTAATAACATCAATTAATACATTTGTAAAACCGAAAGCAGCAGAGGTATTTTGCCCTTTTGAATTTACTCGTGGATTTTTTGCAAAAGCAAAATATGCTCTGTAGATAAGTGCGTATGCATCTAGAAGAAAGAGTTTTTTTGGTATATCTTTTGAAATCATATTCGATTTTGTTTTCGGATTATTTGATCAGCTACTTTTAAGAGTAAGCTATACAAAGCTATTTGATTTTTTTGTTTGAAGGAATATTATTTCTCAAGAATTATAAAAAATAAAATCTCTAAAATTATTTTGGCTGACAACAGTAACATCTGCATTATATGCTTGCGTGAATGCACTCGGAATTTTAAATTTCGC
Source organism: Flavobacteriales bacterium (assembly GCA_947476955.1). GTDB lineage: Bacteria > Bacteroidota > Bacteroidia > Flavobacteriales_D > Crocinitomicaceae > M0103. The sequence goes on from CANJSS010000001.1 coordinate 22,157, forward strand.
TTTTGGGTTCCATTTGAATTCAAAACCTGCAATCGTTCCATTTATATCCTCTATGTAATCAATTTCTTGCTGCTGTTTTGTGCGCCAAAAGTAGCCTGTAACAAATTGATTGTAGTATTCATTTCTCTTTTTTCGCTCAGATAGTAGGAAATTCTCCCAAAGTAAACCTATATCGTTTCTAAGTTCTAAAGGATTAAAGTTTTGTATTAATGCATTTCGAACCCCGTTGTCGTAAAAATAATATTTTCGATTTGTCTTAATTTCATTTCGAAGATTTCTACTAAAGGTTGTCAGTGGAAAGATCACATATGATAATTCAAGTAAATGAATGTAAGAGGAAACTGTGTTCTTGTCTACACCTGTTAGCTGAGCAATTTCGTTAAAACTTACTTCGCTTCCTACCTGGAATGCTAATGCTTTTAGAATTTTCTCTAAAATTTCAGGCTTTTTTATGTTTCCGTAAGATAAAATATCTTTGTACATAACACTTTGTGTAATTTCATTCAATATTTCTCTTTCACCTCCAGGGTTATTTAAAACTTCAGGATAAAAACCATAAATCAGTCTATTATTCAAATCTCCAAGTGCAGAAACATATCCGATCGATTGTTCCAATTCTTCGTAGGATATAGGGTAAAGAAAATACTCATATTTTCTTCCCGTTAAGGATTCATTGGTATTATTTCTGAGCTCAAATGCAGATGATCCACTCAGAATTAGTTGAACAGAATTAAATGTATCGTGAATTATTTTTGCAGTTAGACCAATGTTTTCAATTCGTTGAGCCTCATCAATGAAAACGAGTTTGTTTTTGCCGATTATTGCTTCAATTTCTTTGCTTGATGGATTGGTTAGCAAGGTCCGCACCAACGGATCATCGCCATTTAAAAACAAGAAGTCTATCCCAGTAAGAATTTCCTGTATTAAAGTTGTCTTACCAACTTGCCTAGGACCAATTAGTAGAAGTGTTTTTCCCTTAAAAAGCCTTTCGGACAAGGTGTTTTTTAGTGTACGTTGAATCATAATTCACCTTTTGATTCACCAAAAGTAAACTTATTTGGTGAATTGATTCACTGAAAGTAAATAATTTTTAAGGATTATAGCTGTTTAGAATAAACAATTTATCACTTACAAAGTAAAATCTGTTTTCTGAATTCCTTACTGAAAGGCAGAGGATGTGTGGGTGTTAGCACAAAATTTTAACTCCAACTGGTTCCTTCTTTCCCATCTTTCACCACAATTCCAGCTGCAGCAAGCCCGTCTCGAATTTTATCCGAAGTGGACCAATCTTTCTTCTCTCTTGCTTCTTGGCGTAATTCGAGTACTAAATCCATGACAGGTGAAAGTTTGGAATCGTTATTTAAAGTGCCGATTTGCAAGGCTAATACATCAAATAGAAAAGTTTTCAACGCTGTTGCAAGAAGGTTTAAATCTTCCTGTGTAATTGTATCATTACCATCGTTTATTAAGTTAATCCGCTTAACTGCCTCAAATATATTGGCAATTAGAATTGGCGCATTGAAATCATCATCCATAGCGGTGTAAAATGATGAAACCAATTCTTGAACATTGAAGCTTGTTTGGGCTGAAGTTTTTAATTTTTCTATTAAATGAAAGGCATCCGTTAATCTAGAAAATCCTTTCTCCGCAGCATTTAAAGCATCTTCGGTGAAATCTAAATTACTTCGGTAATGTGCTTGCATCATGAAAAACCGAATCACATTTGGACTATACGGCTTTGTAAACAGTTGGGTTGTTCCTTCCACAATTTCTTTTGGCAGGAAAAAATTTCCCAATGACTTACTCATTTTTTGACCATTCACATTTAGCATATTTGCATGCATCCAATATTTTGCAGGGTTACAACCGAGTGAACCGCAATTTTGTGCTATTTCGTCTTCATGGTGTGGAAATTTCAAATCCATGCCGCCGCCGTGAATATCAAAATGTTTCCCTAAATATTTAGTGCTCATTGCAGTGCATTCGATGTGCCAACCGGGGTTTCCATTTCCCCAAGGTGAACGCCAAATTTGCATATCGTCTGGACTTCCCTTTTTCCAAAGGGCAAAATCGGCGAAGAAATGTTTTTCTTCTTGTGCATTTAATGCGCGTGTTTCTTCCGATAGCTCCTCAATTTTACGACCGCTTAAGGTTCCATATTCAAAGGCTTCACTATATTTTTTAACATCAAAATAAACGGAACCGTTAACAATATAAGCAAATCCATTTTCGATGATTTTTTCGATGATTTCAATTTGTTCCTCTATGTGGGCAGTTGCCGTTGGTTCAATACTTGGTGGCAAAAGATTGTAGATGCGCTGTAATTCTTGAAATTTTACATTGTATTTGTAGACAATTTCTAGCGATTGCAGTTGTTCAGATCGAGCAGCTTTTCCAATACTATCTACTTCTTCACCAGCACTATTGGTGATATGTCCAGCATCTGTAATATTGCGAACGTATTTTACTTTATAATGCAGCAATAAATAACGGTAAATCATGTCGAAATTAATGAACGTTCGCATATTTCCCATGTGCGGTTCACTGTACAAAGTTGGTCCGCAAACGTACATGCCGACATGCCCAGTATTGATTGGTTCAAATTTTTCTTTTTGTCCGCTAAGACTATTGTAGATATATAAATTTTGCTTATGATTGCTCATGTTCCTGCTTTAGACAGTGTAAAGTTACTATTTGTTTTTAAACCCATCCAATGGTTCGTTCAATTACGCTAGAACACCCATTTTAAGAGTAATAAATTTAAACAAAGAAAACTAATACCAATCAAAAGTGCTAACGTAAAACTTTTGAGAAGTTGTTTTTTTGGAGGAAGAATATCTCGAAACCTGTTAATTGTTGCGCTATTATCTGGCGGAGTTAATAACATCACACTAAGCCAAACAAATGTAGTGGAGGTGGTAACGAATATTAATTGCCAGCTGTAGGCGTCCATTGGTGATAAACGAAAGGCATCTGGGTAAGTGGATAAATACACGTGAAAAATCAAAGTACAAATTCCAGAAGATAGCATAGCGGATAGCTGACTCCAGGCATTAATTCTCATCCAAAACCAACGCAATATGTAGATTGGAGCTACGCCAGCAGAAATGGAGAAAATTACTTTTATGATGTTTTGTAAATTAGAAATATTTAATGCAATAATTAGTGCAAGCGCACTCAACATTGCCATGCTACCAAATGAAAGTTTGGTGTAATGATTTTCTGTTCTATTTTTTTGAATGTATGTTTTGTATAAATCTACCACTAAAAAGGATGCTCCCCAATTCAAAAAGGATTCTGCAGTAGTAATGAAAATAGCAAAAAATCCCAAAACGCAAAAAGGCGCAATCCATTCTGGAACAGCATTGAAAATCCCTTTAATAAATCCTACTTCTGATTCAGGTGTATCTTGCATGGAAATGGTCATCACCGAAAGCATAATTACTAGAATCGAAAGAAAAAGTTGTAAGATGATTGGCATCAAACTGGCTTTTATCACATTCCATTTTCCTTTTGTAGCTGTAAATCGAGACATTTCAGGCCCGCCGCCGTCAAAGAGTTGTGCACTCCACCATTGAATTCCGAGTAAGACAAATAATAGATTCCACTCTTGCGTTAGTTCGTTTGGTGGCAATAAATTTGATTTATAGGGATTCTCATTGTTGAATTTCGTCAATGTATTTTCCCAGCCCCCAGAAGCATAGTAAACATAGTAAAATATTAAGAAAAGGCTAATTCCGTATATTATCGAATGAAAAATATCTAGTTTGAGTTTTAATTGTAAACTATTTTTAAGTGCGAATAGAATTAGGAGTAAAGCGGTAATGTAAATAGCAGTTTGCGAGGTGAATCCGTAGTATATTTCTAAAATTCTACTAAAGGCTAAAACCTGAAAACCAAGTAAAAATGAGACTATTAATCCTCCAACGTAAATTGACCTGAATTGGTGTAAAAAACGTGCTCCTCTGCCTGAAAATCGAAAAAGAATGAATTGATTATCTGTAATAAAATCAAGTTTTGACCAGAGCGGTGCAAGAACCATTGGAACAACCGCTGCACATATCAACCCCGGGAAAAACAGCCAAAGTCCCCAAAGCCCTTTTTCTTCTATAATGCCAGAATATACTTGGCCTTGATCCATAGACAATTGCAGCATGAATAAGGAAATACCAGAAACAATCCAATGTGTTTTTCTGGATGTTTTAAAAATTCCTTGAATTATTTCTTTCTTTTGAATGAAAATTAATAAAGCAAGAGCTAGAAAGTAAATAAGAATTATTACCATTCTAGTTATTTGTAATTTGAAAAAAGGAAAATAAGTGCTACCAATTTCGTACTAATTTTAAAAGACTTAAAAATCTAATTGTTTTTCTAATCAAATTTTAAAAAGCCTTTTTTAAACTAAAGCTGCTCAAAAATAGTGCTTTAATAAATTTTACAAAAGAATCTAAAATCAAAAAGGTTCTTGCCTGTTATTTCTTATGCTTGTTTAAAAGCAGAAAACATTTCAAATTCTCATTGAAATGTTTTCATGGTTTGTTGAAATAGTGATGGTTTTATGTTTAAAATATTTTTTACAAAGTTAACCTATTTGGCACTTTCCACTTTGGTCTAAGTTAGATTAAGTATTCCGCTTACTGGAAAATCGCAGAGGAATTGCAATCTAGGTAAGGAATAATTTCGCTTAAATTACCGTTTGAATAATAATGAGGGACAAAGGAAAATAATTCGGAGAATAGTTCTTTTAATTTAGTGTGCTTAGCAATAGGAATTTCCGAGTGAAGTAAAATTGCTTCGCCCAAATTAAAAAAAACGATACGTTGCTCTTCTAAATTCCATTTATTCTTATTTTTTTGAATGAAGTTGAATACTACCTCCAAAAAGTCTAGGCTTTGTTTCGTTTGACCTAGAAGTTTGAAATAAAGAATTTTACACGATAAATAGCGTGCTACAGGAAAAATATGGATACGAAGCAAGTCCTTTTCTTTGATTTCTAATTCTGTAAAAAGAATTCCCCCAATTTTTAGCGCTTTGTTTTTTTCCCGTTGAACGAAGTAATGCCTAAAAAGCAGGCAATTTCCGAATAATGTATCCTGTAAATCTTGAATATTTTCAGTTGGTTTTAAATTTTTTAAATAGTAATGTATACCTGTTTCATAATTTGGAATCAGGAAACGTGGATCTGCAAAAATCTCAAAGAAACTTTCTCGAATGATTGGCAATGTATGAAAGTTTTTGAAGAATTTAAGGTTTCCGTTTGGATTCGAAATTAAGGATTTGAAAATTTCTTGTCCTAGAATATATTTTTTGTGAATATCTAAATTTTTTGGAAATTGCTCCACATACGAATAAAGCGGTTTTAATTTATCTGTATGAATACAAATTTCAATTAAACTCTTAATGGGCGTGCCGTTAATTTGTATCCTTCCATAACCTTGAGCAAAGGCATCAATTTCTTGCAGGTGCGTTTCAAAGTTAGACCAGTTTGGGAAACCACAATACTGCGAAAGGATGTCTAGTGTATGAATATATGGCGTATTATTCTTTCCATTCCAAAGAAATAAACGATAAATAGTACTTTCAGAAATTGTTGGCAATTGTGCATCCTGAATCAATTGACCCAGTTTTCTGCAGTCTAATTTTGTACGAATAGGGAATCCGATTTTGACACAAATACAACGTAAAAGTTCATTTCTATAGTAATCGGAAATAATGAATTTTGGCTTAGGCATTTACCAATTAAATAATTTAAGGCTGTCAATAAAAATTATCAACTAAAGATAACATAATACGACTAAACAACTCCAAAAAAAATACTTGAACTAACTTAAACTGAAGTGAATACCTAGCTATGTTCTTATTTAACGCCTTTGTTATTTTTTAGAAATAAATAATAGATATTTATCAATACAATTGCGGAATTCGTTAAAATTATCGGAAAAGACCCAAGCATAAATCCATATAAAATAAAGAATCCGCAACCGATAGTATTAATAATCCTAAGAATAAAAATATTGCCCATCAAAAAGGATAAAAGGACAATCCCCGATGCAGCATAGCCAACATATTCCGAGTAAGATTCCATAATTTCAAAAAAAGAATTGATTTTTTTGGTAATTATTTCAATTTGATTCCCAATTCAGCCATTTGTTCAGCATTTAATGGAGAGGGTGCATCAATCATTGTGTCCCGACCACTGTTATTTTTTGGAAAAGCAATATAATCGCGAATAGATTCTGACCCGCCCATCGTTGCAACTAATCTATCCAATCCGAATGCCAATCCGCCATGAGGAGGAGCGCCATATTCAAACGCGCTCATTAGAAAACCAAATTGAGCTTGTGCCTCTTCTTTTGAAAATCCAAGTAAATCGAACATGCGCGATTGTAAATCCCGATCGTGAATACGAATAGATCCGCCACCTAATTCTACGCCATTCATCGCTAAATCGTATGCATTTGCTCTTACTTTTCCTGGATCCGTTTGAATCAAATGCATATCTTCTGGTTTTGGAGAGGTAAAAGGATGGTGCATCGCATGGTAGCGTCCGTTGTTTTCATCCCATTCCAGTAATGGGAAATCCATCACCCACAAAGGCTTGAATACATTTGGATTGCGCAAACCAAGCTCGCTGCCAAGGTGCAAGCGCAACTCATTCATTTGCTTGCGTGTTTTCTCCAAATCACCACTCAAAAGAAACAAAAGATCTCCTGGATTTGCATTTGCTTTTTTAGCCCAAGCGGCTAAATCTTCTTGCGTATAAAATTTATCTACCGATGATTTGAATGTTCCGTCTGCATTACAGCGCAGATAAATCAATCCTTTAGCTCCAATTTGTGGACGTTTCACCCATTCTGTTAATTCATCGATTTGTTTTCGAGTGTATTCTACACAATCCACTGCATTTAGTGCAATAACACTTTCTGCATCGTCAAAAATGGCAAATCCTTTTCCTTTTGTCTCGTTCGTAAGGTAAACGAATTCCATGTCAAATCGAATATCTGGTTTGTCCGAACCATAACGTGACATTGCTTCAGAATAATCCATACGCGGAAAAGCTTCTGTGAAATCTATTCCTCGAACGGTTTTGAATAAATGTTTAATCAATCCTTCGAATGTGTTCAAAATATCGTCTTGTTCCACAAAAGCCATTTCACAATCGATTTGGGTGAATTCCGGCTGGCGGTCTGCTCGTAAATCCTCATCGCGGAAACATTTTGTAATTTGATAATAGCGGTCGAAACCAGAAACCATTAACAATTGCTTAAACGTTTGTGGCGATTGCGGTAAAGCGTAAAATTGTCCTTCATTCATGCGACTTGGCACCACAAAATCACGCGCCCCTTCGGGAGTTGATTTGATTAAAAAAGGCGTTTCAATATCCAAAAAATCTTTTGAATCCAGATAAATTCTTGTTTGTAAGGCAACTTTATTTCGCAAGCGCAATTTCTCCTGCATTGTATTTCGTCTCAAATCCAAATACCGGTATTGCAATCGCAACTCATCACCACCATCTGTTTCATCTTCAATCGTGAAAGGAGGTAATTTTGCGGAATTTAATATAACTAAATTACTAACTACAATTTCAATGTCGCCCGTAAGCATATTTTTATTCTTACTTGTTCTTTCAATTACTTTCCCAATTACTTGAATCACAAATTCTCTCCCGAGTTTTCCAGCTTGTGCGCATAGTACCGCATTATCTTCTAGATTGAAAGCCAGTTGGGTAATACCATATCGATCGCGTAAATCCAGAAATGTCATTCCGCCTAATTCTCTTGAGCGCTGCACCCAACCCGCAAGTGTTACTTCGTTTCCAATATGTGATAGGCGTAATTCGCCGCAAGTGTGTGATCTGAACATTGTATGTAATTATTGAGTGAGCGAAGATACGAAATAACCAACTAAATATTAGCTTGTAAATAGAATTAAAGCTTCAAGAGTTTACTTATTTCGTGGAATCTTTCCCTTGGAAGTTTTGCAGGAGAATATCTTTGGACAATGGTTTTTCAAGGAAACCTTTGATGCGGTTGTTTTTTTGAACTTGGTTTATTACGCTTGGATCAATAGTCGCGGAAAGAATGTACAATTGGGTTTTGTGCATAAAAAGCAATTGTTTTTCTGAAAAATTTTCGACCATTTCCAAGCCACTGATTCCGGATAATTGGTGATCAATTAAAATATAATCGGGTGCATTTTGATGATTTTTTTCAAGCGTATCAAGGTAATTAAGCGTTTCCTCGGCAGAGCAAATAATTTCTATTGTACAATTGGGAAATACCTGTCGTATAATGGCAGAATGCAAGATGCAAAGGATTGAATCGTCTTCAATAAGCAAAAAGTGAAGCATATAAATAATTGGTTTTTAAAGTATTAAACCGTAACTTATCAACCCAAAATTAACTGTTATTATTTTACTAAGCACAAATAGTGCTTTTATAGAAGCAATTTCCATTACACTTTTCTTAAAGTGGTATATTTCCATGTTTTTTCTGTGGTAAAACTTCTGCTTTATTTTCCAGCATTTTAAATCCTGCAATGAGTTTTGCACGCGTTTCTTCTGGAAGTATCACATCGTCAATAATTCCCCTTTCAGCAGCACGGTATGGATTTGCAAATAGTTCAGCATATTCAGCTTCCTTCTCTTTCCATTTTTCTTCTGGAATGGATGCGGAAGCAATTTCTCGCTTGAAAATAATTTCAGCAGCTCCTTTTGCACCCATAACAGCTATTTCAGCAGTTGGCCATGCATAATTTAAGTCAGCACCAATGTTTTTAGAATTCATAACGTCAAACGCTCCACCATAAGCTTTTCGGGTGATAACCGTAATCCGTGGAACAGTTGCCTCTGCAAAAGCGTACAATAATTTTGCGCCATGGGTAATTATTCCGCGCCATTCTTGATCTGTACCAGGTAAAAATCCGGGTACGTCTTCAAAAACAAGCAATGGAATATTAAAAGCATCGCAGAATCGAACGAAGCGCGCTCCTTTTCTGGAGGCGTCAATATCTAAAACTCCTGCCATTGCGGCGGGCTGATTGGCGATAATCCCTAATGTTCTTCCTTCCAAACGCCCAAAACCAACCACTATATTTTTTGCAAAATCTTCTTGCACTTCTCTAAAACTTGCATCATCGATAACGTTATCCACTACTTTTCGAATATCGTAAGGTATGGAATTGTTTTCCGGCAGAATATGCTTGATTGTCTCGAGCTTTGCTTTATTGAAGCTAAATTGTTTTGGATGCGGAGCTAATTCATTCGAATTTTGAGGAAAATAGGTAACTAGATCTCGCACTTTTTTCAAACATTCGACATCGTTTGTTGCAATAAAATGGTTTACACCAGATTTTTCAGCATGCGCTTTTGCCCCGCCAAGATCTTCAGAAGTCACCGATTCATGCGTAACCGTTTTCACAACATTTGGACCTGTTACAAACATATAGGAAGTCTCTTCGACCATAAATATAAAATCTGTCAGCGCGGGAGAATAAACGGCGCCTCCTGCACAAGGGCCCATAATTACTGAAATTTGAGGAATTACGCCGGAAGCCCTAGTGTTTCTATAAAAAATATCGGCATATCCCGCAAGGGAAACAACACCTTCTTGTATCCGAGCACCTCCAGAATCATTTATTCCAATCAAAGGAGCGCCATTTTTCATCGCAAGATCCATAATTCTGCAAATTTTTGCAGCATGTGTTTCTGAAAGTGAACCTCCAAGAACTGTAAAATCTTGCGAAAAAACATATATTAATCTTCCATGAATTGTCCCAAAACCCGTAACAACGCCATCTCCAGGGAAAACCTGTTTGTCCAAGCCAAAGGCTGTCGAGCGATGCTCCACGAATTGTCCGATTTCATGGAACGAATTTTCATCTAATAAAAGCGTAATTCGCTCCCGAGCCGTTAATTTTCCTTGTTCATGCTGTTTATCAATTCGTGCTTTCCCTCCACCTAAATGGGAGTTTTCGCGTCTTTTTTTTAAGTCTGTATTTTTATCCATATCTGCCAATGATTGCTTTCTATGTGTGAAAGAAGAACAAATATAAGTTTTTTCTATTCTTCGAAAGTTGTAAGTTTTAGAATTCGTTCTATTGCTTCGAAAGGGTGAGAGAAACTTAACAAAATTTAATATTTGTTTATGGATGGAAATAAAATTGTTTATTACTTTTAAAAAAAACAGAAACTATGAAATCCAATCATGCACTAGACTATTTCATCCTCGGTGAAGAAATGCAATTAGTAGAAATAGAATTAGATCCACAGGAAACTGCAGTGGCGGAGGCAGGCTCATTTATGTACATGGACGAAGGGATTGTAATGGAAACTATTTTTGGGGATGGCAGTGAAAAGGAAAGTTCCGGAGGGATTTTAAACAAATTATGGGGAGCAGGAAAGCGTTTGCTGACGGGCGAAAGTTTATTTATGACGGCATACACGCACCAAGGAATAGGAAAAGCGCGCGTTGCTTTTGCGTCGCCATATCCAGGGAAAATTATTCCAATTGATTTGAGCGCATACAATGGTAAAATTATCTGCCAGAAGGATTCTTTTTTATGCGCAGCAAAAGGTGTTGCCATCGGTATTGAATTCCAACGAAAATTAGGAACTGGATTATTCGGCGGGGAAGGATTTATCATGCAAAAGCTGGAAGGAGATGGAATGGCATTTTGCCACGCCGGCGGACACATTTTAAAACGAACCTTAAAAGCAGGAGAAGTTTTGCGCGTGGATACTGGTTGCGTTGTTGCTTATTCGCAGGAAATAGATTACGATATTCAATTTGTTGGGGGCATAAAAAACACATTGTTTGGAGGAGAAGGTGTATTCTTCGCAACACTTAAAGGCCCTGGAGATATCTGGCTGCAAACCTTACCAATTTCACGTTTAGCCTCGCGCATTCTTTCTTACAGTCGAGGACCGAGAAAAGAAGAAGGAAGTATTTTGGGAGGAATTGGAAATTTACTGGATGGTGACGGAAGGTAATTCATTCCGTAAAATTATTTATCTCTAAAATCTCTAAAATTAATTTAGCAATAGTTTTCAATTATTTGATTAACTTAATTTAGAAAATAAAAATTATGCAAAAAAGATGGCTTATCAAAACGCCAATTGAATCTAACGCTGTTGAGGAATTCCGATCCTTTTTAAAAGTAGATGCAATTGTCGCGGAACTACTACTGCAAAGGGGTATAAATACTTTCGAAAAAGCCGAACAATTTTTTCGACCGAAACTAGATCAACTTCACGATCCTTTTTTAATGAAAAATCTTCGGGATGCGGTTGCACGAATAAATAATGCAATCGAAAAAGAAGAGAAAATACTATTATTTGGCGACTACGATGTGGACGGAACAACAGCTGTTGCTTTAATGTTTAGCTTTTTGAAAGACCACCATACTAAATTGGATTTCTATATCCCGAATCGCTATACAGAAGGATATGGTATTAGTTATCTGGGTATCGATTTTGCTGCTGAAAATAATTTTGCTTTAATTATCTCTTTGGATTGCGGTATTCGTTCGGTGGAGCATGTCCAATATGCAAAAGAAAAGGGAATAGATTTTATTGTTTGTGACCACCATAATCCGGGCAATGAACTTCCGGATTGTTTGGTTTTAGATCCAAAACAATTGGATTGTGCGTATCCTTTTAAAGATCTTTCTGGCTGTGGGGTTGGTTTTAAATTGCTGCACGGATTGTGTATTCAAAACTCCTGGGATTTTTCGAAATTATTTCAACATTTGGATCTTTTGGCGGTGAGCATTGGAGCAGATATCGTTTCTGTTACCGGAGAAAACCGCATTCTCTGTTACCATGGAATGCTTCAATTGAACACCAAACCAAGAGCTGCATTCAAAGAATTGTTGGCAATAGCAAAACGTCAATTTCCCGTTACACTTACGGATGTGGTATTTACTATTGCCCCAAGAATCAATGCTGCTGGCCGTTTGCGTTCAGGTAAACATGCAGTTGATTTGATGATTTCTGAGAATATTACAGAGATAAAACGGATTGCGGCAGAAATAAATGCAGATAATTTAGAAAGGCGACAATTGGATCAATTAATTACTTCTGAAGCGTTGGACTTAATCGAACAAGATGAAACGTTTACAAAGAGAAAATCAACTGTTGTATTTAAAAACGATTGGCATAAAGGAGTTGTTGGCATTGTAGCTTCGCGCTTGATTGAAAGACATTTTCGTCCAACAATAGTTTTAACAGAATCAAATGGAATGGCAACCGGCTCTGCCCGAACGGTCAATGATTTTGATATTCATGCCGCTTTGGAGAAATGTGAAGCGCTATTAGAACAATTTGGCGGGCATACACATGCTGCGGGAATGTCGATGAAAATTGAAAATGTCCCTGCCTTTCAAACACTTTTTGAAAAAGTCGTTAAGGATTCCATCACCAAAGAAGATGAATCGGCGGAACAACAAATTGATTTAGGATTGGATTTTGATTCTATTTTCACTGTTGGAGAAAACCGCATGAAAGTGCCACGATTAAAGCGAATATTAGAGCAATTTGAACCCCATGGCCCACAGAATATGAAACCGGTATTTATGGCATCTAATGTTTTTTCTACCAAAGTCAACTTATTGAATGAAGCACATTTGAAAATTTCCATGACGCAGCCACATTCCGATTGCATTTTGGAAGGAATTGGGTTCAATATGGCAGATAAAATGGATTTTGTAGCTGCAGGTTTGCCTTTTGATGTGGTCTTTACCCTAGAAACAAATAAATGGAAAGATCGGGAAACGATACAGTTGAATATTAAAGACATTCGACCAACAGTCAGTTATTCTATTTAAAAATGGTATAACTAAAAAAGCCACCTTATTCAGATGGCTTTTTAAGTATTAATTCTGTTTATTTTAATTCTGTTTATTTCAAATCTGGCATTTCTCTGGTGAAAGCTGGGATTCCTGTAATATCCATTCCTGTAATCAGCAAGTGAATATCGTGTGTTCCCTCGTATGTGACAACCGATTCAAGGTTTGCCATGTGGCGCATTATGGAGTATTCACTTGTAATTCCCATTCCGCCATGAATTTGTCGCGCTTCACGCGCAATATTTAAAGCAATTTCAACATTGTTGCGCTTCGCCATTGAAATTTGAGCAGAAGTTGCTTTCCCTTCATTTCTCAATTGTCCAACGCGTAATGTTAGAAGTTGCGCTTTCGTAATTTCCGTTATCATTTCCGCTAATTTTTTCTGAATCAACTGAAATGCGCCAATCGGAACACCAAATTGTGTGCGTTCTTTAGAATAACGCAGTGCTTGATCGTAACAATCCATTGCTGCTCCGAGCGCGCCCCATGCAATTCCAAATCGTGCTGAATCCAAACAGCTTAGTGGTGCGCCAAGTCCAGAACGGCCAGGTAAAATATGTGATTTTGGAACTTTTACATCCACAAAAATTAATTCTCCAGTTGCGGATGCGCGCAATGAAAGTTTGCCATGCATTTCTGGGGTAGAAAACCCTTCCATTCCGCGTTCAACAATTACGCCATGGATGCGTCCAGTTTCGTCTTTTGCCCAAACAACCGCAATGTCTGCAAATGGCGCATTTGAAATCCACATTTTTGCACCATTCAATATAATATGATCTCCAGCATCTTTAAAATTCGTTGTCATACCGGATGGATTAGATCCGTGATCTGGTTCTGTTAAACCAAAACAACCCATCATTTCTCCAGTGGCTAATTTTGGTAAATATTTTTGACGCTGTTCTTCAGAACCATATTTCCATATCGGATACATTACGAGAGACGATTGAACAGAGGCTGTTGAACGCAATCCCGAATCGCAACGCTCCAACTCTTGCATAATTAAACCATAAGAAATGTGATCTAATCCTGCACCACCATATTCTTCTGGAATATAAGGGCCAAAAGCACCAATTTCACCGAGTCCTGCGAGGAGGTGCATTGGGAAAGTTGCTTTTTCGTAGTGTTCATCAATAATCGGTGATACTTCTTTCTTTACCCAAGCTCTAGCTGTATCACGCACTAATTTATGTTCATCAGACAAAAGGTCATCCATGTTATAATAATCTGGATGTGTGTATTGATCAGTTCTCATTTTATGGTTTTTTAAGTGACAAATTTAAATATATTTTATTGACAAGGAAAGAATCTTAGTGAAGGTTGTTAACTTTGTACTTTAAAGTTATTCGTATAACATAGCAAATTGTTTTTGGTTCATTTTTTTAGTGGTGAAATTAGCAGTGTTCCTATGGAGCTAGATTTGCGTGTTCAGTCATTTACCCTTATACTAACTGGAATCTTAGCCACTTCATTACTATTGGTTATTTTCGCCAGAATCAGAAATTCAAAGGCAATTCCTACCGTTCTAGCAGCATTTTTAAAAAACATTTCTTTGGATCAGCATTTTAAAGCAAATATGCGTTTAGAATCGCTTAGCTCTATATTATTGATTTTAAATTATTTTGTTTGTTTTTCCGTTTGTTTATTTCTGTTTTTTAGTCGCATTCTATTCCTTGATTCAGAATGGGCAATTTTACTTTCCTTTTTACTCCCGATAGGATTATTTGTATTGGATACATTGAGTATAATATTGGTTGGGGCGATTTCTGGAGAATTCAAAAAGTTGCAGAGTTCTATAGTTATAACACTTTCTCTGAATCAGTTTTTTGGGCTGTTTTTATCCTTGGTTTCTCTATTGTGGATTATGAATCCAGAGTTCAATGAGGTATACTTAGTTGTTTTCGGATTATTACTTGTTTTAAACTACTTAATGCGTGTTTTGAAAAACACTGTAGCCATTTTGACAAATGGTGTGCCTTGGTATTATTTAATTTTATATTTTTGCACACTTGAAATTCTGCCGTTATATAGTGCATACTACTTTTTGGCAATGAATTTCGCAAGGTAAAGGAGATTTGAAAATTAATTTTATAGAACATTGGCAATCAAAACTATATTAGTATCTCAGCCAAAACCGGAAGGAGATAAATCGCCATATTATGATTTGGCGGAAAAATACAAATTGAAGATTGATTTCCGTCCGTTCATTCATGTCGAAGGAGTTGGGGCCCAAGAGTTTCGTCTTCAGAAAATTAATATTCCAGAACACACTGCAGTTATTTTCACCTCCAAAACAGCTGTAGACCATTTTTTCCGCGTAGCGGAGGAAATACGATTTGATGTTCCAGACTCAATGAAATATTTTTGTATCACTGAAGCGGTGGCTTTTTACTTGCAAAAGTACGTGACATATCGAAAAAGAAAGATATTTTTTGGCAAACATACCATTGAAGATCTTGCCGAACTAATGAAAAAGCACAAAAGCGAAAAATATTTATTGCCGTGTACAGATATTTTACGCGATAAAATTCCAGAGACTTTAGAGGAACAAAAAATTAATTTTTCTAAAGCTATTTTATACAAAACGGTTGCCTCCGATCTTTCTGATCTAGAAGATGTTTATTATGATTTATTGGTGTTTTTTAGTCCAGGCGGAATTGAATCGTTGTTGAAAAATTTCCCCGATTTTAAACAAAACAACACAAGAATAGCAGCTTTTGGCCCTACAACTGCCAACGCAGTAATAAAAAACCATTTACGATTGGATATCCATGCGCCAATGCCAAACGCACCCTCCATGACTGCAGCAATTGAAATTTTCATTAAGGAAGATTTAAAGAAAAAGTAATTTTTTATTTTTCTCAATAGCAATTATTTTCGCTTTTGATAGCTGCAATCCAACTAGAATTCGACATTTATTTTGTTCATTATTATAGGAGTCCAATAATCTTTTAGGAATTTATTTTTTTAAATACGATAAAAAGTTACTTTTACATTAATATTTTTAATACTTAATAATAATAACTATGAAAAAACTTTTATTTTCTGCTTTAACTTTAGCGTCAATTATTAATTCGAATGTTTCGAATGCACAGTTGGCGGATGGTTCTATTGCGCCAGATTTCACAGTTAGTGCATACCAACCTTGGTTGTCTGCTGCTGGATTAAATAGTAATGGATCGTTTAAATTGTACGATTATTTAGATGCTGGTTACACAGTGTTTTTAGATGTTTCTGCAACGTGGTGTGGACCATGTTGGAATCACCACTTAACTGGTGCTTTAGATGGTTTGTATGTTGATCATGGGCCTGCAGGTCAACTTGGTGTAAGTGCAACTACAACTGACGATGTTATGGTAATCTGGATGGATGGTGACGGTACAACAGCGGATGCAACTATGTTAGATGGAGCTGGAACAATTGGAAATTGGACGGAGCCAAATGCAACGTTAGGTCAAATTCCATTCCCAATGGCAAATCCAATTGCTGCAACAGCAACACAAGTTAACAACGACTATGCAATTGCTTATTTCCCAACAATTTATAGAATTTGTCCTAACCGAGTGATTACCGAAGTTGGTCAATTGACTGCTACTGGATTCTACGGTACTGTTGGTGCTTGTCCAGCCCCAGCTTCTCAACCTACTGATGTTTCTGCTTTAATGTATGCTGGAGCAACAGTTCATTGTGAAGGAGCGTATACGCCATCTGTGAAAATTCAAAATAATGGAACTTCAGCTTTGACAGCTGCAACGGTAACTATTTCTCAAGGTGCAACTGTTGTTTCAACAGGAACATATACAGGAAGTCTTGCTACATATGGTGTTGCAACAGTTACTTGTACTCCGATTGCTTCTTTTACTGGGGGTAATTTATCTGTGGTTGTTACAACTGCAAATGATGCATCTGCAGCTAACAATAATGTTTCTGCAACTATAGCAACTGCCTTAAATGCAGTATCTCAATTTGTTGTTGTAAATATCACAACAGATCGATACGCTTCTGAGACTACTTGGAAAATCAAAAATAATGCAGGAACAGTTGTTGCTCAAGGTGGTCCTTGGACGGATTTAGCTGCTACTGGTCAAACAGTTCAAGCTCCAGTTCAAGTAGCTTTAACTCCTTCAATGTGTTATACATTTGAAATTCTTGATGCATACGGTGATGGAATATGCTGTGCTTATGGAGCAGGTGCTTACTCTGTAAAAGATGTTGCTGGAACTACTTTAGTTTCAGGGGCTGAATTTATGGATATCGAAGTTGGTGCATTCAAAACAGGAGTTTTGGGAATCAATGAATTAGACGTTGTTTCATTTAACGTTTTCCCTAATCCTGCAACAGATGTTGTGAATGTTGTTTTTGAAGCAAATAATTCAGATTATGAAGTAGCTATCATGGATCTTCAAGGTCGAGTTGTTTCTTCTCAAAATCACACTTCTTTAACAGGAACACAAACAATCACTTTCTCAATTGCAGACGTTGCAAAAGGAAGTTATATTGTTTCAGTTACTTCTAATGGAGTTTCTACAAGCAAAAATGTTGTTATAAAATAATACATAACATTCAATTTTAAAACCCGGGTCCATTAGGATTCGGGTTTTTTTATTGTCTCAAAATCCGAATAAAGCTAAATTTAAATCCATTTTCGTATCTTTGGCGGCTTCAATAGAAGATTATGGCTAAAATAAAAAAACAAGATGCATTAGATTACCACTCTTCGGGTAAACCGGGGAAAATAGAGGTAGTTCCAACAAAACCATATTCCTCCCAAAGAGATTTATCCTTGGCATATTCTCCAGGCGTTGCAGAACCATGTTTGAAAATTGCTGAAAATCCGGATGACGTATATAAATATACCAGTAAGGCAAATTTAGTTGCTGTTATTTCAAATGGAACGGCAGTTTTAGGGCTAGGAAATATTGGCCCCTTAGCGTCAAAACCAGTAATGGAAGGAAAAGGTTTGCTTTTTAAAATTTTTGCAGATATAGATGTTTTTGACATTGAAGTAGATGCAACAGATCCTGAATTATTTATTCAAACCGTAAAAGCAATTGCGCCAACTTTTGGCGGGATTAATTTAGAGGATATCAAAGCGCCAGAAGCATTTGAAATCGAACGCAGACTGAAAGAGGAATTGGATATTCCAATTATGCACGATGACCAGCATGGAACGGCTATTATTTCATCTGCCGCTTTGCTTAATGCACTTGAATTAGCAAAAAAAAATATTGCTAACGTAAGAATTGTAATGTCTGGTGCAGGCGCTGCAGCAATGTCTTGTGCGCAGTTATATCGTGCACTCGGAGCTAAAGTTGAGAACATTTGGATGTTCGACTCTAAAGGGTTGATTTGCCAGGAGAGATCCGACATGGATGAAAGTAAATTAATCTATTCTGGACATAAAACTTCCATGAGTCTGGCCGAAGCAATGAAAAAAGCGGATGTTTTTGTGGGATTATCCAAAGGAAATATTGTTTCCAAAGAAATGGTTGCTTCCATGGCTAAGGATCCAATTGTTTTTGCATTAGCTAATCCAGATGCTGAAATTTCTTATAAAGATGCAACATCCGTTCGTAAGGATATTATCATGGCAACGGGTAGATCTGATCATCCAAACCAAGTAAATAACGTACTTGGATTTCCCTATATTTTTCGAGGTGCGCTGGATGTTCGAGCGACAACAATCAACGAGGAAATGAAGTTGGCAGCTGTCAAAGCATTGGCATCACTAGCGAAGGAAACAATTCCCGAAGAGGTTATTGAGGCGTATGGTGAAAAGAATATCTCTTTTGGTAGAGATCAAATCATTCCAAAACCTTTGGATCCTAGATTGATTTATTATATTGCTCCTGCAGTTGCAAGGGCAGCAATGGAATCAGGCGTTGCAAAAAATCCAATTTTAGATTGGGATGCATATGAAATGCAACTTAAAAATCGACTTGGTCTAGACAATAAATTAATTCGAAATATTACCGAAAAAGCGCAAAGTAATCCTAAGCGAGTTGTTTTCGCTGAAGCGGATAACATAAAAATTCTAAAAGCTGCACAAACGGCATGGGAAGAAGGCGTGGCATTTCCAATTTTATTAGGGAAAAGGAAAAAAATAGAGCAACTAATTGAAGAATATAGCATCGAATTCCAGGATGTTCAAATAATCGATCCTAAATCAGAAGAAGAGGAGGAGCGCAGAATTGCATTTGGAAAATCTTTTTTCGAAAGACGCAAGCGGAAAGGAATAACGGAATTTGAATCGATTCAAATCATGCGAGAAAGAAATCACTTTGGAGCGATGATGGTGGAAATGGGCGATGCCGACGCAATGATTTCTGGTATAACAAGAAATTACAGAGATGTTGTGCGTCCAGCTATTAAAACAGTTGGATTACAAAAAGATGTAAATACAATTGCAGGAATGTATATTTTGGTGACTAAAAAAGGACCATTATTTTTAGCCGATACAACGATCAATCTGAATCCAACGGCGGAAGAAATAGCGGAAATAACCAACAATGTTGCAAAAATGATTCGGAAATTTAAGGTTACGCCAAGAATTGCTTTATTGAGCTATTCCAACTTTGGCTCTTCCCCAGGGCCGGATTCAGAAAAAATGGCTAAGGCTGTCGAAATTCTACATGAAAAACATCCTACATTAGTTGTGGATGGTGAATTGCAGGCAAATTTTGCAATGAATAACGATTTGATGATGGAGAAGTTTTCTTTTTCACACCTTGCAAACAAGCAAGTAAATACATTGATTTTCCCAAATTTATCAGCTGGAAATATTGCGTATAAATTATTACAGGAAATGACCGAAGCAGAAGCTATTGGTCCAATTTTGATAGGCTTGAAAAAATCTATTCACGTTTTACAGTTGGGTTCCACTGTGCGCGAGATAATAAACATGGTGAAAGTTGCAGTGGTTGACGCTCAAAATAAATAAGATATGATTGGTCAATTAAATGGTAGGTTAATCGAAAAAAATCCAACAGAACTAGTCGTTGAATGCGGCGGTGTTGGCTACGAAGTAAAGATTTCATTAAATACTTTCTCCGCTTTGGGTTCGGAGGAGTCTGTGAAAATTTTCACCAAACTTGTCGTTCGAGAGGATGCACATATTTTATATGGTTTTGCTTCAAAATTAGAACGAGAAATGTTCAACCATTTAATTTCTGTTTCAGGAATTGGACCAAATACTGCAATGATTATGCTTTCTTCAATGGTTCCGGATGAAATAGCACATGCTATTCAATCTGAAGATGTGCGAACAATTCAAGGTATAAAGGGAATTGGAATAAAAACAGCGCAACGGGTAATTATAGATTTGAAGGATAAAATGTTAAAAATTGTATTTTCTTCCGAAAATATTTTTAATCAAAACAATACGAATCGATTTGATGCGTTAACTGCATTGGTTTCTCTGGGTTTTGATAAAAAATCCGCCGAAAAGGCTATTGATAAAATAGCTGTTGGAGATGAAACTGTTGAAAAGCTTATTAAAGAAGCATTGAAAATATTATAAGTTGAGGGAGAAGAATATAAAATGTAATTTTTTAATGAAACAACCATTTTTATGGGTGTTAATACTTTTTTTATGTTCAAACCTTCCAGTTTTTGCCCAAGATACGCTGCAATTTCCAATTCAAAACAACATCGATCCAACGCAATCACAACCACAAAGTTTTGATTTAGGAGATCCTTCCTCTTTGCAACAAACTATCGTTTACGATCCAATTACGGGAACCTATATTTTCAAGGAAACAATTGGAAAAGGGTTAAATTTTAGAAATCCGTCGATGATGACGCTTGAAGAATATTTGGAATACGAGCGCCAAAAGGCATTGCGAGAAAATTGGAAAGAAAAAATTGACGAGCAAACAGCTAAAAGTCAACCAATGGAATTTCCAATTAAAATTGGCAGTAAAGCATTCGAAAATTTCTTTGGCTCCGATCAAATTACAATTCGACCACAAGGTACGGTTGAATTATCCTTTGGTGTAAATTCCTCGCGTTACGATAATCCAATTCTTCCAGTTAAACAAAGAAAAATAACTCGTTTTGATTTTCAACAGCAAATTCAATTAAATCTTGTAGGTCAGATTGGAACAAAGTTAAAAATTGGAACGAGCTACAACACGCAAGCAGCTTTTGATTTCGATAATATTTCCAAGCTTGAATATACCGGAAGCGAAGATCAGATTATGCAGAAAATAGAATTGGGAAATGTTGCAATGAAATTACCAACTTCTCTAATTCAAGGCTCTCAAACTTTGTTTGGTGCAAAAACACAATTGAAATTTGGCCGCGCGACAGTAGATTTAATTGCTGCATCTTCCAAAGGTAAACGGCAAGAGATAAATATTAGCGGCAAGGCGCAAGTGCAACGCTTTGAATTGGGCGCAGATAACTATGAGGCAAATCGTCACTATTTTGTGAATTTATATCACCGCGATCACTACAATGCTGCTATGTCGACCGTTCCGATTGTAAATTCATCTGCTTATGTTACACGTATGGAGGTCTGGCTTACGAATCGAACCAACAATACAGAAAACACTCGAAATATAATTGCATTTGCAGATATGGGGGAAGCAAAAGCAGAAAATTGCCAAGGTGCCCCTGGAGGCTACTCAACAAATGAAATGCCCGATAATCAAGCGAATAACCTATACGATTGGGCATCAACTCAACCATTGGTGCGCGGATTTGCTAATGCGGTTTCCGCCTTGAGCTCTCAGATTGCTGCCCCTGGTCCATTTCAGCAAGCTATTCACTATGAAAAGGTTGAAAATGCTAGAAAATTAACGGAACAAGAATATTCGTATAATGCCCTTCTTGGTTATATTTCATTGAATTTACCACTGAATAACGATGAGGTATTAGCCGTTGCATACGAATATACTTATCGCGGAGAAACCTATCAAGTTGGAGAGTTTTCAACCGATGGAATTGCTGGACAACAAGCATTATTGTTAAAATTAATCAAACCAACAATTACAAATCCTAAAAATAAGGTTTGGGATTTGATGATGAAAAATGTATATTCTATTGGTGCTTATCAAGTTGATCAAACTGGTTTCCGAATCGACCTTTTGTATAATAACCCTGCAACTTCCCTACTTGTTCCTTTCTTTCCAGTCGCTGGAGTGGACGATAAGCAGTTAGTTACTTTGTTGGAAATGGATAAATTGAATCAGAACAATCAACCTTTTTCCGATGGTGTTTTTGATTATGTACCAATTAATTTTAACGGAAACCGAGCTGAAAATGGTGGAACTATTAATACCAGAAATGGTAGAATTTATTTCTCTACAATTGAACCATTTGGGAGTACGCTGAAATCAAAATTAGCTGAAGTTGGTGTTCCACAAGTAACCATTGACCAAGTTGCGTATACAGAATTGTATGATTCAACAAAAACTGCGGCACAACAAATTCCAAGTAAAAATCGTTTTAGCTTCAAAGGGGAATACCAGTCTTCAGTTAGTTCAGATATTCCATTGAATGCATTGAATGTTCCTCAAGGTGCTGTAACAGTTACGGCTGGGGGAATAAAATTGATTGAGGGAACAGATTATACGGTAGATTATAATTTGGGTAGGGTAAAAATTCTAAATTCTGGAATTTTGGAATCCAATACGCCAATAAAGATTTCAATCGAAAGCAATTCGGTGTTTGGATTTCAAGCTAGATCCATCGTCGGAATGCATTATAATTATCGGTTCAGTGATAAGCTGAATCTCGGAGGCACGTGGATGCGCATGATGGAGCGGCCTGTAACGCAAAAAGTGGATATTGGAAGTGAGCCATTTAAAAACAATATTATTGGTTTGGACCTTGCTTTTCGAGCGGATGTTCCATTTTTAACCAAATTAGTGGATCTTCTTCCTGTAATTTCAACTACGCAAAAGTCAACGATTTCATTTACCGGAGAATTTGCCCATTTGATTCCAGGACAACCGCGCGCAATCAATAAGGATGGGACTTCGTATATTGATGATTTTGAAGGTTCGCAAAGTGCAATCGATTTACGTTCCGTAACATCTTGGAAACTTGCCTCCATTCCGCAGGGCCAAAATGATCTATTTCCGGAAAGTGTAAATAAAAATCTTGTTGCAGGATATAAACGCGCCAAAACAGCTTGGTATATAATTGATCCATTGTTTTACCAAAGTAATTCTCTTACGCCACAGCATATCAAAGACGATCCTACCATGCTCTCCGATAGCCGCATGCGTTTGGTGAATCAAACGGATATATTCCCAAATTTGCAGCAGCAATATGGTTCTATTCCAAATGTTCCAATCCTAGAGTTTGCTTATTATCCAAGTGAACGTGGAATGTATAATTACGATACTACCAATACGGTGAATGCGGATGGAACGTTTACAAATCCGGAAAATCGCTGGGGAGGAATTATGCGTTCGCTTTCTACAAATGATTTTGAACAAACCAATATTGAATTTATTCAATTCTGGGTATTGGACCCATTTAATGAAGATGCTGAAAATGTGAACCCAAACACAGCGCATTCAGGTGGTGATCTTTATTTCAATCTTGGAAATATTTCAGAGGATATTTTGCCTGACTCACGGAAAAGTTTTGAAAATGGATTGCCTCCAACTGGCGTTTCAATTAATGATGATTTGGACACAACTGTTTGGGCAAGGATTTCTACCCAGCAAGTAGTAGTAAATGCCTTTGATACCGATCCTGCTTCGCGTTTGAATCAAGATATTGGTTTGGACGGATGGAATAATACAGCGGAGAATGTTGCTTTTCAAAATTATGTAAATTGGGTGCAAAATAACAGTACGCTAGATCCAGCTGTAAAAGCAAAAATGATTGCCGATCCTTCCAACGATGATTACAATTTTTACCGCGATGATACCTACGATGCAGCATCTTTCGATATTTTAAAACGCTACAAAAAATACAATGGGACAGAGGGGAATTCCCCAACGCAGGAAGCTTCAGTTGCGCTTAATGCAGATGGTTATCCAACACAGGGAACAAATATGCCAGATATTGAGGATATAAATATTGACAATAATTTATCGGAAACGGAAAGTTATTTCCAGTACAGAATTAGCCTTCGTCCCAACGATATGCAGGTTGGAAAAAATTTCGTTACGAATGTTCAAGTATACCAAAATGGGAATAAGACAGAAAAATGGTATCAGTTTAAAGTACCGATTAGTGATTTTGAGAAAAAAGTAAATGGAATTCAGGATTTCCGTTCTATTCGCTTTATGCGCATGTTTATGAAAGGATTCGATGAGGAGGTTTTATTGCGATTTGCTCGTTTGGAATTTATTCGCGGTGAGTGGAGAAGATACACACAAGATTTAACGCAACCCGGAGAAAGTGTTCAAACCGATCCAAACTTAACTTCCTTTACAATTGGCGCAGTGAACGTGGAGGAAAATGACCAACGCAGTCCTATAAAATATGAAATTCCCCCTGGAATTGTAAGAGAAGTAGATCCTTCGCAAACTTACCAACGCCAATTAAATGAACAATCCTTGGTCTTGGACATCTGTAATTTGCAAGATGGCGATGCGCGTGCAGCTTATAGAAATGTGCAGTTCGACGTCAGAACCTATAAGAAATTGAAAATGTATGTGCATGCTGAAGAAGTTTTAACTGCCTTGCCACTTAATAACGAAGATCTTACCTTATTCGTTCGATTGGGAACAGATTTTACAGATAATTACTACGAATACGAATTGCCGTTAAATAAAACAACTTGGGGAGCAACATTACCAGAGGATATCTGGCCGGAAGCGAATAATGTGGAAATCATTTTCGATGATTTATTGAACTTAAAAAAGAAACGGAACAAGTTAATCGAAAGTGGAAGCACCTCAGTATCCTATGTTTTAGAATATGAGGATGCCGATCCGGTAAATTCGAAACGCGTTTTGAAGGTCAAAGGAAGTCCAAACTTACAAGGAATTCGTACCATGATGGTAGGTGTACGAAATCCTTCTAAAAGTGATGATAATCCTTGGCAGGACGATGGCCAGGCTGATTGCGCAATTATTTGGATCAACGAACTTCGATTAACCGATTTTATTAGCGAAGGCGGTTCTGCAGCGGTTGCCCAAATGCAAGTTCAAGTAGCTGATTTTGCAAACGTTGCCATGTCTGGAAATTACTCCGGAATTAATTGGGGAAGTGTAGAAAGCCGCGTGCAAGATAGACAACGTAATGAGCGGATCGGTGTAGATATGAACGCCAATGTTCAATTGGGTCAGTTTTTTGGTCGCCAAGCTGGTGTTTCTTTGCCTTTCTTTTATGGTTATTCTCTTGGTTTAATAAATCCCGAATACGATCCGTTCAATCCAGATGTTCGCTTGGCAGATTACGATTTAGCGGAACGCAAAGAAAAGGCAAGCAAAGGACAAGATTTTACGGAACGAAAGTCCTACAATTTTACAAATGTTAGAAAAGAAGCTAGAGCAGGAGCAACAGCTCAATTTTGGCGTGTTTCCAACTGGTCTGCGAATTATTCGTATGCAGAAAATCTACACCGCGATTTCAATACTAATTTTGATAGAACCAAAACGTGGAATGGTGGCTTGAATTATAATTATTCTTTTGCTTCAAAACCTTTCGAACCATTCAAGAAGGTAAAGTTTGTTCAAAAATCTAAATGGTTGGCGCTCGTGAAAGATTTTAATCTTTTCCTTACGCCCAAAAATATTTCATTCACAAACGATGTATTACGCTCCTACAACGAGCGTCAGATTCGAAATAATATCGTTCCGGATTATGAATTCCAACCAGTTTATGTGAAGCGATTCACATGGAATAGAAACTATGCACTTGGATATGATTTAACCAAAAATCTCAAGGCAAATTTCAGCGCAACGAATAGGGCGATTTTTGAAGAGGGCAACAGCCGTGTCGACAGAAAAAATGATCTTGAAGGTTACCGCGAGTTTAAAGATTCTATTCGTTCTCAAATTACGACTTTTGGGAAAACGATGGATTATTCTCATAATTATAGCCTTAATTACACCCTTCCTTTAGATAAACTCCCTTTAACGGATTGGATGACTGCGAATGTTAAATATGCCGGAACGTATAATTGGCAGCGCGCTCCTTTAGGTCAAAAAGACTTCGGGAATACAATTCAAAATAATAGATCAGTCAATTTTACTGGTCAAATGAATTTTACAAATCTGTATAATAAAGTTCCTTATTTCAAGAAGGTACTTAGTGATGGAAAAGGTGGAGGGAGAGCAAATGTTGGCCCGAAAGAGGTTGGAGGCAGAAACACTGGCGCAAAACCAGAGAAACCTGTTATTGAGAAAGTAGAGCCGGAAAAGCCTGAATCTGAAATGACGGAAAAAGAAAAACGCAAAGCCAAACGTCTTAAGCGCAAGAAAGAGCGCAAAGAAAAACGTGAGGAAGCTGAGAAAAAGCGCGGAGGAAAAGTACACCCTATTGGCGGTTTCGTTGCAAGGGCAATAATGACGGTTCGAAATGTTTCTGGGACATACGCTTTAAATGATGGGACAATGTTGCCAGGATACAACCAAGAATCAAGTATTTTAGGATTCAATAGCAGCTTCAATGCACCGCTCAGTGGTTTTGTATTTGGACAACAACGATATGATATTTGGGGGAAAGAAACGGGCTATAATATTGCTACAACAGCAGCTTCAAATGGTTGGCTAGTGAAAAATCAGGATCTCAATAAGCAATATACGATGACGCATTCACAGAATTTGAATATTCGTGCATCCTTGGAGCCATTGAAAGACCTTACTGTAGAACTTACTATGACACGAACGTACGGCAATAATTCTAGTGAATTTTACCGTTGGAATGATGCTTCGCAACAATTTGAAGGACAAAGTAGGGTGGAAACAGGAACGTTGACCTATTCAAATATTACCATTGGTTCAGCATTTACAAAACTAGGTACACGAGATTTCCAATCCGAAACATTCACTAAATTATTAGCCAATCGTGTTTTGGTTTCTGAATTGTTGGGCGCTAATAATCCAATTTCAAATCCTTTGGTTTCTGGCTATTATGCTGGTTATGGTGGAACACAGCAAGAAGTTATAACTGGTGCATTTTTAACTGCATTTTCCAATAGAGGAATGAGTGAAAAGAATATTAATCCGGTGAAAAATATGCCTTTACCAAATTGGTCCATAAATTATAACGGACTGACAAAAATGGAATTTGCCAAGAAATATGTGAAGAATTTCGTAATTCGTCATGCGTATAGTTCTACGGTTAGTGTCTCCGGATTACAAACCAACTTGAATGCCGAATTTGATCCAAATGGAAACGCAACGGCCTTGGATATAAATAATAATTTTATTGCAGGACGTCAAATTCAAAATGTTACTATTTCTGAGCGTTTTTCTCCTTTGATTGGTATCGATGCTACATGGACAATCAAAGGCCAAGGGTTGATTACAAAATTCGAATATAAGAAAGATAGAAGTGCGACACTTTCCTTAAATAATAATCAAGTAACTGAAATTTTAGGGAACGAATGGGTTATTGGTACTGGATACAAATTTGCAAAAGTGAAGTTACCTTTTGAAAAAATCCCTGCTAGTGCTTTGAATATTCGCTTCGACTTCTCCTTTAGAGATAATTTAACGGTAATTCGAAAAGTTGTTGAAAACACAAATCAGGCGACTGCAGGACAGCGCGTGATTTCAATTAAAACCTCTGCAGATTATAATATGACGCAAAATTTAACAGTTCAATTCTACTACGATCAAGTAATTAATACACCAAAAATTGCAACTTCTTTCCCAACAGGAAATATGAGCACAGGTATTCGTTTACGCTTCAATTTAGCTGGAGTGCAATAAGTATATGATTCGTTCGGTAAAAAGAGGAGACGAGCACGCAATAATGGAATTAATCCACGCGCTTGCCCTATATGAAAAAGCACCAGAAGAAGTTGTAAATACAGCTCTAGATTTAGGAGTTCATTTATTCGACGAAAAAATTTGCGACGCATTTGTAGCAGAAGAAGGCGGAAAAATCATTGGTTTTGCTCTTTTTTACACGAATTATTCAACTTGGAAGGGTAAATGCTTGTACTTGGAAGATTTCTTTGTTCTACCCGAATTTAGAGGAGTAGGAATAGGTTCAAAACTATTTGATGCCGTTGTTTCTACCGCTAAGGAACGTGGCGTAAAACGCATGGATTGGCAAGTTCTGGATTGGAATACTCCTGCATTGAATTTTTATGAGAACAAAAAGGCGCACTTGGATCCAGAATGGATAAACGGTCGTTACTTTTTTTAATTCTACAATTTCATATACTTTATTTCCTCCTAGAATTTAAACCATTTTCCTAAAGATTTGTTTTTTTAGTAATCGTTAGCTTATGAAAAATATTCTTGTCGCAGGAGGAACTGGTTTAGTTGGTTCAACACTAGTTTCACTCTTAAAAGAGAAAGGCCACGCCGTTTCAGTTTTATCTCGCAATCCAAAAGGGGAAGGGCAATTTTTTTGGAATCCTTCTGAAGGAAAGATAGATGAAAGTATATTAAAGGAAGTGCAAGTTCTAATCAATTTGAGTGGCGCTGGAATTGCGGATAAACGTTGGTCAACTGCTAGAAAGGAAGAATTACACCAATCTCGCATTGGCACGAATACGTTTTTATTTCAAAAGGCAATAGAAATGCCAAATTTAGAACATTTTATTACCTCGTCCGGAATAAATGCATATGGATTTGAGGATCCAGAAAAATGTTTTGTTGAAGAAGATTTTTTTGGAAATGATTATATCTCACAATTGGTGAAAGATTGGGAAGAAAGTGCAGATCTATTCCAGGGTGTTTGCAAGGTCGCAAAGATTAGAACTGCTGTCGTGCTGGCAAAGGAAGGTGGCGCGTTACAGAAAATGTTGCCAACTGTAAAATTTGGAATCGGTTCACATTTAGGAACTGGAGATCAAACGATGTGCTGGATCCATGCGGAGGATTTAGCGCGTTTATTTATGCATGTAATAGATTTTCAACTAGAAGGAGCTTATAATGCGTTAGCGGGAACATCCAGCAATTTAGAATTTACAAAAAGTCTTGCTGAAGTCTTGCACAAGCCTTTTTGGTTTCCAGCAGTTCCAGCTTTCGTGATGCATTTACTTTTTGGAGAAATGTCAATTATCTTATTAAAAGGCTTGAAAGCCTCCAATGTCAAGATAAAATCAACGGGTTTTGAATTTCAATATACAGATTTGAAAGCAGCTCTTAAGTCAGTTGTCTAAGTAAACTTGTATACGTATTAATGATCCGGTGGAGTTAAAAGAATCTATTGCGTTTTAAAATTCGATCAATCGGGATATAAATATTTCCGAAAATCTCATGTCTGCTCAAAGAATCTATAGTAAATTCTACTTTTGTTCCTTTTTGCGTCCAAATACCAGAATTGCGGGCATGGCTTTCCATTTTTGGCGTAAATTGACCGCTATGGAAAATGAAATAATCGTTCGTATTTCTCATTTTAAGTTGCGGAGAATATAAGAATCTGTATAGACCATCCTCTTTAGTAAGGATTCCTTTCGATAAAAGTTGGTTAATTAATTTTCTGCCATTTTTATTCACTGAAAACAGCACTGAAAACCCAGGGATTTTGACCTCTTTTTCTTTTACAACCTCACTTACATTAAAGTCTTCGTCTAAAACAGATTCAATGTAGGTTTCTTTTACGAGTTGGTAACCGCCTAATCGCATGGAAAGATCTCCCTCCCATGCCTCTAAAAATTCAACCGTTGGGAAGCTAACTTTCTTACCTGTTTTCACCAACCATTTATATAATGGGTCTTCTGGTGCATTCCGAAGTTTAGAAATGTTCAAATGAACATTCAGCATTTTATTGGTGAATTCGCCAGATTTAAAATTTAGGCCTTCCTTTTTCATGGAAACATTCAACGGATTTTTATTTCTTACGTATGCTAGTAAACTAAAACTTACAGAATCGCTGTCATGTGCAAATATTGCTGTTTTTACACCATTTTCCTTTAATTTTCGCCAATTGGAATAGAGGACTAATTTCTCATCCTTGAATTGTTTTTCCTTTAAAAATTTCTTCCAGGCGGGGGAATAGTCACCATATTTTGCTTGCGTTACGCGCTTAAAAGCAGCATTGAAATTAGCGCCTTTATATATAAACAAATAATTATTGCTGTAGGTTAGATACCCATTTTCTTTTTTGATTTGAAACACATTCTGATTATTCATCATTGTGTCCTTTATATCGACAAACTTTCGCAATCGCTCAATACCTTCTAAAATCTTTGAGCTATCACTAACCTCAATAATTGCGCCCCAATTTCCAGTTTCATTGGCAAATAAATAAGCTGGGTTTTGTAAATTCAATCCATACATTTTTCCTTGACTCAGCAAGAATTCGTATGAAAAAAGATCTCGAAAAGGTACTTTGTGGTAAAATAACATACCACTTGTTTCTCTAGCAACGTCTAGTATATAAGCGCGTCCAAGAAAATCCGCATCTGGCAATCTGTCCACAATTAGGGGAGCCTCGGTTTTTTTAAAAATATAAGGGCGTAAAACCAAAAATGCTGCTAAAGCAATTGCTAAAATAAAAATTAAGGTAATTTTTTTGAACATTTTTAGGGTGTTCTATTTTGAAATTACATAAACACTATTTAATAGATCCAGCAAGTATTTACCAGAATTATCATAAATTCCTTCGAAATTGTAAACCAGTTTAAAGTTGGTTTTTTCTGCAGTAGTTTTCGAACTTGTCAACTCCATTGTACCAGTCTTGCCGCGCATTGCGTCAATAATTGAATTTTGTTCCGCATTGAAGAAGTCTCTTGGAAACCGCTCAATTGTTTGCGCCCAATCAATCATACCGTATACAAAACCACTTTTCTTTGATTTTTTGGAATCTTTTTTAGATAATGCTTCTTTCCCGTATCCATTTGCATGATTTATAGCTAAGTCTTGGTCATTTGTAAAGATGAAGAGTCCGTTTTTATTTATCATATACAATGGTGCTGATTCTAGAATTGCATTTTCATAAACCCAATAATTTCCTTTATTCTCAAAGCGAGAAGTTAGACGGGATAGGTGTTTCAATACCTTTTCGGGAATATCTCCACGATCGGTTGTGAAACCAAGCGTAAAAATTGGCATGTCTTCTTCTGCTTCAGTTTCTTCTTCAATATAGTTGAACTCTTCATCATAGGTGAAGATTATTTTTTTGGTTTTAATTTTCTTTATACCATTAAACGTTCCAAACAAACTTCCTTTATATGTGCCGAACAGTGCATCCTTATTAAGGAATTCGTTTAACAATTCAATTGTAAGAACATTTGCAGACATTTGTGCATTGCGCTCATCCGTCAAAATCGGCATTATTATTTTATAGGCTTGTTCGTATGCCTCTCTCAAGTCAATATTGTACGTAAAATATGCTGTGTTATCGTTGTGAATATATTTCAAAATGTTTTTATCAAACTTCGAATCATTCATTTTTTCATAAATCGACCCTAATTCTTCCCCATAATGTGCTTCCATTAAAAACTCAACTGAATTTTCTTTCAATACTAGATCGCCAAGTAAAATATTTTCAGAATAAAGATTTTTTAAATCATCATACAAGGACGGAAACATAGTTTGAAAATACCAAAGTCCTTTTGCTTTCTCTAAATTTCTAGAATTATCTAGGTAAAAAATTCCTTCTGATGCATGGGTCAATTGCTTTGCAAATCGAGGATCGAAGTCTGCCAGGCTTATTTTTTTAACCAGTAATTCATCACACAATGTTTTCAAGAATCCCATTTGCATCTGCACTTGAACGCTATCGCGTAATTCGTAATAATTTTTTTGGTTGGGATCTTCATCAGCATCTGGAAAATCATAACTGGAAACAGGTTTATCTTCCTCTTCCATTTCTTCAAAAATCTCCTCCTCTAAAATCTCTTGGTAAGCAGAATCCGATTCCATTTCTTCCTCATAATCATACATGGTCCAAGGATCTTCATTCCCTCTTGCGTACCAAATAGAGTCCGTAACTTCATCCACTTTTTCCATGGTTGGTTCTACACGAATTAACAACGCAGAGTTGCCACGGATAATTAAATTGTTGAAATAAGAGCTGTAAAATTCAACATTTGGATAAGTGCTTTCAATTTTTTCGAAATCATCGAAAACTTGAAATAATTCTTCTTTATTTTTTATGCCGAAAGTGAATCCCGAAACTTCATAAGCATCCCCGCGGCCATAAAAAACATTTAATTTTTGGTTGAAATCAATACCGGAATCTTTCAATGTTTTTCCGGAGGTTGAACCGTCAAATAATTCTTGTTGCACTTCTTCCATGAATTCGTAACGCACCAAATCATCCATTGAAATTTTTTGTAACAAGGAAATATTGTTAATGCTGAATACGGTTACCGCATCTTTTGGAATCAAATCTTCTGATTGCTGTGCAAAAACCAAGTTGCCCAAAAATAGGCAGAAAACGAAGGAGTAAAATTTCATAGGAAAGCGTTCTATCAATTTATTAAAATTAATACTACAAAATTACAAAAATAAAGCCTCTAATTTTTGATTGGGGAAAGATAGATTGTATTTTGAAGAATATTTGAATTTTGTGAAAGTGAGTAGGGATTTGTTCGAATCATAACTGCCAATTTATTTTTGGATAAAGTTGCACTTGGGTTATCAAATTTTTCTACCATACGTTCGAATCTAGAAATAGAGGTATAATTTCCCGTTTTCAATAATTCAATGTCCTCCGTTTTTAATTCTTTCACTCTTGAAGTCGTAATATCTGGAATGGAGCGCACTATTTTTGTTCCATCCCAACTCAACCAATTATGTTCCAGATCAGGTATGTTTTTTTCTTTGCTAACTTCTTGAATAACTTCTTTAATTGCCGTTTGCAGCGCGGTCACACTAGCGAAGTCTAATTGGATTTTAAAAATAAAGTCTGTGAAGTTATAGTCAATAACGACTTGACTTATGCCTGTTTTTGCGTTTAATTTGTTTTTGAAAGAAATGATTTCTGCTTCAATTTCTGCGATGGTTGGGACTTTTTTACCTTCTAAGCTATCCAAGGCCAAAATAGAATTAATTTTCACCTTGTTGGAGCTCAAATTGATAGAGTATTTTAAGGTTCCACTTCCATCATTTTTTATTGTAATATCATCAATAATCTCAATGCACGAGGTGAATCCGAAAAGGACAAAAATCAAACTGAAATAAGCAAATGTTTTCATAAGTCAAAATTAAGCAATTCCCTGAAGTCAAAAACAGTACCATAAAATTATAAATTTGTCGATAGATTGGATAGAACATAGAATATGCTGCACAACGTGAAAATAAAAATCCAATTCAAGTTTACCGAATTCTCTGTATATTTGCTAAAAATTTCATCTATATGTCAGATAATTCGCGTATTTCGACTGAAAGAGCTCCAAAACCAGTTGGTTTGTATCCACATGCAAGAAAAGTGGGAAACTTATTGTTTTTATCTGGAGTTGGACCACGTGTAGCAGGCTCAGACGCTACCGATTCGGAAGTTCCCGGACTTACATTAGATAAAAACGGAAATTTTATAGAATTTGATTTTGAGGCACAGTGCCGAAGTGTATTTGACAATGTTCGAGTTATTTTGGAAGCGTCTGGCTCGGGTTGGAATCAATTGGTAGATGTAACCGTATTTTTGGTAAACATGAAGCGCGATTTTCACACCTACAATCGCATTTATGCCGAATATTTCAAAGATAATTTACCATGTCGCACAACCGTAGAGATTAATTCCCTTCCAACCCCAATTGCAATTGAATTAAAATGTATAGCAACAATTGATTAAAATATGATAGGATTTATTATTCGCTGCATTTTAGCAGCATTAGCACTTTTCTTTAACGTTTATTTATTTGTAAACGGAAACTGGGGATGGGGAATAACGTTTATTTTCGTTACGGCTTTAATTATTTTGTCCTTTTTCCGAAATGAAAACATGATTTTAGCTTTAAATCAGATGCGTGTAGGAAATACAGATAAAGCAAAGAAGCATATCAATAAGATTACGCATCCAAATTTGTTGACGCGAAAGCAGCATGCGTATGTTTTGTTTCTACAAGCTGTAATGAATACGCAGGAATTTGGTTTTGCAAAGAGTGAGCAATATTTGCGCAAAGCCATTTCTTTAGGTTTACGAACCGGTCAAGATAATGCTGTTGCAAGAATGCATTTGGCTGGAATTTGCGCTCAAACTGGCCGTAAGAGCGAAGCTGAAAAATTATTGGCAGAAGCAAAAAAATTAGATACAGGTGGGATGATGAAGGATCAAATCAATCAGATGTTGAACCAACTGAAAATGGCGCCTTCCAAAAATCAGATGCGTATGGCGCAAATGATGGGAGGACGCAAAAAAACTCCCCGCTCTCGTTAATGGCAAGCAAAGAGGAAGATCGAATTTATACGCAGCCTTGGAAAGATTATGAATTAATGGACGCTGGAGGAGGAAAAAAACTCGAGCGTTGGGGTTCAATTATCACTATTCGGCCAGAAGTGCAAGCATATTTCAAGACTGAAAAAACATTCAAAGAATGGGAACAATTTGCACATTGGGAATTTGTTATAAAAAATAACCAATCCGGCACATGGAAACCGCTAAAAAAAGATATTCCGAAAGAATGGTCTATTGCATACAATTCATTGAAGTTTCAGTTGGAACTAACAAAATTTAAGCACGTAGGTTTATTTCCAGAACAGCGTGCCAATTGGGATTTTATTCAGAAAAACCTAGAACCAGAAGATAAGTTTCTGAATTTATTCGCTTACACTGGAGCTGCTTCATGCGCTGCTAAATCCGTAAAAGCGGAAGTTCTGCATGTGGATTCGGTTAAACAACTCGTTACTTGGGCCCGAAAAAACATGGAAGCCTCTGGTTTCGAAGACATAAAATGGGTTGTTGAGGACGCACTAAAATTTGCCGAAAGAGAGAAAAAACGAGGGAATAAATACCAAGGAATTTTGATGGATCCACCAGCTTGGGGAATTGGAGCGAAAGGGGAGAAGTGGAAATTAGAAGATAAAATCGATGACTTATTGGCTACTGCTTCCTCATTGCTTGCTCGAAATGGATTTTTGTTGATGAATACCTACACGCCAACAATAGATTTTAGAACCATAGAGCGGTTAGCTAGAAAACACTTTCCAAAGAAAAAGTGGGAAGTAAAGGAATTGTGGATGAAAACCACCAGTGGGAAAGATCTTTATTTTGGGAATTTACTTCGTGTGACTTAATTATTATCAAAGTGTTCCAAAATTTTATCCGCTAAGACATTACTCAATTTAAAGTAACTTTCGGTTGTCCATCCTCCAACATGTGGCGTGAGTATTACATTATTAGAAGCTATTAAATACTTAAGTTCTTCCGGTATTTCTTTCTCATTAAATGCTTCGAAACTTGTCTTTTCATATTCTAGAACATCTAATCCAGCAGCTATTACTTTTCCTTCCTGCATGGCTTTAACAAGCGCAGCAGTTTCAACTATTTTCCCTCTAGAAAGGTTTAATAGGTAAACAGGTTTCTGCAAGTGTGCGAAAAATAAATTGTTTGCCATGAAGAGAGTTTCAGCGTTTTGAGGGACATGAAAACTGATAACGTCTGCGTTTTCCATTATCGCATTAAGTTTACATTCCATTACGTAATGATCCCCAAAATTCTGCTTGTATTTATCATAAGCAAGAATTTTCACATCAAATCCTCTAAGTTTTTTTGCAAATGCTTTTCCATTGTTTCCATATCCAATGATTCCGACGATTTTCCCATCCAGTTCGTTTCCGCGATTCCCTTCCCGATCCCATTTTCCATTGCGCACTTCCCGGTCTGCAGTATGCAATTTATTAAGCAAAGCCAACAACATACCAAGTGCATGCTCTCCAACTGCGTTTCTATTTCCTTCTGGGGCGTTGAAAAGGACAATTTTTCTTTGAGCGCAATAGAGTTCATCAATATTCTCCATTCCGGCACCAGAACGCGCAATAAATTTTAGATGAACAGCATCTTTCAAAAAGGCCTCATTTAGCGTATATCTTGAGCGAATCACAATTCCATCTGCTTGACCAATTGCGCTTTTGCATGCGGCTTCAGAAAGCATAGATGAATCTATACATTCATAACCTTTCGCGGTTAATCTTTCTTTTAAGATTGGATGGACGGAGTCTAGAAAAATAATTTTCATATTAAAACATATCAAGGCTTCGATTCAAATATACCAAAAATGAAGGATAGAACCGAAAAATGATCCTTATTAAGACACCCTTTTATTAAAATATTGGTTCGATTTTATTTCAATAATAATCTCTGAAATTCGTTAAAAACAGAAATTAATCTATTTGGCTTCTGATAGCATTGTTGCTGTGGATATTTTTCGGAAAGGCAACTTACAACAAAGGGGGATTACCTATTGGAAATCCCCCTTTAATTTATTTTTATCGTACACTACTGAATCATCAAAAGATTATTTCAATTTAAGTATCCAAATTTTATCGTATTTCCCCTTAAGTTTCTGTTTTTCTGCATCTACTTCACTTTTGTTGGGAGAATAAAACACATACGCATTGCGAACATTTTTTGAAGTATTGAAAAGTAAGGCGGCATCCGACATTCCATTATTTATTAATTTGTCTTTGAAATTTAAAGCATTTTTTTCAACACCAAAAGACCCTACTATCACATAATAACCTGCTGCTGGATATTGATTGTTTTCATCACTATAATTTGTTACGTCTCCTATTCTATATTTACCATCAGATGGTTGAGGTTTACCATTCGATGTTTGAGGTTTATAGCCAGCAGGCGTTGTTGCATTTTGTGTTTGAGCAATAATAACTTCTGCTTGGGTCTTTAAATCTGCACGAACACTATCCATTTCCCTCAAAACCCTCTCATTTTCAGCTCTCACTATGGCAAGTTCTTTTGATATTGAATCTTGTTTTTCTTCCAAATAATATATTTGTTCTTCCTGTTCTTCTTTGGCCTGCACCAAGTCTTCAACACGAATATTCATATCGTCGTTCCATTGCTTTTGTTTTTTAAGATTTTCTCCGAATTTATAACCTAAAATAAATTCAGAGGAGAATTTACTATATGCATTTACTTGAGATAAAATAAAATCGTGCGCGTAACCAAAAGTGAAATTTCTGTGTCGAATTCCCGCACTAACAGCAACAGCATAAGAATTATGATAAGTAACGCCAATCCAACCCGCTTTTTTACCGTCTAAAACAGCGCTGAAATCATATTGAATTGGTGTTCCTTTTGTTGCACGGACCATAACCATCGGATAAAATGTTACACCTTTGGTTTCGTTTAAAACAAATTCATATTTTACGGTTGAACGAATATGTCTTTGGTTATTGATGGAAAATTGGTCACCTGTTGAAGAATTGAACGTTGGTTGGCTATTCACTAATTGTGGCAATGCGAATCCTAATTGAAATTTATTTAGGTTTAATGCCAACCCGAAATCCAAGTTAAAAACGGTCTGACTTTGACGAGGGCCAAAAAGTATTTGATCATTTTGGTCAACAACTTGCGCTTTATCAAAATCAATTCTGTTGTTTTGAAGTCCCATAGCTAAACCAAATCGCAAATTACTTTTCTCATTGAACTTTACTCTATAGGCATAATTCGCCATAAAACTTGTTCGTGCAAGTATATCTGTAACATCATTTAGAATTGTTAAGCCAATGCCATTTTTTCCATCTCCAATTTGATTATCAATTGAAAAGTAGCTTGTTTGTGGCCCGCCTTGCACTCCTACATATTGACTTCTATGGGATAAAAATGCTTGTCCGTATTCGGATATCCCTGTCATTGCTGGGTTTATCGTAATCATATTTGCATGATATTGACTACTAAATGGCACTTGTTGAGCGCTCACTTTAGTTAAACTAATAGTTAAGCAAATACTTAGAATAAGTTTTAGTGTATTCATATTTCTTTCTAATTTGTATTATTTAGTACTGCGAAGAATGGAAACTGCTCCTTTGTAAATTTTTTCAGAACCAACTATTTCTAAATGGTAGTAATAGGTTGCCTCAGGAAGAGGGTCGCCATTGTATGAACCATCCCATGTATTGTCATAATTAGAATTGCTATATACTTCCAGACCTTCTCTATTGATTACAGTAACTTTTGAATTTGGGAATAAATTTATTCCTGGAATTTCCCAAAAGTCATTTGTTCCATCCTCATTTGGGGAGAATAAATTTGGAACAAATAAAGTGAAATCTGTAATTACAGTAACTTGAATTGTGTCTAGATCAAAGCATCCTAAAGCATTTGAAACAGTTAAAACGTATTGATTTGTTGCATTTGGCGTTGCAATTGGGTTGTAGATAGTTGAATCGCTCAATCCAGCAGTTGGTGACCAATTCCATGTTGTTATTGCCGTTCCAGTTGCTTCCAATTGAACCGACTGACCAAGATTGATTGTAACGTCTTGTCCTGCAAAAGCATTCAATGCAGGATTTGCTCCAAAATCGTCAACATTCAATGTGAAAAATGCAGTGTCCGTTAATGGCACAGCACATAAAGTGGATGAAACGACCATTGTAAATAAAATAACGGATCCTGAATCTTGAAGGGATGTAGTATAAATTGGAGATAAGAGTGTATTATCGTTCAAACTACCAAATCCATTTTGTGTCCAAGTAATCGCTCCATTGGAAGCTTGCGTTCCAATAATATCCACCGTAGGTCCATTTATGCACACATTTGCCATTCCACCAGCTTCTGCAATTGGGTTAGGCAAAACAAGTATAGAATAATTTCCTTCTATCGTTGCTGGGGCACATACATTATTACTCGTGACAACGTAGCTTAAAGTTACGGTATTGCCATTATCCGCATTCACTGGAATATAAGTTGGTGCTGCAGTAGTAGTATTTAACAATTGTCCTGCGCCGTCGTGTGTCCAGCTAAAAATACCATTTGTTGCAGTGAATCCGGGAATAATGAGTGTGTCATTTGTACAAATTGTAGATGTTGTATTCAAAGCAGCAACTGTAGGCAATAAATTCACGGTTAACGTTACTATTGCGGAAGTGCTTGAGCAATTTCCAGCATAAACAATTCTTCTATAGAAGTTAGCTGTTCCAATTTGTTGGGTATTAGTATAGTAAGATTGATTATTGATTCCAGCTGCTGGTGACCAAGGCCCAGTAATAGCTGCTGCTTGTTGCCACAAGTAGGTGTAATTTGAATTGTTACTTGTCAAACTACTGCCGATAAAAGTAAACTCGGAACCCTCGCATATTGTTGTATTAGAACCTGCTGTATTTCCTGTAATTGCAGGAATGACAGTAATGTTTCCTACAACTAAACTGGAACCGCAATTATTGTTGCTTTGTAATGTGTAGCTAAATGTTCCGACGGATGTTGGTGTACCGTAAATTGTAAATGTATTTGGCACACCAGGTGTATAGTAACTTAATATTCCTGTAGGTAAGTCATTAATCGTTACAGGACCTCCTACTTCATATTGAATCAGTACGATTGGATTATTTACACAAACCAACTGATCATTCGTATAGGCAGCAGAAGTTAAATCTATAAATGAATTTTGGATTTGTATACTACCATTTTCAACCGCTTGTGTGCAACTGCTTCCCGTTGTAGTCACTGTATAGGTATAATTTCCGGTTACAGATGAATTTCCTGTTATAGTTACAACGTTGCCTGATACCGTAAAGTTCAAACCTGCTGGTAATCCCGCAACATCCGCTCCAGTTGCATCACCAATAATTGTATAATTGATTGGATCAATATTTGAATTCACACAAGCTATCTGATTATTTGTGCCTAAAACCTGCAAGGCAAGAGTTGGAGTGATTTCAATAACCAATGTTCCAGTTGCAACTGCCTGATCACAAGTGCCACCAGATGTTGTTACGGTATAATTAAATATTCCTGTTATTGCAGAATTTCCTGTAATACTGAAAACCCCGGCAGTTAGAGTTCCACTAATCCCAGCTGGCAAACCAATTACGGTAGCATCATTTGCTGTTCCACCAATTAAATAATCAATTGGAGTAATGTTTGAATTTTCACAAACCGTTTGGTTGTCCGAACCTGCAAGCTGAAGCAACAAGGTTGTTGCTGGAGTTACATCAATCATTCCTGAAAGTGAAACGGACGGACACGCGTCACCAACTGTAGTAAGGGTATAATTAAAAATGCCGAATTCATTCGGTATTCCAGAAATTGAATCCAATCCTGCAAGATAATCATTAAGCAATCCAATTGGCAATCCGGAAACGAAAGCCGAAGTTGCACCACCACCAACTTGATAATTAATAGTTGTCAAAGGAGTGTTTTCGCAAATAACTTGGTTATCCGTTCCTGCTATAGATAGTAAGGATAATGTATGTGTTGCTTCAACAGTAATTGTTCCGTATGCAATATCAGGCACACAATTTCCACCAATTGTACTAACCGTATAGTTGAAAACACCACTTTGAGTTGCTGTTCCTGTAATTGCAAATATTCCAGAAGTTGTTGTTCCACTCAATCCTGCTGGCAAACCGGTAACGGTAGCATCTGTTGCTCCGCCGCCAAAAGAATATTCTATAGAACTTACAGCGTTGTTTTCACATATTATTTGATTTTCTAATCCTACGGTTTGCAATGTTAGAGATGGTGCAATAACTACCTCGATTGTGCCATTTACAGAAACAGCTGGACATGCACCGCCTGACGTTACAATTGAATAATTAAAAACTCCCAATTCGTTAGGTATTCCAGAAATTGAATCTATTCCAGCAGCAAAACCATTCAATAATCCGATTGGCAATCCGGAGGCAGAAGCGGAAGTTGCGCCGCCTCCAGCTTGATAAGTAATAGTTGTCAAGGGAATATTTTCGCAAACTATTTGGTTATCCGTTCCTGCCGAAGACTGCAGTGTTAAAGATTGCAGTTCCTCCACTGTAATCGTTCCTGTTGCAGTTTCAGGATTACAAGAAGTTCCTCCTGTTTGAAAAGAGTAATTAAAAATCCCACTTACCGTTGGGGTTCCATTAATGGTTATAACTACACCAGAATCATTTGGAACGAAAGAGCCAGTTACTCCTGCCGGTAGATTAGTAAAGGTTGCATTTTGAGCACCAATTACAGTATACGTAATAGGTTCTGCTAAGGGAGTATTGACACAAAGTATTTGATTATCTGAATTTGGTGGAGATGTCAATGCAATAGATGCATTATTTAAAATTGTTATAAAACCAACTTTCAACTCAATAAACAAATTACCACTATTTGTAATTGTCAATTGTACATCGTATACGCCAGGAGTAGCGTAGGTAACTAGAGGATTTGCTTGATTGGATGTTACAGGCGAACCACCTGCAAACGTCCATGAGTAACTTTGTGCGCCCACAGATGCATCAAAAAACTGTACTTGACCACCTGAACAAATAGTTGTTGGACTAGCAATAAAATCAGCTGTTTGTGCATTAATCAATAATGAACTTAGAACGGTAAGAATTGTTAGTAATTTCTTCATAAATAAGTAATTTTTTTAAATAGGCGTTATAACTGTACGTATTTAAATTTTTGTAAATATATATAAAAAATTAGTTGATTCTATTATAATTGCGAATACTGACATCAGTATCAATATAGTATTGGTTCATTTAATTAAAAAGCACAAGGAAATTCAATCAAATTCTAGGCGCTACTTATTAAATATGGTAAAGAAGCATCCCAACTGTGAAATAAATAAACAAACCAAGAACATCGTTTAATGTTGTAACAAATGGCCCAGTTGCAAGTGCAGGGTCAATATTGTATTTATCTAGAACCAAAGGAATAAGCGTTCCGAAAATTGCCGCAAAAATAATTACCGTAAACAGTGAAATACTAACAACAAGTCCTAATGTTGAATTTTCGAAAAATGTAGCAATACCATAAATTATGAGTGCGAGAAATAGTCCGTTAACTAATCCCACTAGTGCTTCTTTTGAAAGTTTTGAGAGAATACTGCCAAATTGCTTATTCCCCTTAGCAAGCGATTGAACTACGATTGCTGAAGATTGGACACCAACATTTCCACCCATTGCAGTAATCAGTGGAATAAAAAATGCTAAGGCTGGAACTTGTGTAATCCCAATTTCAAATCCAGAAATTACTTGTGCGCCTAAAATTCCGCCCAGCATTCCTATCAATAACCATGGTAAACGCGCACGAGAAATTCGCCATACACTTGCATTGGATTCAATCCGTTCAGAAATACCGGATGCCAATTGAAAATCTTTATCCGCTTCCTCTTTGATCACATCTACAACATCATCCAAGGTAATTCGACCAACTAATTTGTTTTGAAGGTCCACAACAGGAACGGAAACTAAATCGTATTTTTCCATTACTTTTGCAACTTCCTCATTGTCATCGCTCGTTTTAACCGAAATAATATTTTTTCCTTGGTATAAATCAATGATTTTAGTTTTAGGACTAGCAAAAAGTAAGCGTTTCAATGATAGTACACCAACTAATTTATTGAAGTCATCCACCACATAAATAGTATAGACTTTTTCAACGTCCTCTGCTTGTCTGCGAAGTTCAACCAAACAGCGATTTACGGGCCAATCTAGTTTTGCTTGGATAAATTCTTTTTGCATCAAACCACCAGCAGTATCTTCGTCGTAATTTAAAAGGTCAACAATATCTTCCGCCGCCTCATCGTCTTCCATGTGAGAGATAACTTCCTGAATTTGTTCGTCGGAAAGTTCCCCAAGGATATCAGCAGCATCATCCGAGTCAAGATTTTCAAGTTGGTCTGCAATTTCTTTAGAGGAAAGTGAGGCAAGAAAACGATCTCGCACATCCTCTTCCAATTCCATTAAAACATCCGCCTGAGTATCTTCGTCGAGCTGAAAGTAAATGTATTTTGCTTCATCGTTGGTCAATTTGTCCAGGATTTCAGCAATATCCGCAAAGTGAAGTTCTAAAATGTTTTCATTAATCCATAGAACATCTTGCTCCGTGATTTTGGCACGAAGTATTTCAAGAAAATCTTTGGTTAATTCAAAGCGCATTTTTTATTTTTTCTTGCAAAGATAAACGAAAACATTTGTTTTAAGTTTTTCCTTCATATTAAGAAATTAATCATTGAAAGAATTAACTTTGATTCCTATTTAAAATCCGGATGGGATGAACTATTTTTTTGCACATTTATTAGAGGAATTTCACCTCCCACTTAAAAACCCAGTTTTGGTTTTCTCTTTGTTGCTATTTATCATCTTGCTGTCTCCTATTTTATTAAGAAAGATTAAAATCCCAGCAATTATCGGATTAATAATTTCGGGAGTAATTATTGGTCCGCATGGTTTAGGTTTGATAGGAGTTAAAGCGATGGAATCTGAGGGTTCGATTAAGCTATTTTCAACAATCGGGCTATTATACATTATGTTTATGGCTGGTTTGGAATTAGACATGAATGAATTCCGCAAGCATATACGTAAAAGTTTGGTTTTTGGGTTGCTTACTTTTTTCGTTCCAATAACACTTGGGTTTCCCATATGTTACTACATCCTGAAATTGGATTTAACAGCTAGTTTACTTACTGCCAGTATGTTTGCTACACACACATTAGTAGCTTATCCAATAATAAGTAAGTTTGGGTTAACTAAAAATTCTGCTGTAGCTATTACAATTGGTGGAACAATTTTAACGGATACTGCTGTATTGATAATCCTAGCGGTTATTTCTAGTTCTGCAAATGGCAATTTGGATAGTGGGTTCTGGATCCGATTAATAACCTCTTTAACCATTTTTTCTTTGATTATGTTTTTCATAATTCCGCGCATTGCAAAATGGTTTTTTAGCAAATTGGAAAG
Source organism: Flavobacteriales bacterium (assembly GCA_947476955.1). Lineage (GTDB taxonomy): Bacteria > Bacteroidota > Bacteroidia > Flavobacteriales_D > Crocinitomicaceae > M0103. The sequence goes on from CANJSS010000001.1 coordinate 65,875, forward strand.
TGAAAAAAATTCGCAATATATTTTTGTTTTATCCATTGTCTTTTTTGCAGCGTTTTTGGCGGAGGTAGCAGGTGTAGAGCATATCATTGGTGCTTTTGTCGCTGGATTGGTTTTAAATCGATTAATTCCCCAAAGTTCCACACTCATGAACCGTGTTGAGTTTATTGGAAACTCACTATTTATTCCTTTCTTCTTGATTTTCGTGGGAATGGTAGTTGACTACAAAGTTCTTTTTGATGGGACATGGTCGCTAATCATCGCGGCAATTTTAACCTCCTTTGCTATTTTTAGTAAATGGTTTGCGGCATTAATAACGCAATGGATTTTTAGAATGAGCAGCGCGGAACGCCAGATTATATTTGGATTGAGTACTGCGCATGCAGCTGCAACGTTGGCTGTAATTATGGTTGGTTATGAAAATAATATTTTGGACATTAAAATTGTAAATGGTACAATTTTACTGATTTTGGTAACGTGTATGACCGCTTCTTTTGTTACGGAAAATGCAGGAAAACGTCTATTATTGGAAATTGCGGAAAAAGGTATCGATGAAGGAAATGAAACCAAATTAAGAAACCAACATTTACTTTTGGCGATAAATGAATTTAAGGGAAATGAAAATCTTTTGGATTTTTCTATGCTTGTCACAGATAGAAAAGTGATTAATCCGATATCGGTCGTTAGCGTTGTTCCGGATAATGAGGTCGCTGAGCGTTTGATTCGAAGTTCAAGAAGGGCATTGGAAGATATTGTTAAACATTTTTCAGGCGGAGATTCCAAAGTAAATGCCATTGCTACTATAGATCATAATCTTTCTTCCGGAATTGCTAGGGTTTCAAAAGAATTGGTAGCGGATATTGTTGTGATTAACGACAGTCGAAAAATAAATTTATTGAAACGTATCGTAGGGGATGATCGAGACCATTTATTAGATGTTTGCGATAAAACAATTTTCTTTTGTCAGTTCGATAAGCCTATGATTATGTACTCCAAAATTTTTGTTGTTTGTCCAAAGTTAGCAGAATTGGAAGCGAGTTTTCCGCTATGGGTAGAACGTGTATTGCGACTATCAAATGAATTAAAAATAGGAATAGATTTATTTGCCAGTTCATTCACATTTGAAAAGTGGAATAGAATCGCTAGTGCGAATAAAATTTCTCATAAAACAACCTTGACGGAAATTGAAGAGTTAGAGGATTTATTCCTTTTTCGCACTCAAAATTCCGGGAATGAATTAGTTGTTTTTTGTTCTGCTAGAAATGGCGCCGTTTCCTATATTAGTGGAATTGAAGCGTTTTCAGGGAAGATTGAGAAAGGATTTCCAGAGAATGACACGATTTTGATTTATCCATCGCAAAGTCAAGTGGAAAATCTTTATGGAGGTTACGATGATATCGATGCCACACCGATTGTAAAAAGTGTGGAGGCTATTCAAAAAATCGGTAAAGAAGTTGGAAATATCTTCAAAAAAAGCAAATAAATTCAGCCCAATTAATCCGCTTTAATTAACTCCTTTTTAGGAAGAAACAAAGCATAGAAAAAGGCGAAAAATGCAGCTCCCATTTGGGTTTCTAGGGTGTCTTCTATGAAAAATGTTGTCATTGCTACGATACAAAACAAAAGGGGTAAAATGTTTCCATTTTTGTAGTTTTCTACAAAGAATGCTACATGCATCCAAATGAAAAGAAGTAATCCAAGAATTCCAAATGAAATCCAATTCGTAAGATATGCATTGTGCGCTCTGAGCCTGTTGACAGGAAGCAAAGCGGAATTTTCAATAGCGTACTGTTGATCAAACGCATCCTGAACATCACCTGTTCCCACGCCAAATATCCAGTTTTCTTTTATAATTGTCCATCCAGTTTTCCAAAATTCCAATCGCTGTAAGAGGGAATGACCATTTGGATCTAATGAATTATTGAGCTGAAATTTAATTCCTTCGAACCGAGCAGGAAATCCAGTTTTTGTCTCCTGAATACTTGCAACACCATTTTCTATAAATCGAATATCTTTGGTCGTTAATTTCTGAAAATCGGTTCTATCTTTGCGAAGCCCTTTGGTTGACATGTATCGAATCAATGTAATCCGCAATGGTTGTTTTCGATTGTCTAAACTGTCGTAATTCAATGAAGAGCGATCGTTCCAAGCTTTTTTTAATTCTTCTTCACATAAATAAGTGAAAATAGGTTTGCCGTTTATATAGGTATTGGGATTTACATTGTGCGTGTATGGATTTCCAAAAGGAGAAACGGATTCCAATGGAGATAAATCTATTTTTGTTTGCTCCTTAAGGTTCATAAAAAGGTATACACTAGGCAGTAATGCCAAAAGAAACAATATAACAACTAATGAATAGCCAAATCGTTTTGATTTTCTGAATCCAACAAAAAGAAGGAAAGTGCAAAGAATAAGAACAAGTGCTAACAAGCCAGAGATAATTTGACTGTAATAGGTGTAAAAGCAAAACCATACTAAAACAGGGACTAAAAACCATTTTTTTGCGCTTTCTAATTTCCAGATATAAAACAAGGAAATTGCTGCTCCCATAGCAATTAAAATTCCATACCGAATGTGGGAACCAAATAAAGATAACGCGCGGATATCGCCATAGATTTTTGTGCCAAACCAGTGTTGGTAAGATGCAAAGTTCACAAGAGAAGTGAAAACGAGCGCAGCACAAAATAAAAGCAAAATATTTCGAAGTTGCTTTTCAGATTCCAGAGGTTTCGAAACAATTACCAATGGTAGTATAAAAATGGTAAGCTTGATGCGTATATCTTGAAATGCATATTCGAAATCCGCAGACCATAAAAGACCAATCAGGTGCAAGGAAAAATATGCTGTTAAGATTAAAAATATACGATTATTCTTAATATTTCGCCAGTAATTTCCATAATCAGCTTCCAATAAAAGATTCAGTAAAATCAGAATAGTCGCAATAGATAGAATTATTTTACTCGATGGTAAACCTATACTGAATGCGCTAATTCCA
>CANJSS010000002.1 GCA_947476955.1 Flavobacteriales bacterium
GGGGGCTAGCCCCAAGAAATTTAAAAAAAAAATTGATGTATAATAGATATAAAATGGTTGGTAAGATTTTTTACAATTGAACAGCATTATTTAAGGATGATGGGCAAAACACTAACTTTTTTTTCGTCGAATTCTCCAAATGAAATATAAAATATTTAGAAAATAACAATTATCCTATGGTACAGTGCAGATGCTTCTCGAAATTAGCAAAATCTTGGATGATGGTAAAAATCAATTCAACTATGAAACCTATAATTTATATTTTGCTAATTCTATTTTCGCGTCAGAATTTAATGGCACAATACTCCGGAGGTAATGGAAGAGGTGATACACAAATCACCCAAGCAAATATTTCCTTAGGCAATGCTTTACCAATTGAACTAGTGAGTTTTGATGCTGTTTTACAAAACCGAATCGTTGATTTAACGTGGCAAACCGCGTCGGAACACAACAACGATTTCTTCACCGTTGAACGCAGTGCAGATATATTCAATTTCGAACCAATTGCAAACATGGATGGAGCTGGAAATAGTACCGTATTATTAAGCTATGCTACCCAAGATTTACATCCATTGAACGGCGTTTCCTACTACCGTTTAAAACAAACCGACTTTGATGGAGCGTTTGAATACTCGGATCTTCGAGTGGTAATTTTAGGAGCAGGTGACGAATTGTTGGTTTTCCCAAATCCTAGTAGTACAGGATTAATCAATTTCCAAAACCCTGTTGATCTAGGCGAATTGGCTATTTATAGCTCCGAAGGAAAATTGGTTTTTAAAGAAATGGTTGGAAACACCCTTCAAGTAAAACTCAATCCAGGCGTTTACCTTGTTCGCTATGAAGTTGCCGGTTTATTAAAAACAAAGAAGATTGTTATAACTAATTAAGTTTAGAAACATAATTTGATCCGTCCTAAAAAAGTGTGCGATTTAACTTTTATGTGTGTTGCTCACCCCCTCTTTATCTCCCCTCAAGGGGAGAAACGCGATAACAATTCGGAGAAAGATAATTTTGACCCATCCTAAAAAAAGTTTACAGATTTAACTTTTATGTGTGTTGCTCACCCCTCTTCATCTCCCCCTCAATGGGAGAAACGCGATAACACTTTGGAGAAACATATTTTGGTATATTTGTAGCCAGTCATATACTTTCATTAAATTCCGCTTTTTAAATTCTAATGCATAAATGGAACAATTTGAATTTAGAGTTTATTAAATTTCAAAAACGTAAAACTGAAAAATGAGACGTGTAGTAATTACTGGAATCGGTGCATTGACACCAATAGGAAATAATTTAAATGCATATTGGGAGAATCTGAAAAATGGCGTAAGCGGTGCTGCACCAATTACAAAATTCGACACTTCTAAATTCAAAACGACATTTGCCTGTGAATTAAAAGGATACGATCCGAAAGACCATTTTGATGTGAAAGAAATACGCAAGTACGATCCGTTTTCACAATATGCATTGGTTGCCGTTGCGGAAGCTGTTCAGCATGGAAATATTGATTTCAGCGCATTGAACAAAGACCGTATCGGTGTAATTTGGGGCTCTGGAAATGGCGGTATTCAAACGTTTGAAGACCAGATGATGGAATATTGCGCAGGAGATGGTACACCTCGGTTTCCACCGTTTTTTATTCCTCGAATTTTAGTTGATATTGCTTCTGGCATTATTTCCATTAAGTACGGCCTGCGTGGGGTAAATTTCTGTCCGGTTTCTGCTTGTGCAACTTCCAATACAGCATTAATCGAAGCGTTCAATTACATAAAATGGGATAAAGCTGAGATGATAATTACTGGAGGATCAGAAGCTGCAATTACACAATCTGCGATTGGTGGTTTTTCCTCTGCAAAAGCATTGTCGACACGAAATGATTCGCCAGAAACGGCATCACGGCCTTTCGATGTTAACAGAGACGGTTTTGTGATGGGAGAAGGCGCAGGAGCATTAATTCTGGAAGAATATGAACACGCAAAAAAACGCGGTGCCATTATTTATGGTGAAATTGTTGGTGGCGGAATGGCGGCAGATGCTTACCATTTAACCGGAACACATCCGGAAGGAGATGGAGCCGTTTTGGGAATGCTAGAAGCGATGCGCGAAGCAGGAATTACTGCAAACGAGATAGATTATATCAACATGCACGCTACTTCAACGCCGCAAGGTGATAATTCTGAATTAATTGCAGCAAAACGTGTTTTTGGCGAACATAAAAACCTAACTATTTCTGCAACGAAATCCATGACCGGACATTTGCTCGGTGCGGCAGGAGCGATTGAAGGAATTGCTTGCGTAATGGCTTTGCAAGAGGCAATAATTCCACCAACTATTAATACCACAGAAATTGAACCGGATTTTAAAAATCTATTCGACTTTCCTTTAGGTAAATCAAAACAAAAGGAAATGAGGTATGCAATGAGCAATACGTTTGGATTTGGTGGACACATCGCGAGTGTGATTTTCAAGAAGTTTGAAGCATAAGGATTTTACACAGTTCAATTAAAACGAGAGAAATTGCTAAAACCAGCCGAATTAAAGGACATACGAAAAGAAATTTCTACCCTTGATAGAAAATCATTGGAGGAAATCTGCGGGAAATTGATTCGGTTCAAAAAAGAAAATAAAGAACTTCTCAGCTACCTATTGTTTTGGTCGGAAGATGAAATGCTTTTCCAGGAAGAGCTGGCAAGTGCCATTACCGACTTGATGCAGGATGTAAACACAACAAGCGTTTTTTGGGCTAAAAAAACGATTCGAAAAGTTGTACGTCACATGAACCGTTACCTTGGTTTTTCAGGAAATAAAATCACTGAAATCGAAGTGCGCATTCATTTTTGCGAAGAAATGAAGAAACTCAGCTTGAACATCCACGAGAGTAAAGTCTTGGTAAATATCCAAGAAGCGCAAATCAAAAAAATTCATACCGCCCTAAAAAGTATTCACGAAGATCTTCAGCGCGATTACGAAGAACGGATTGTGGAATTAAGTCTTTGACAAAAATTTATTTCAATTCAGCTTCTAAATACTTTGCTGTATAAGACGTGTTTTTGGCTTTTTTAACAACCTGTTCTGGCGTTCCTTCACAAATTATCATTCCACCGCCCTTTCCACCTTCTGGGCCAATGTCAATAAGGTAATCCGCCACTTTTACAATGTCTAAATTGTGTTCGATGACCAAAACGGTATTTCCTTCGTCTGTTAAACGTTGTAATACTTCCAATAGCATCCGAATATCTTCAAAATGCAAACCTGTAGATGGTTCATCCAAAATATAGAAGGTGTTTCCGGTGCTTTTCTTGGCCAACTCGGAAGACAATTTAATGCGTTGCGCTTCACCGCCCGATAAAGTGGTTGACGGCTGTCCCAATTTCACATATCCCAAACCTACAGAAGAAAGCATCGATAAAGGACGATAAATTTTCGGAATCGATTCAAAAAAAGGTGTGGCATCTTCAATTGTCATATCCAATATATCGGATATCGATTTTCCTTTAAACCGAACTTCAAGCGTTTCGCGGTTATATCTCCTTCCGTTACACATTTCACATTCCACGTATACATCGGGAAGGAAATTCATTTCTATCAATTTCAACCCGCCACCTTTGCAGGTTTCGCAGCGTCCACCTGCAACATTAAAAGAAAATCTTCCTGCTTTATAGCCTCGAATTTGCGCTTCTGGCAATCCAGCAAATAAAGAACGGATTTCATCAAACATTTTCGTGTACGTAGCAGGATTCGAACGAGGAGTTCTACCAATCGGACTCTGATCTATTTCAATTACTTTATCCAAATGTTCTAAGCCTTGAATTGCTTTATATGGCAATGGTTTTTTGACACCATTGTAAATATGCGCCAACAATATCGGGTAAAGTGTTTGGTTGATTAGCGAAGATTTTCCACTTCCAGAAACACCAGTTACACAGCAAAATGTACCAAGTGGAATAGTTAAATCAACGTTTTTGAGGTTGTGACCGCTTGCACCTTTTAGAGTAAGAAATTTACCGTTTCCTTTGCGGCGTTTTTTAGGAATTTCAATTTTCAATTCACCCGTTAAATATTTTGTGGTAAGCGAATCAACCGTGTTTAATTCAGAAATTGGCGCTGCATTGATGATTCGTCCTCCGTGTATTCCTGCTCCGGGACCGATGTCCACCACAAAATCTGCCGCTTCGATCATTTCCTTATCGTGTTCGACAACAATTACTGAATTTCCAGCATCGCGCAAGCGTTTTAGCGAATTAATCAAACGCGTATTGTCGCGCTGGTGCAAACCAATAGATGGTTCATCCAAAACATATAGAACATTCATCAATTCAGATCCGATTTGGGTTGCCAAGCGAATCCGTTGCGCTTCACCACCCGACAACGTTTTTGCAGAACGGTGCAAGGTCAAGTAATCCAAGCCTACTTCCAATACAAAATTTAAGCGCGTATGGATTTCCTTTAAAATTTCTGTACCAATTAGCTTTTGGTCTGTTGTTAATTTCGCGTCTAAATCTTTGAACCATGCTGCAAGTTCAATCAAATCCATCTGCGCAAGTTCACCGATATGCTTGTCGTCCAATTTAAAAAAGTGAGATTCTTTTTTCAAACGGGTTCCCTGGCAAGTTGGACAGCATTTTTTATTCATAAAGCTTAAAGCCCAGCGTTGAATTGCAGCAGAACTTTCTTCGGAGTGCCTTGAAACAAACTGAATTATTCCCTCAAAAAGGACCGCATTATTTTTTTTGGAACGCTCCATATCTTCGTTTCCATATAGCAAAACATTCAAAATATCTTCTGGAATTTCTTCCAATGGGGTTGCAATGGAGAATCCTTCCTGCAAAAGATATGTTTCTAGTTTATCAAAAATCCAGGTGCGTTTGTATTCTCCAAGTGGTGCTAACGCTCCTTTTTTAATCGATAATTTAAAATCGGGAATAATTTTATCAATATCTGCCTCCGACACTTCACCGAGTCCGCTGCAATCGGGACAAGCGCCATAAGGCGAATTGAAGGAAAACAAACTTGGTTCTGGTTCTGGATAAGAAATACCGGAAGTTGGACACATTAGTGAACGGCTAAAATGGCGAACCTTTTCTGTTTCAAAATCCATTACCATCATCGCTTTATTACCGTGTTTCATCGTTGTGATAACAGACTCATAGATTCGTTTCCTATCTTCGGATTTTATCAATAAACGGTCTACTACAATATCGATATCATGGATTTTATAGCGATCCAATTTCATTCCTTTTTCAATTTCTTTGATTTCCCCATCGACCCGAACCTTTGTGAAACCCATTTTCAGTATTTGCTCAAAAAGTTCGCGGTAATGTCCTTTTCGTCCTTTTATTTTTGGTGCGAGGAAACTTACTTTTTTACCGTTATACTGCTCGATTATTAGATCAACAATTTGATCGTCGGAATATTTAACCATTTTCTCACCCGTTTCGTAGGAAACGGCAACACCAACTCTAGCATAGAGCAAGCGTAAAAAATCATAAATTTCCGTAATTGTACCAACGGTGGAGCGTGGCGAGCGTGAAACTGTTTTTTGTTCAATGGAAATCACTGGGCTCAAACCGTTTATTTTGTCTACGTCCGGACGCTCGAGTCCGCCTAAAAATTGCCTTGCGTATGCAGAAAATGTCTCGATATACCGTCGTTGTCCTTCTGCGAAAATGGTATCAAAAGCCAAGGAAGATTTTCCGCTTCCACTTAAACCGGTAAATACAACCAATTGATTGCGCGGAATTTTGAGATCAATATTTTTTAAATTATGTTCTCTTGCTCCAAATATTTCGATGTATCCTTCTTCGTTTTCGTTCACGCTATTTGTATGCTTCGTATGGTTTTAAATTAAAATCCGCATGTGGTAATTGAATATAAAAAGCTTCGTCTTTTACCGTCAATTTATTGGATAAAATCCAGGGATTCAATTTGATTAGAATCTTATAGTTTATTCCTTTGGAGATTGCCCATTCTGCCAAGTTTGAGATAGATTCCTTTATAGGAACACTAAAAGTGCGAAAAGGTTTATATAATTTAATTTCTTTCATATTATAGGAATATTTCTCCGGATTTTCGAGAATTAATTTCATTGCTAAAATTCTAAAAACGTATCGACTTGTTTCTGAATTCATTTGAGTGTCAAAATAATTTTCGGTTCTTTGCCAACGCATATCCGATCGAACGCCGCCGATACCGCGATTATAAGATGCTGCTGCTAATATCCAATCTTTCAGCATGTCGTTAGCAAATTTCAAATAGCGACAAGCAGCTACAGTACTTTTTTTAATATTTAATCGCTCGTCCACTTCCTTATTCATTAGAAGATTGTATTCGGCCGCAGTACCTGGCATAAATTGCCAAAATCCTTGTGCGCCTGCAGGACTTACCGCCTGCATTAAATTGCTTTCAATTACAGCTAGATATTTAAAATCATCCGGCACCCCATTTTCCTTCAAGATCTTTTCCATTGCAGGAAAAAACCGATTTGCACGCTTGAAAGCTTGCAGTGTAGAACTTTGATAATACATATTAACTATTATTTCTCGGTCCAATCGCTCGCGAATATCTTCATCTTCCAAATTAATTGTTTTTCCACAAAAAGACATTTTAGTTGGTAATTCGAGAAGTGAATTTGAAATGGAAGTTTCGTTTTCAATTAGCGAAACTTTTGACGTTGCCCTTGAGCAAGAAGAAACTATGCAGCAAATAATTGAAAATAGAAAGAAGTATCTCATCTGAAAAAAATATCAAACAAAAATACTTAATTCAGAAGACATTTAATCCTTCTTCTTTTGTGGGAATTTCAGTGTGATGCGGTAAAGGAAATAAAACGTAGCTAAAAAGTAGATTGAGAAAAATGCAATTGGAAGAATTATGCCTAAATCAATCAAATAAATCATAATTACGGAAAGTAGCGTTGAACCAATTCCCAAGGCAAGAAAAACATACCAAACTTGAATGTCGTTCAATCCAGCATATACCAAGTGGTGCGTCGTATGGTCTTTACCACCAACCATTGGCGATTTTCCTTTTTTCAATCGGTTAATAACAACCGTTAACGTGTCGACAGCTGCCGGAGTGAAAGCTATCAAAGTTACTATTATGCTTGCCCAAGCATTTGTTTCTGTTTCTGCACTAACATTCCACAAATTCCGTATGGCAAAAAACGAAACGAAAAGTCCTATAAATTGACTTCCAGCATCCCCCATAAATAATTTCGAAGGATTAACATTCATGACAAGAAATCCGAGAACGCCCCCAAGCATTGCGACAATAGATAGCGTCCATATGTCTGCATTAAAACCTGAAATAATCCAGTTGCCAAATAAACAAGTCAACAGAATAGAAATTACTGTAGTACCAGTTATCCCATCCATATTATCTAGCATATTTAGTGAATTCATTATAATTATAACCCAAAGAATTGTAAAAGCCGCATCAATTGCAAAAATATGCGTTACGTCAATTTTTGTACCCGTTAGGATAAATATTATACCACACGAAATTTGAACCAATAATTTGAATAACGGTTTTGTATTGTAGGCATCATCCGCCAAACCCATAGAAAAGGCAATAGTTCCTGCTAAAACCAAACCTGTGAATTCAAAAGGAGAAACAGTGTATAACTCATTGTGAAAAATATTTTCTTCGTAAAACAATATTAAATGCACTAACATGAAGAATAGAAATACAATAAAAAAAGAAACTCCACCAAGGGAAGGTTTAGATTCATTGCTCCAACGAACCATTACATCATTCTTATTTCTTATCCCCAGCGATTTCGAGAAATTTAAAAGTAAAGCATTACTTATTAAAGAAATAATAATCCCTCCAATACAAAAACAAATTATTTTAAGTGGTTCCATCTGCTTTAAAAATTAATATTTATTTTCTTTCATAAAATCCTGAAAAGATTGGCCAAACATGTCTTTTTGAGAAACAATAGGATTGGAAATATCGCCCCAATTAATTGCCAAAAGTGGATCATTCCAATTAAGCGTCTTTTCGTGTTCAGGAGAGTAAAAATTAGTGCATTTGTATGAAAACAAAGTATTTTCTTCCAATGACAAGAATCCATGCGCGAATCCAGGAGGAATCCAAAATTGGTAGTTATTTTCTGAAGAAAGCTCAATGGATTGGTATTGGCCATACGTTTTGGAATTTTTCCGAATATCCACTGCAATATCTAATACTTTTCCTTGTAATACAGTTACGAGTTTTCCTTGGGCAAAAGGGGATTCCTGAAAATGCAAGCCTCTAAGAACATGCTTGTTTGAAACAGAAATATTATCTTGCACAAAATTAGCACCCTCTCCTAGAATTTCAGCATATTTAATTGCATTGTAGGATTCAAAGAAAAAACCTCTGTCATCTTGAAATAAGCGCGGTTCAATCAATAATAATCCTTCAATTTCAAATTTCCTTATCTGCATTTTTCTTAAAAATTCTTTGTATTTTATCTTTAATTTTCTCGCGAATCTTATCTTTAAATGATAAATCTTCACCCTGATAGTATCCATAACCATAGCCATAGCCATAACCATAACCATAGGAGGAACTTTTTGTATTTCTTACACCATTCAATATAACATTCAAATTTTCTAACTGACCAATATCAAAAAACTCTTTTACTTGTTTTGCAAAAACTCTTTTAGAGTAATGAGATTTAAAAACATAAATAGGAATATCTGCTTCGGATAAAATTCTAATCCCATCGGATACCAAACCTACTGGTGGATTATCAATAACAATCACATCATATTTATTTTTGAGTTCAGCCAGAATTTCTTTGAATCTTTCTCCTAACAAAAGTTCAGATGGATTTGGTGGAATAGGACCTGCTGTTATAAAATCTAAATTTTCAATTTCAGAATGTTGAATGCATTGTTCAAATGTAAATTCATTCACAATTAAACCACTCATTCCATAATTATTATTAGTATCCAACCCAATGTGAATTTTTGGTTTGCGAAGATCTAAATCCAATAAAATAGTTTTTTTACCAGTCATGGCAATGATTCCCGCCAAATTTAATGCAATAAAAGTTTTTCCTTCTCCTGAAATTGAGGAAGAAACCGCTATTGTTTGATAATTTGGACTAATATAGGTCAAATTTATTCGGATTTTCCGCATGGCTTCTGCCAAAGCAGATTTTGAAGATTTACCCACAACTAGCTGCGAAAATTTCATCTCAGAATAAAATGGAACGCCCCCAAGAATCGATGCTTTAGCAGGTAATAATTTTACAAGTTCATCCAATTGGTTAATCTCGTTATACGTGAGGTATTTTAATACTAGAATTCCAAATCCAAAAAATATTCCAATCATTATAAAGGAGGAATAGATAAATTTTACATTAGGAGAAACTGGTTCTAAACTGATTGATGGACGAGATAGAATACGATTACTAGAGGTATAACCTGCATCTGAAATCAGATATTGCGTTTGCTTATCCGATAATAAAGTATAATATTCTTCATTAAAACTTTGAGCATTAATCAACTTACTATATTCTATCTTCTTTTCTGGCAATTCTAACATTTCATTCTCATAGCTTGCTATTTTGGAGGAGATGATTTTACTGTCGCTATTCATTCGATCTAATATTGCTCCAATACTTCTGCGTATCGCAGCTAATTTCTGTTGAATTTTGGTATTGATTGCTTTTATTTCGGTATTTTCAGGAGTTACGCGAAACAGAAGTTCTTCCTTCCGATCTAATAGATCAAAAAGAGTGCTTATCTGAGCAGATAGCGCGGATTCATAACTTTTACCAAGCATTTCCGGTAAAAGCCGGTATACTTCCAATCGATTAGGATCAGATTTTAACTTTGAACTAACACTACTTAAAGAACGAATTTCCTCTTCAATGTCAATTAATTTAGTTTGTAATTCCGATACATTACTTGTTAACTTTTCATTTTCTTCCTCTATGGTTGAAACATTTGATTTTCGTTGGAACTCAATTAACTCATTATTGGATTGGTCTAATTCAATCGACAAGGAATCCAATTGCTGCTTAATAAATGCCAAAATATTATCTGAGCCGTTTCGTTTATTTTCTTTTTCATATTGATTGAATGTCTCAGCAACAGCGTTTATAATATCTTGACACTGATTCGGATTATTTCCAGTAAAGGTAATCTGAATTGTTTTTGCAACTGGGTCAATTGGCAGGACTTGAAGTGAACTTAACATTGCATTCGTGTAGGATTGAATGCTATTAAAAACAAAATATAATTTATTTTTCGTGGCTTCCCTCTCTAGTTCGCTTTTACTTATTGCTTTTATGACAATGTTGAAATGATTATTGATTAAATGTTCATCTAATCTTCCTTTAATAGAATATTTTTTGTTGTTAAAAATATAATCCAGCGTAACAATATCGCGACTATATTTTAAATAAATAGGAATACCTATCAAAGTAGAATCTTTTAATTCATAAGATTTAACCATGAAACTACTCGAATTATATTTTTCCGTTGTTAAAACTTGCCCTTCCGAGAAATAACTAGTGGAATAATTAAGCTTTTGGATAGCTTTTTCAAAAATAAGTTGTGAGCGCAGTAATTCAATCTCAGCTGAAATATCTCCATTTCTCGAATTAATGTTTTCAATGTCAATGATTTCTTTCGCAGCATCTTCTTTCTCTAATTGCATTACCATGGTTGACTCATATACTGGTTTAGTATAGCGCAATAAAAAATAAGCAAAAGAAGAGAAGGCAAAGACAAACAATACTGGCCACCACCAATACCGTCTAATTATCGTTTTTAAGATAGCAGGATCATAATGCTTATTAACAATGATACTTTTATTTTTCAATTGGATAAAATATTATTTGAATAGATTAATTAAAAGTAAAGACGTAGAAAGTATTGCAAGGATTGGAGAGATATCTTTCATTAATTCACGAGCTAAATCCGGAGTTGGTTCAACATAAATGTAATCATTTGCTTGAACCACGATATCCGCATATTTCAATCCGTCAATTGTAGAAAGATCAATTGTATATATTTGGCGCACTCCTCCTTCTTTTCGCATTAATTTTATTGAATTTGATTTTCCCCTTTCTGAAATTCCTCCCCCTTGGGCTATTGCCTCCATTAAAGTAGTATTAGAATTCGTTAAAAATACAACTCTAGGATCTGCCCCACCTCCTGGAAAAACAATTACCCGTTGGTTGGTGATTTTTACCTGAACAAAAGGATTCTGGTATTCTTGTGAAAATAGTCTTTGCAAAGTATCTTCAAATTGAACAACTGTCAATCCTTCAGCACCAACTTCTCCCAGTAGCGGCAATTCAACTTTACCTGATTTACGGACAACATATTCACTTGCTCCTCCAGCAACACTTTCTCCTCTTATTCCGCCCATCGCTTCAACAATTTTTGTTCCGCTGTTTGTTGCCATGGTGAAAGTTAATTTATCATCCACCGAAATCCTATAATCACCAGTTGGTTGCATGAGTACTTTTTCGATACTTACATTCTGACCTTTTGGCGCCTTAAACATCATATTATTATTTATACCGCAACGCTGCAATCCAAAGGAAATAATACAAATAAGAATAAGATGTAACGACTTAATTTCTATCATCTAATTTTTCTTTTAACAACTTCTTGTAATATAGTTCCATATTGTCAACAAGGGTAGTATAGTGAAATTTATTTTTCACAAAGTTCCAACCATTTTGAGACATTACTTTTCGTTTATCATCATTCTCTAACAAAAGTAATAATTTTTCTGAAAATTTTTCCTTTGAATTTTTTGGAACGATGAATCCAGTAACACCATCTTTCACAACATCTCTTACTCCTCCGACATCTGTAGAAATAACAGGTATGTTAGCCGCTTGTGCTTCAATTAAGCTGACTGGCGTTCCTTCATTATTAGATGTTAAACATAAAATATCCATTCCTGCATTGAAATAGTCAATGTTTTTTATCCAGGAAGTTAGCACAAATCGCACATTCGATCCAAGCTGCATATTTTCGATTTTTAGCTCAATTGAAATCCTTTCGGCACCATCACCAACAATAAAAACGGCAATTTTCTTATCCGTTTGTTTGGAAACTAGTTCGATGGATTCCAAAAATAAAGTGTGATTTTTAATTGGCGCCAATCTACCGATTATACAAATAGCAACCTCATCTTCCATTATGGAATATTCTGCCCTTGTAATTTGTCTCTTTTCTTCAAGATTTTCATGAAACTTATTTAGATCAAACCCCAAAGGGATAACCGTAATCTTTTTCCCTGCACAAATATTGTGTTCCTTAGATAATTCTTCTTTTTGTAAATTAGAAATGGCAACGATTCCGGTAGATTTTTTGGCCAACCTTCGTTCGATTAATTTATAAATTCGGGATTTAAATTTCCCAAAATAGGAATGAAAAACATGTCCGTGGAACGTATGAATAATTACAGGTACATTTAATTCGTGTGCTGCTTTTCTTCCAAGTGCGCCAGCTTTAGAAGCGTGGGTATGCACAATGTCTGGTTTAAATTCACGTATTATTTCTTTCAAACGTTTGTATGCTTTTCTATCCCCTTGAAAACTCGGCGTTCGTTTCATCTCTTCCAATAAAATTGGGTCTAATCCGTATTCCTGTAAAATGTGTAATGAATCGGACTCGCCTTCTTCCGGCAGTCCGCCAATTAACATAGTTTCAAAATCTTCAGAAAGATATTTCGTTAAAAAAGTAGCGTTATATGTAGGTCCACCGATATTAAATCGGTTTATTATTCGTAATATTTTTATCTTTTTTTTTGTTGGCATAAATTATTATTAGAGCGGCTATTTTTATTATTTGAAAATTTTTTATGCTATATTTTTAAAGAAAAAATAAAATTTCGCCTTTCAATGGGAAGTAATGCAAAATTTTACCTTTACTTTTAGGCTATGAAGTTAACAATAATTTCTTTACTATTTTGCGCTGTTTACACACAAGTTTTTTGGGGGCAAAATAGCATTGAAAAATCTATAAATCAATTTAAAGCTCTGCCAGAATTAACAAATGCCACTGTCAGCTTTCAGGCATTCGACATATCTAATGGCGAACAAATCGCTGCATTAAATTCTAATCTTTCCATTCCATCTGCTTCCACTACAAAATTATTCGCGACGGCTTCAGCACTAGAAATACTTGGAGCGGAATTTCGTCCAAAAACTAGAATATACTCAGACGGAACAATCGATAAAAATGGAATGCTTCATGGGAATATCTGGATTCGCGGTGGTGGAGATGTTTCTTTGGGAAGTAAATATTTTACGGAGGATGGTCATCAGCGAGATTTTTTAATTGCATGGGTTGATTCGCTTCAAAAATTAGGAATCACACATATTTCCGGTGCAATAATCGCAGATGGCTCTGAATTTGGTTATGCTGGAGCTCCGGATGGCTGGAGCTGGTCGGATATGGGGAATTACTATGGCGCTGGTCCAGCTGGAATTTGTGTATTTGACAATCTTTTGAAAATGCATTTTAAAACTGGCTCCTCCCCGGGTTCAAAGACAGAATTAGTAACTACTTTCCCAGTCGTACCGGATTTAACGTTTCATAATTACATAACTTCTGAAAACGTCACCGGAGATAATTCCTATATATTTGGCGCACCTTATTCTTTAGATAGGTTTGCAACTGGTTCGCTGCCACAGAACCATGCAGGGTTTGAAGTAAAAGGAAGTTTGCCGGATCCAGAATTTCAATTGGCACATGAACTATATCAGCAACTCACGAATAGTGGAATTACCGTTGGAGACGGCCCGAAATCAGTAAGAAAAGAAAATCTAATAGTAAAAAACAGGTACAATTCTAATTTCCAAATACTTTTCACGCACGAAGGAGAAAAAATCATAGATATTGCCAAATTTACCAATATGAAAAGTGTAAACTTATTCGCCGAAGGTCTAATTTGCTTGATCGGTTTCCAAAAAACCGGCTTTGGATCAACCGAGGAAGGGTTGAAGCAAGTTGAAAAATATTGGTCTACAAAATTGAATTTAACTGGACTTTTTTTAAAGGATGGGAGCGGTTTATCTCGCACTAATGGTATTTCGGCAGATCATTTTTGTGCGCTTCTTACGGCAATGAATGTTTCAAAAAACGCATCACTTTTCGTTTCAACCCTTCCGGTTGCTGGAAAATCAGGAACGCTATCAAACTTATGTAAAAACCAACTCGGTGAAGGACGAATTATTGCAAAAAGTGGCTCAATGTCGCGCATTAAATCCTATGCTGGTTATATCGATTCCAAATCCGGGAAAAAGATTGCCTTTTCAATTACAGTAAATAACTTTTCCTGCAGCAGTTCGTTTTTAACTGTTCAAATTGAAAAATTATTAAATGCTTTGGCGATTTACTAGCTGCTTTAAAAAAATTAAAACTTCAGCTGTTAAATTTTAGCTCAACTTCGGCTATCTCTCTCCAAAAGTCAGCGAGATTTCCACCATCGCATTGAATCATTTGTGGAACAATGCTTGCCGCAGAAAATCCAGGGGTTGTATTTACTTCTATCACATGTGGAACGCCTTTTACCACCATAAAATCTATCCTGGCAATCGACCGTAACTGCAAGATTTCATAAATCATTCTTGCCTGTTTCTGAACTTCCAACTTCAACTCTTCCGAAACCCTTGCCGGAGTAATTTCATTTGATTTCCCTAAATATTTGGCCTCAAAATCAAAGAATTCATTCTCCGAAACGATTTCCGTTAGAGGAAGTGCATGCACACCTGATTTTTTTCTATACACCCCACAAGTTACCTCTGTTCCATCTAGAAAAGATTCTACAACAACTGTTCTTCCTTCCTCAAAAGCCTTATCCAAAGCCGCATCCATTTCTTCCAGTGTTTTAACCTTTGAAATGCCGTAACTAGAGCCTGAATCGCAAGGTTTTACGAAAACCGGTAAATCTAGTTTTTCTATAATTTCTATTGCTGAATAGTGTTTTCTTTCTGTCAAATAGATGGAACGTGCAACTTTAATTTCAAAACCTTTGAGGAATTGGTTGCAATACCACTTATCAAAAGATAATGCGGAAGCAAGAGGACCAGAATTGATATAAGGAATATTTTTTATTTCTAGGAACGCCTGGATTTTTCCATTCTCACCTGGATCACCATGTATATAAACAATTGCGGCATCTATTGTTGTCGCGTTTTCCCCAAACGTCATGGTATTTAAATCCAATGGAATTTTTCCGTTTTCCAGCAAAACATTCCAACCAGTTGCATCAACTTGGATTTTTAATGTATTGAATTCTTTAGGGAAATTATCCTGAATAGTTTGTGCACTCTTTAAAGAAATCTCCCACTCGGATGAAAATCCGCCACAAATAATACCAATGGTTTTCATGCTTTCAACTTTTAACGAAAATACTTTTAATAATTGCACTTTTAGAATCGCACGTAAAAAGTTATCAGCAGGTATGGTGTTGATTTCAATTTTTGACCACTTCAATCCGCAGAATTCTAAAATCTTTGCATCTAAACGCTCAGAATCCTCTTTTTTTAAAAACTATTTGAATACTTCGAGCTACTTTTTTCTCCGAACTATACTTTCGGTTATATTTGTAGTATTAGGGATAACAAAAAACAGAACAAAATGCGATTCTTCTATTTTATACTATTTTTTACGCTGAAATATTCTTTACGGATATATTATCCTAGGAATAAATCGGTCAATTCACCAAAAGGTTTTTTCGGAAGAACCATATATGTTAGCAATCATGCAGCTTCGTTCATGGATCCGCTTGTTGTAGCTTCGATGCGAAAGCCTATTGTTTTCTTCATGACTCGCTCCGACGTTTTTACACGATTTACACGACCATTTTTATGGGCAGCGCACATGTTACCAATTTATCGCCAGCACGATGGCGTTGATACAAAAGATGAAAACGTAAAAGTTTTTGATCAATGCGCGAACATTCTTTCCTATGGAAGAAATCTATTGATATTTGGTGAAGGTTTCACGGATGATGTCTTTATTAGACGCTTGAAACCATTAAAGAAAGGTGCCGCTCGGATTGGCTTTAATGCATTGGAGAAACTAAATTGGAAAAAGAAAATCTATCTCGCTGCAGTAGGTTGCAATTACTCAGATCCAAATACAATTGGAAGCGATCTTCTTGTTTCTACTTCGAAGCGAATTTGCTTGAATGATTACCAGCAAGAGTTTATAGAAAATCCGAACAAGGTAATTACGGAAGTTACAAAACTATTGGAAAATATGCTAAAGGAGCAAATCACGCATATTGAAGATAAAAATATGGCGAATTTTCATGAAAATATAATGAAATTAACCCGAAAAGGAATGAATGCACTGCATAGTAATACAAAAATTCCACTGGTTAATCGTTGGCATTATTCTCAAAATCTCGCAAATTGGCTGAACCAACAAACTGCTGAATCATTAGAGATTCTTACCCATTTAAAGAATGAAATGGAGTCCTATTTTTCACTTCTCCGAAAACTTCGAATGAATGAAAATTACGTTTTTGAATTATCCCAACACCATAAATTAAATCGAACAAAAGAATTGCTTTCACTTATTTTACTAGCACCATTTGCGATACTTGGACTTATACATTGTGGATTGCCGTATTTTCTCATTAAGCGGTTTGTCGAAAAATCTTTCAAACGCAGGGTTTTTTGGGGTTCGGTGAAATTAATCTTGGGAATGATTGTTATGGGATTGATAAATATTCCTGCAATTTTTCTTTTTTACAATTGTGTATACCCAAGTTATCTGCTTGGATTTTTGTATTATGCTTTAATCGGGTTTTTTGGTTTAGCAGCTTATAAATGGTGGAAAAACTTCCTTCAATTTCGTGAAAAGGGAGTTGTTATGAAAACAGATGTTACAAAAATAGTAGCAAAACGGAAAGCACTTACAGAGCAAATTGAAGCAACTATACCAATTCAGTAACAAACATTTAACTCTCTTTTTTGTGCGCTAATGGCTGGAAGAAAACTTTAAAAAGTAGCAGCGAAATACAAAATCCAAGTAATCCTCCGGCTAAAACATCTGAAAGATAGTGAACACCAAGATACAATCTACTGTAACCAATTGCTAATCCTGCAAGTAAGAGCAGCCATTTTAAAGTTGGATAAAACCTATTCAATACGAATAAAGAACTGCATGCTATTGCTAAAAAATTAGCAGCGTGCGACGAAACAAATCCATATTTTCCGCCTTTGTAATATTCACCAGGCTCCATTTCATAATAATGTAACTTATTCGTTAGAATCAAATTATGCGAAGGTCTGAAGCGAAGAAATACATTTTTAAAAGCATGAACGGAAACTAAATCTGCAAGCACAACAGCTGCGCATACAAATCCTATGAAAAGAAAAAAAGTTTTGCGCTCCAATTTTCTGTAGGCTAAAAAAAGAATAAATACATACAGAGGAATCCATGTGAGCCTTGCCGAAACAATCCACATAATTTCGTCTAATAGTGGTGTGTTCCAACTATTTATTATGGTAACTATTTGTCTGTCTATTTCTTCCAGAAAATTATTCATTATTCAAATTTTCCCAAATTAAATCTTTTAGTTCGGTAAGTCCTTGTTCTGCAACGGCAGAAATAAAAACGTAAGGTATTTTTGGTAAATCTTTTTTTATATCACGGATTAAATCCTCATCCAACATGTCCGATTTGGTTATAGCCAAAAGCCGATCTTTGTGCAATAATTCAGGATTATATTGTTTCAACTCATTAAGTAAAATCTTATATTCTTTGTGAATATCTTCACTATCCGCTGGAACCATAAACAAAAGCAACGAATTTCGTTCGATATGGCGCAGAAAACGCAACCCTAATCCTTTTCCTTCATGCGCACCTTCAATAATTCCAGGAATATCCGCCATAATAAACGATCGGTAATCGCGGTATTTTACAATTCCAAGATTTGGACGCAGGGTAGTAAATGCATAATTTGCAATTTCCGGTTTCGCGGATGTCAAAACAGAAAGTAAGGTGCTTTTACCCGCATTTGGAAAACCAACCAAACCAACATCTGCCAAAACTTTTAACTCTAAAACTTTCCAGTTTTCCTGACCTTCCTCCCCTGGTTGAGCAAAACGCGGTGTTTGATTTGTCGGAGATTTGAAATTATTATTACCAAATCCTCCGCGACCGCCTGGCTGTAAAATGCGTTCTTCGCCTTCTTCTGTTATTTCAAACAATATCTCACCAGTTTCCATGTCGCGCGCGATTGTTCCAAGCGGAACATCAATGTATTCATCCTGACCTTGCTTTCCAGTTTGAAGGTTCAAGGAACCGTGACCACCATGACCCGCTTTAATATGTTTTTTAAATTTTAAATGTAAAAGCGTCCAAAGTTGTTTATTTCCGCGAACATAAATATGGCCTCCACGTCCACCATCTCCTCCATCCGGCCCTCCTTTGGGGATATATTTTTCCCTTCGAAAGTGCGTAGAACCTCCGCCTCCGTTACCAGATTTGCAATGTATTTTTACATAATCCACAAAATTATCAGAAGCCATAATGAATTTTTTACAAAGTTAGGATTATTCATCCAATAAACTAAAAATGCCAACTTCCTTGAAAGTCGGCATTTACAAACTATTTAACACCTATTATAAGGAATCGATTGCCTCAAACAGGCGCGCTGTAATATTATCAATTGCACCAATACCATCAATCACAATAAATTTACCTTGTTCTTGGTAATATTTCTTCACTGGCGCAGTTTCTAACTGGTACACATTAATTCTATTTTGAATCACTTCCGGATTAGCATCATCTATTCGTCCGCTAATTTCAGCACGTTTTTTCAACCGTTCTTTCAATTCATTTTCTTCTACTTCCAAAGCCAACATTACACTGATGGAAGTTTTCAAAGAATCCAAAAAAGAATCCAATGCTTCAGCTTGTGCATTTGTTCTAGGGAAACCGTCAAAAATAAAACCATTAGAATCCGGGTGTTTCAACACTTCAGAACGCAACATGTTGATCGTAACCTCATCTGGCACTAGCTGCCCCTTATCCATAAAGCTTTTTGCCAAAACTCCAAGTTCTGTCTCACCTTTAATATTGGCTCTAAAAACATCTCCTGTAGATAAATGAACCAAATGATACTTCTCTATCAATCTTTCAGATTGTGTTCCTTTCCCAGCTCCGGGAGGTCCGAATAAAACAATATTCAACATACTTTTTAAACTTAGGTTACTCCTCTTTTAATTGGTAAATTTCTCTAATATTTCGTCCTTTTTCATTATAATCTAATCCATAACCGACAACAAATTTATTAGAAATGGAAAAGCCAACAAACTCCGGTTCTACTTTTCCCAAAAATGCATCTGGTTTGAAAAGAAGGGTGCAAATTTTTACGGATGCAGGATTTTCAATTTGTAACAACGTTTTAATCTTATCAATTGTAATTCCTGTATCGACAATGTCTTCTAATATTATAATGTCTTTATTCTCAATTTTTGTGCTCAAACCAATCAATTCGTCCACTCTGCCTTTTGAAGTTGTTCCTTTATAGGAACTAACTTTCACAAAAGATATTTCGCAAGGAATTGTGATACATTTTATCAAATCCGAAGAAAACATAAATGCTCCGTTCAAAATAGCGATAAAAACAACTTCCCTCCCTTGGTATTCATTGTTAATCCTTTCTGCTAGTGCTGAAACTTCTTTTAAAATTTCAGCTTCTTTAATGAATACTTCGAACGATTTATCTTGTAATTGAATCACGTATTACTATAATTTGAGCTACAAAGGTACAATTTTATTAAAATAGTTCTATAAATATTTGTTCGGAAAGATTACCTAGACTCAAAAAATCCCTCTTATCTTTGTTGCATGCAAAAATGTTGGTTTGGTAATTCGACAAGACTTGGAATGATTGGTGGCGGTCAATTGGGTCGTATGTTTATTCAGGAAGCAATTAATTTTGATGTGGAAGTTCACATTCTAGATCCAGATATAAACGCGCCATGTAAGTTGATTGCGCATTCTTTCACAAAAGGTTCTTTAGCGGATTATGATGCACTATATACGTTCGGATTGGACAAGGACATTTTAACGGTCGAAATAGAAAATGTCAATGTTGAGGCCCTGGAAGCACTAGAGAAATTGGGTAAAAAAGTTTATCCACAGCCGCGCGTTTTAAAAATCATTAAAGACAAGGGGTTGCAAAAACAATTCTACATTGACAACACAATTCCTACAGCGCCATTTTTTTTAATCAACTCAGCAAAAGAATTAGAGGCGCACAAAGAAAACCTTCCGTTTATTCAAAAACTGCGTACAGGCGGATATGACGGAAAGGGCGTTCAAGTAATTCTAAACGAAGAAGATTTCTTTAAAGCATTTGCTGCTCCATCAATTTTAGAAAAAAAGATTGCATTCATTAAAGAACTCTCCGTAATTGTTGCACGAAACGAAAAAGGAGAAATTAAGACGTATCCTGCTGTAGAATGCGAATTCAGTGCAGAAGCTAATCTGGTAGAATTTCAATTTGTCCCGGCGGCAATTTCATCCAAAATTGAGCAAAAAGCGAAGGAAATAGCTATTGATATCATTCAAAAATTGGATATGGTTGGAATATTGGCTGTTGAAATGTTTCTCACTGCCGATGAAATACTTTTAGTAAATGAGATTGCGCCTCGACCGCACAATAGCGGCCACCATACGATTGAATGTAACATTACTTCGCAGTTTGAACAACATTTGCGTTCGGTATTAAACTTACCATTAGGAGAAACAACACTATTACAACCTGGTGCGATGATAAATCTTTTAGGTGAAATTGGTTTCGAAGGCCCGGTTTTTTATGAAGGATTAGAAGAATGCCTTTCTTTACCTGGTGTCCATCCGCATATTTATGGGAAACAATTCACGAAACCTTTCCGCAAAATGGGACATGTAACAATCGCAGGTGCAGACTTAGAAACTGTAAAAAGTACAGCACTTGAAGTCAAAAATAAAATTAAAGTAGTTTGTACTATATAGATTAATCGCTTTTGAACTGAATTTAGTAAAATTCAATTTCACAAAAAAAAACTGGCGTATAAGCTCTGTAATTTACTACATATTCATTTTTTTAATTAGCAGCTAACCAGGAATTCCTTCCATTCAATTGCTATTTTTTTTATTTCAAAATTCCAATTTAACTACCAATCCTTGAATACAAAGGATTTAGAGTACATTTTAAATAAAAAAATATTTTGTTTAACTTTTTTTTTGTTTTGTTAAACATTTTTTGTTTAACTTTGGCTGTAAATATTTAAACAAAATAACATGTCTACAATAGAATTTAACGAAGCTCTAATTGGAATGGAAAACAATCTTCATTCGTTTGCAATGAGTTTTACTAGAAACAATGAGGATGCGAAAGATCTTACGCAAGAGACCATGTTGAAAGCAATTACGTACAGAACTTATTATGCGCCTCAAACAAATTTCAAGGCATGGGTTTTTACTATAATGCGAAATATTTTCATCAACCAATATCGCAGAAAAGTGAAATCCGGAACTATATTTGATCATTCCCAAGAATTGTATTTATTAAACGGAACGAGTGAATCTACGAATC
Source organism: Flavobacteriales bacterium (assembly GCA_947476955.1). GTDB lineage: Bacteria > Bacteroidota > Bacteroidia > Flavobacteriales_D > Crocinitomicaceae > M0103. The sequence continues at coordinate 21,571 of CANJSS010000002.1, forward strand.
AACCGATTCATTACATGCTCGAAAAAGAAGTTTCCAATCAAATCAATAGTTTGGGGGATGAATATAAAACACCTTTTGAAATGCATTTTCAAGGATTCAAGTACAAAGAAATTGCCGACTCCTTAGGTATACCTATCGGAACCGTAAAAAGTCGTATTTTTATAGCACGGAAAAAATTAATGGATCTTTTACCGGATTATAATTATACAATGAATTAATGGGGAAAAAAGTCACGCTAATTGGCGCAGGAATTTCAAGTCTTGCTTCAGCATCATTTTTAGCTAGAGCAGGATTTGAGGTAACAATTTTAGAAAAAAATACAACAATAGGCGGAAGAGCAAGGCAATTTAAAACGGATGGTTTTGTATTTGATATGGGGCCAAGTTGGTATTGGATGCCAGATGTATTCGAACAATTTTACGCGAAATTTGGCCATACGACAAGTGACTTTTACGCATTAAAAAGATTGGATCCTTCCTATAATGTTTTTTGGAAAGATGGAACGAAAACAGCTATTCCAGCAGATGAAAACAAACTTTTCGATTGGTTTGAATCCTTGGAGAAAGGAAGTTCTGAAAAACTTAAATCCTTTTTGAAAGACGCAAAATATAAATACGAAGTTGGAATGCAAGATTTGGTTTTCAAACCAAGTTTAAAAATTACAGAATTTGCAGATATTCGAATTTTAAAAGGCTTATTTAAGCTACATTTACTTTCTTCTTTTTCGAAATATATTCGTAAATACTTCAAAAACGAAAAAATTCTTTCTTTACTGGAATTTCCAATCTTATTTCTCGGTGCCATGCCAAAAGATACCCCTGCATTATATTCTTTAATGAATTATGCAGATATTTCTTTGGGAACCTGGTATCCAATGGGAGGAATGTACAATATAATTGAAGCTTTTGAGAAAATCGCCATAGAAAATGGCGTAAAAATAATTACTGATCAAGAAGTAACAGGAATAAAATCCTCCAACAATTTAGTGACCCATGTTCTGACCAAGTCTAATTCCTTCGAAACAGATATTCTAGTTTCTGGTGCTGATTACCACCATACGGATACTGGAATTTTGGAAGATAAGGCGAACTATTCTGAAAAATATTGGGAAAGTCGGACCATGGCGCCATCTTGCTTACTTTTTTATCTTGGAATAGATAAAAAATTAGAAGGTTTGGATCACCATAATCTATTTTTTGACGAAGATTTTGAGTTGCATGCCAAAGAAATTTATAAAGATGCTAAATGGCCTTCCGCTCCTTTATTTTACGCAAGTGTTCCTTCAATAACCGATCCAAGCGTTGCGCCTGAAGGAAAAGAAAATCTTTTTTTATTAGTTCCTATTGCCCCAAATCTTGCGGATGACGAGGAAACTAGAGAGAAATATTTCAATATTATCTTAGATAGATTGGAACAAAAAACTGGGAATTCAATTAGGGAATCAATAATCTACAAGAAAAGTTATTGCATCACCGACTTTAAAAATGATTACCATGCTTTTAAAGGGAATGCCTATGGATTGGCAAATACACTGAAGCAAACAGCAATTTTAAAGCCTTCTTTGAAAAGTAAAAAATTGAAGAATATGTATTACACTGGCCAGTTGACTGTTCCAGGCCCAGGTGTTCCGCCTTCTATTATTTCAGGGGAAGTTGTAGCTAGAGAAATTATAAAAGACTTCAATAAATAATCTAATTAAATATTTAGTTTTAATTTTAATTTTAGACAAATCTATACGCATGAAACAATTATTTGACAATGTCTCTCACGAAATGAGCAAACTGACAACCAAAAGGTATAGTACTTCTTTTTCCATGGGAATATCATTTTTGGATAAGGAATTACAAAATCCTATTTATGCGGTTTACGGTTTTGTGCGTTTCGCGGATGAAATTGTAGATTCTTTTCATGGGTATGATAAATCTGAACTGCTAAACGATTTTAAAGCCCAAACATTTACTGCTATTGAAAAAGGAATTTCCTTAAACCCGATTTTGAACAGTTTTCAATGGGCAGTGAATAAGTATGCCATTCCACTTGAATTAATAGAGACTTTTTTGCAGAGTATGGAAATGGATTTAAATAAGCAAACGTATGACGAAGCAAAATATGAATTATATATTTTAGGTTCAGCAGAGGTTGTTGGTTTAATGTGTTTGAAAATTTTTGTTAACGGCAGTGAAATAGAATACCAGCGTTTGAAACCGGCTGCAATGAAACTTGGTTCCGCCTTTCAGAAAATCAATTTTTTACGCGATCTAAAAGACGATTTTAACGAACTTGGACGCACTTATTTTCCTGGAATTAATTTAATTGATTTTGATTGCGACATAAAAAAAGAAATTGAAGAAAATATTGAACTTGATTTTAAATTGGGCTTTGAAGGAATTAAGCTTCTTCCTAAAAATGCACGTTTCGGTGTTTATATGGCCTATATTTATTACTATAAATTATTTAATAAAATAAAATCAACGCCGGCAAAAATCATACTCCAAGAGCGCGTTCGTATTCCAAACAATAAGAAATACAGACTTTTCATTGCTTCCTATGTGAAGCACAACCTAAATTTAATATAATACCCGTGAACGCATATTCTAAACTTGATGTAATTCTTGTTGACCAACAAAATAATAGTGTTGGAACAATGGATAAATTAGAAGCTCATCAAAAAGGAATTTTACACCGCGCGTTTTCTGTTTTTGTCTTTAACGAAAAAAAAGAATTGCTATTGCAAAGACGCGCAATGGGAAAGTACCATTCGGAAGGTTTGTGGTCAAACACATGCTGCAGCCATCCTTTTCCAGGTGAATCAAATTTACATGCGGCACACCGCAGATTGGAAGAAGAAATGGGTTTTGATTGTTTTTTAGAGGAAGAATTTCATTTTATTTACCATGAAAATCTTGACAACAATCTGATTGAGCACGAACTAGACGCTGTAATTATTGGATTTTCTGAAGAAGTTCCCAAATTGAATACTTCTGAAGTTAGTGAATTCAAATGGATGAAATTAGATGAAATTGATACGGATATGCTGGTTAATCCTGAAAAATATACTATTTGGTTTAAGCTTATCCTTCAAAATCATTTAGAAAAAATACACATAAAATTACACCATGAAAGTTTGCAGAAGAGAAACATTTAACGCAGCACATCGCTTATTCAATGCTAATTGGAGTGATGAGAAAAATATGGAAGTGTTTGGAAAGTGCAGTAATCCAAATTATCATGGCCACAACTATGTTTTGGAAACTTGGATTGAGGGGGAAATTGAAGAGGAAACGGGATATGTTATCGATTTAAAAAAATTGAAAGATTTGATTAGGGATGAAATATCAGAGCGTTTTGATCATAGAAATCTCAATTTAGACTGCATTGAATTTGAAAATTTAAAACCATCTGCTGAAAATATTGCTTTCGTTATTTGGAATATTCTGCGTGAAAAATTGGACGTAAAATACGGATTATCCGTTCGTTTATGGGAAACTGAAAATAACGTGGTAGAATACTGTGGGCAATGATTTCCATATTCTGGCACCGACGCGATCTGCGTATACACGATAATGCAGCCCTATTTAAGGCATTAAAAAATGGTGGGAAAGTTCAACCTTTATTTGTGTTTGACGAAACAATTCTGTCCAAACTACCTAAAGATGACCAACGCATTGTTTTTATTCATCAGGAAATTAAGCGTTTAAAAGAAGAATATAAAAAATTTGGCGCCGATTTACAGGTTTTTTACGGCAACCCTATTCTATTAATTCCTCAAATAGCTGAAAAGCTGAAAGCAACATCCGTTTATACGAATAGAGATTACGAACCCTATGCATTGGAGCGCGATCAGAAGATTTTTGAGGTTCTACGTGATAAGAACATAGAATTTATTGGTGCAAAAGACCACGTTATTTTCGAGAAATCTGAAGTTCTTAAAGGCGATGGAACGCCGTATACGATTTTCACCCCATATTCCAGAAAATGGAAAGAGAAATTGAATGATTTTTATCTTTCTTCCTATGAGGTTGAAAAATTTGTGGTAAATCTAATGAAATCCATTCCAACTCCTCTCCTTTCATTGGGAGAAATGGATTTTGACAATGAAAAAAAAATAGAATTTCCTACAAGAATTTTTCCTGAAAAAATTATACAATCCTACTCTGAAACACGCGATACACCTTCAATATTAGGTACAAGTCGATTAAGTTTACACCTGCGTTTTGGCACAATAAGCGTTCGAGAACTTACTAGTGTAGCAGTAAAAAGTAATGAAACATATCTGAACGAATTGATTTGGCGCGATTTTTACCAAATGATACTTTTTCATTTTCCGCATTCTGCAAAGGCAGCTTTTCGTTCGAAATACGATAGAATTAACTGGGAAAGAAATGAGGAACATTTCACGGCTTGGTGCGCAGGAAAAACAGGTTATCCACTTGTGGATGCAGGAATGCGAGAATTAAACGCCACCGGATTCATGCACAACCGGGTGCGAATGGTTGTTGCCAGTTTTCTAACAAAACATTTATTACTCGATTGGCGCTGGGGAGAAGGATATTTTGCGGAAAAATTATTGGACTTTGAACAAGCAAGCAATGTTGGAGGCTGGCAATGGGCTGCAGGATGCGGTTGCGATGCAGCGCCTTATTTCCGAGTCTTCAATCCTACAAGTCAACAAGAAAAATTTGATAAAACATTCACCTACATTAAAAAATGGGTGCCAGAATTTGGAACGCCTGATTATCCAAACCCGATTATTGAACATAAATTTGCACGTGAACGCGTTATTGAACGCTATAAAAAAGGTTTAAACGAATCTATATGACCCTAAAAATCGGTGATAACTGCCCAAGCTTCAGCCTGAAAAACCAAAATGGAGAAACAGTTAATAGCACAGAACTAGTCGGTTCTAAAAATTTAGTGATCTTCTTTTATCCAAAAGATGAAACGCCTGGTTGCACGAAAGAAGCTTGCTCCTTTCGAGATATGCACGAAGAATTCAACAATTTAGAATGTGAAGTAATCGGTATTTCATCTGATTCTGTTAATTCACATAAGAAATTCGCTGAAAAATTCCAATTATCATACATCTTACTAGCCGATACTCAAAAAATAGTACGAGCAGCTTTCCAGGTTCCTGCGAATCTGTTTGGATTAATTCCAGGCCGCGTGACTTATGTTGTGGATAAATCGGGCATTATTCGTGGAATTCATAATTCTCAAACGGATCCAGTTGGGCATATTTCCGCAGCTTTAAATTTAGTTAAAACGCTGTAAATTGCTAATTCAATTCGTTTTTGTGGTAATTGGCTTAGAAAAATTGTTTCCTACATTAATAATTTAAAAATTGATATGGTTAATGAAAACATACAGTATCAATTTAAATAACTGATGATGAAAGGATTTAAAACTGCAATGGAGAAAGAAACACGCGTAAATGCAGATTTCAGAAAGGTTCTATATACATCCAAACATTTACAATTAGTGTTAATGAGCCTAAAAGTTGGGGAGGAAATTGGAGAAGAAATCCATTTGAAAAACGATCAGTTTTTCAGATTTGAAAGTGGAATAGGTCGTTGTTTTGTAAATGAAACAGAATACTTTGTGAAAAATGGAGACGTTCTCATTGTTCCAGCTGGAGCGAAACACAATATTCTAAATGCTAGTTCTTCAGAGGAACTGAAATTGTATTCTATTTACGCACCTCCACATCACAAAGATGGAATAATAAGACATTCAAAAGAAATTGCAAATCGGCAGGAAACCTTATTTGATGGTGTAACAACAGAATAGTTTAATCATTAAATATTTCGTCAACAGCTATCAAACGGAAAGCAAATATTTCTTCCAATTTTTTCTTAACTACAAGTGGATGCGCAATTTTTCCGAAAATTCCAAAAGGTATTTCGTAAGAAACAATATCCGTCATTTCAACACCTCCATCTACAACTTTAAAATGGTGTTCATGGTGCCAAATTCTATATGGCCCTTTGCGCTGCTCATCCACAAAAAATTCATTTTCTTTAACGTGCGTAATTTCCGTAATCCACTTCATTGGAATATTAAGCAATGGTCGAACGGTATATTCTATCATTAATCCTTCATACATTTTATCCGGAATTTCAAGTAAAACATCGAATCCCATGTAGGCTGGCGTTATTTTTTTTAAGTTTTTTGGCGAGGAGAAAAAATCCCAACATGTTCCAATATCTGTTTTAACAAGTTGCGTGCGTTTAAATTGATACATCTTAAATATTTTAAGTAAAACACCATTAGAACTTAATTGTTCTTTGCTCGAAAATCAATTTTTTAGACTTAAACTTTTTTATGTTTAATTTGTTCCCTCTATACGAAAATGAATTTCGTACAGAAAATAGAAATTTATCGAAGTTATGAATGCACATATTACCCATTTAAACAAAACAATTGAGCCACTTCGCGAACAAATAATCCACCATAAAGTCTATTCCGAAATTAAGGATATTGAAGATTTACAAATCTTTATGGAACACCATATTTTTGCAGTTTGGGATTTTATGTCTCTGCTAAAATCACTTCAAAATAATTTGACGTGTACCTCTATTCCTTGGTTTCCAAAAGGTTCAGCGGAAACGCGTTTTTTAATCAATGAAATAGTTGTTGGAGAAGAATCGGATGTAGATTTGGACGGCAACCGTAAAAGTCATTTTGAATTGTACCTTGAAGCAATGAAACAATGTGGTGCAAGCTCGGAAAAAATAGATATTTTCTTGGATGTTTTGCAGAAAACGAATTCCTTCGATACCGCTTTTCAAACTTCTACAACTTCTGATGGAATTAAAAACTTTGTAACAGCTACATTTGAAAGTATAAATTCTGGAAAAGATTACCTTCAAGCAGCAGTTTTTACATTTGGAAGAGAGGATTTGATTCCAAGCATGTTTATTTCTATAGTGAACGATATTTACCAACGAATTCCTTCCAGCATTTCTATCTTCAAATATTATCTTGAGAGACACATCGAAATTGATGGCGACCACCATAGCCATCTAGCATTGGAAATGACCAGCTCATTATGTGGCGAAGATGAACAAATTTGGCAAGAAGTTGAAAAAGTAGTTGTTCATTCGCTAGAAAATAGAATTCTTTTGTGGGATACTATTTACGAAGCAATTCAATTAAAAAATAGTTTACGCGTTGGTTAACAACTATTTAACCTACTATTTAACGTAATCTTGTTTAAATACAAGCATGTATTGATCATTTTCAGTTTTTATATAACCGTGATCATAGCAATAATAGTACAGTGATCCTTTTTGAGTTTTATAAATACTGGTAAAATAATGGAAGTTAAATCCTTCCTCCGCAAGTGTAATCCCAGCCAGAGTGATTTTTCCATTTGGATTTAAAGTTTCTAAAATTCGACGATTTTTTCGAAGAATGCCATTTATGCGTCTTACATAAGCTGTGGAATCCTCATTCTGTCTGTTATTGAAGGTGTTTCGGCAATAATCGGAGCAAAACTTCTGGCCCTTTCTTCCGACTAATTCTAAGTCACATTCATTGCAAGTTCTAACTTTCATGTGCTGTTTTGGATAGGTTTAGTTGTAAACAATGTTAACAATATTTAACAGCAATTGCAACTAAACAGCAAGTAAACTTTGACACCTTTGTATATTAATGAAATACAAGATATGTCAGAAAATACGGAAAATCCGATTAACCCGTCGGAGGCGCTGAGAATTCTAAGCGAAAAAATAAAATTGGAAACTGCGATTATTCAAAAACTTAGAGAAGAAATTTCGAAGGTAATTGTCGGTCAGAAATACATGATTGATCGTTTATTAATTGCATTGCTCGCAGATGGCCATGTTTTGCTCGAAGGAGTTCCAGGTTTAGCCAAAACGCTTGCTATCAAAACACTTTCAGAAGCAATTGATGTGCAATTCAGTAGAATTCAATTTACCCCAGATTTATTGCCTGCCGATGTTACAGGAACATTGATATACAATCAAAAAAGTGAGCAATTCAGTGTTAAAAAAGGTCCTATTTTCGCGAATTTTATTTTGGCGGATGAAATAAATCGTGCGCCGGCAAAAGTTCAAAGTGCCCTACTAGAAGCTATGCAAGAGCGACAAATTACAATTGGAGACGAAACATTTTTTCTACCAAATCCATTCTTAGTTTTAGCAACTCAAAATCCAATCGAGCAAGAGGGAACTTATCCTTTACCTGAAGCACAAGTAGATCGCTTTATGCTGAAAGTATTTCTTGGCTACCCAACAAAAGAAGAGGAAAAACAAATCATACGCGCCAATGTGCAAACTGGCGGAATCCCAACTTGTAAGAAAGTAATTTCTTCAAAGGATATCTTGCGTGCACGAGAATTGGTAAGAGAAGTTTATCTCGATGAAAAAGTAGAACAATATATTGTTGATCTCGTTTTCGCCACCCGAATGCCAGAAAAATATGGATTAGTCGGATTGGAACCTTTAATTTCTCATGGTTGTTCCCCTCGAGCGAGTATCAATCTTGCTATGGCGGCGAAAGCTTTTGCATTTCTGCAAGGTCGTGCATTCGTGGTTCCTGAAGATGTGCGTTCCATTGCTTCCGATGTCATGCGCCACCGAATGGGTTTATCCTATGAAGCAGAAGCAGAAAATATATCTTCTGCAGAAATTATAAGTCGCATCATTGCAAAAGTTGAAGTGCCTTGATTACAGTAAAACATTAATCCCATTCCAATTTTGGAAACGAAAGATCTTATTCAGAAAATTCACCGTTTGGAAATCAAGACAAAAGGCTTGACCAGACAAATTTTCTCCGGTGAATACCATTCGGCATTTAAAGGAAGAGGTATGGCTTTTAGTGAAGTACGCGATTACCATTTTGGGGATGAAGTACGCACAATTGACTGGAATGTAACAGCAAGATACAACGCACCTTATGTTAAGGTATTTGAGGAAGAACGAGAACTGACGGTTTTGTTAGTGATCGATATTTCAGGCTCGGAAGAATTTGGAACAACAGAGAAAACAAAAAAGGAACTTGCGTTGGAAATCGCTGCAGTTTTAGCATTTTCAGCGGTTGCCAATAACGATAAGGTTGGTGCACTATTTATTTCCGATAAAATGGAACGTTATATCGCTCCTGAAAAAGGGAAAAAGCACGTTTTGTTTATTTTAAGGGAATTGATAGAATTTAAACCTAAAAGTAAATTGACCAACCTTAATGAAGGATTAAGATTTCTGCGTAATACGCAAAAAAAGAGAACAATCTCCTTTGTTATAAGTGATTTCATAGATTCCAATAATTTCATGGAAGGAATGCGCTTGACGAAAAAACGACACGATACTATCGCAATTAAAATTTCTGATAACGCAGAAAAGATACTGCCAGATATTGGATTAGTTCAGTTTTTTAATGCAGAAACGGGTGAAACAACTTGGGTCAATTCTAGTGCTAGCTGGGTACGTGAAACATTCAAAGCAAATTTTATAGAAGAAGATTCCAACACACTGTTTTCCTTTAAAAAAGCAGGCATTGATTGTGTTTCCTGCTCGACAGATCAGGATATTGTGAAAGCACTAGTAAAACTATTTCACCAAAGATAATGCAGAAGTATATTCTTCCCTTGGCTTTTATCTTCGCTGCATTCGGAATGCAAGCGCAAATTACAAGAGCTTCTATTTCGCAAAATTCAATTCTCATTGGAGAAAAGACAACAATAACCTATTCCATTCCATTAAATGGAAATAAAAAACCGCTTTTTAAACCTGAAAAAGGTGTTATGCCAAGCCGAATAATTTCAAAAAATGGAATTGTAAGCGCTGAGAATAGCGAACAGCTAGAAATTCTCAGTCCATTTAAAGATACAATTATAAATGCAGAAAATTCACGCTGGTGGATTGGTGTTTATGAAATTACAGCTTGGGATTCTGGCTTTTATAACATCGAAGGACCTCCCATTAAACTGTCAAATGCTACTTTCCATTTTCCTGTGATTGAACTGCGCGCAGATTTAGTGAAAGCAAAAAAAGGGCAAGCGATTTACGATATAAAAGAATCCTTTGCTGAAATCCCCACAGAACCTTTTTCGATTAAAAAATTCACAAAAAATAATTGGTGGTGGATGCTAATTCTAATTGCTTTGGGAATTGGTACTTTCTATTATTTTCGAAAAAAAACCAATCAACAGTCAAGAAAGCCTGCTATGGAATTGACATTAACAGAACTAACATTGCAAGCAATCGAAACGCTAGAGAAATCGCGCTTGTGGGAAAAACAAAAAACAAAAGAACACTTTATAGAACTTTCGTTGCTAATACGATCCTATTTGTCAGAACGTTTTACAATCAATTTATTGGAAAAAACAACCTACGAAACAAAGCTTTTACTCCAGCAAAAGAGATTAGATGACAAAACTATTGAAACTATTATTTTGCTTTTGACAGAATCGGATATGGTGAAGTTTGCAAAATCACAACCGGAAGAAATTGCAATTTTAAAAATTGATCAACACGCACGAGATATTGTTTTGGCAACACGTAAATTGGAGATAGAAAATGTTGAATAACTGGAACATACAATTTTGGGAATACGATTTTCAGTCTGCCAAATGGTTGTGGCTACTTCTGCTTATTCCTATAATTTGGTTGCTTTTATTTCGCGCTGAAAAAAGGAAAATTGGCGAATTAAAATTTTCAGGAAGTTCTATTTCACAAAAAACCTTAAAATCGAATTGGATATTCAACGTTCGAATTGCGCTAATTACATGTAATACAATCATTTTTGGCTTGTTTGTATTGGCGTTGGCAAAACCTTATCATTGGAACAGTCCTGAGGCAATAGAACAAAAATACAAGAATGGGATTGACATAATTTTAGCAATGGATGTTTCTGTTTCCATGCTTGCTATGGACTTTGAGCCAAATCGACTCGAGGCTTCAAAGCGCGTCGCAATGGAATTTATCGCAGGAAGAAAAGGAGATCGAATTGGTTTGGTCGCATATGCAGGTGAAGCTTATACAGCTTGTCCCGCAACCTTGGATTATTCAATTTTGCGAAAGCAAATCGAAGAAATTGGACCACAAAATATTGAAGGTGGCACAGCCATTGGAACTGGTTTAGGAACAGCGGTAACGCGATTACGAAACGATAGTTTACCCTCAAAAGTTATCATTTTACTTACCGATGGAAGCAATAATTCGGGAGACATTGATCCAATTACCGCTGCAGAACTTGCACGAGCAAAAAACATTCGCGTATACACGATTGGAGTTGGTAGTAATGGAGAAGCACCAACCCCTGTAATTACACCTTTTGGTGTGCGTTATGAAAATATGCCTGTTGAAATCGACGAAATTACCTTAATGAAAATAGCGGAAATTGCAAACGGCAAGTATTTTCGTGCAACAGATGAAAAAAACTTGAAAGCAATCTACCGTGAAATTGAAAAACTGGAAAAAAGGAGAATCTTGGATCAACACTATAAATTAGAGCCACCTGCAACACCAATGGCTTTTTTAAATCTGGCGCTTGTTTTACTGTTTCTGAGCTGGACAAGTAACCGTTATTTTTTTAAGAAAGATGTTTAATTCGAAGTTTACATATCCTTTAAAAAAAATGGCGATACGTATTGTCATTTGGGAGCTTATTTTTTGGTTTTTTATTGGGACAATTGGTTGGATATCTGGTATAACCGATATTACTGCTACAAAACAAAATTTATTTTTTTTACATCCTGAAGTATTTTGGCTTTTATTATTGTTTTTTCCAATTGTTGGATTGTATATGTATAACTTAAACAACACCAATAAATTAGGAAATGCCACTAATCCAACAATTCGGAAATTCAATCTAAAACCGATTTCCTCCCGAAAAAGTTTTTTAAACTATTTCTTTTTTAGAAATGCCTTTGTCTTTTTACTATTTGCGATGGCGCAACCTGTTTTCGGAACAAAGAAAGTTTCTGCAACCTTGGATAGCTTAGAACTGGTAGTTTGCCTGGATATTTCTAATTCTATGAATACAAAGGATATTTCCAAGGATTTAACGCGCCTTCAAGTTGCCAAACGCGCCTTAGCAGAATTGGTAAATAATCTGAAAGGCGAAAAACTTGGAATTGCTGTATTTGCTGGAGGTGCTTTTGTGCAACTGCCTTTAACCACAGATTATGCTTCCGCTAAATTATTTATTTCGGAAATTGAAACGGATATGATTTCCAACCAAGGGACGAATATCTCTGCAGCTTTGGTTACATCGATGGAAATGTTCTCAACCGATAAATCAACCAAGGGCATAATCTTAGTAACTGATGGAGAAAACCATGAGGAAAACCCTTCGGAAATACTTGAAAAACTGAAAACTGAAAAGATACAATTAAGCGTTTTAGGAATTGGCAGTGAGCAAGGTGGACCCGTTCCTATGCATCCGGAAAGACCAGAATTAGGTTTAAAAAAAATGGCAAACGGACAAATCATTGTTTCTCGAGTTAATAGAACCTTTTTGGAGGAAATCGCAAAAAAAGGTGGCGGTTTTGCGAGTGTAAGTTCAGATGCTTTTCCAAATTTATCTGCTTTGTTAACACAAATTAACCAAATGAAGCGAACCAAAGTGAAAGAATTCGAGTTTGAGATAGAGGAGAATCATTATCAAATTCCGTTATTTGCAGCTATGGTATTTTGGTGCTTATTTCTCTTAGGGTCAAAAAACATATTCACACTTAAAAAGAGTGAGATTTAAATGAAAAATATATTCTACATATTAGTTTTAATTTGTGCGTTTAGTGCCAATGCGCAAGAATGGCAAAATTCTGTGAAGTCGGCAAGAGCAGCATATAAAAGGAATGATTTTGTAAATGCTCTGAAATACTACCAATCTGCTCAAAATAAAGCGCCGCAAAATATGGATCTATCTGATGAAATCGCGCAATCTGCATACAAAGCGGGGGAATATGAAAAAGCTGAAAAAATATACCAGCAAAGTGCAAATTCTAAAAAATCTGCACTAACCAAGGCAAATACTTTCCATAATATGGGTAATTCACGCATGCAAAAGAAAGATTATTCGGGAGCTGTGGAATCTTATAAAGAAGCACTTAGAAATAATTCAGCAGACGAACAAACACGCTACAACCTTTCCGAAGCAATTCGTAAATTAAAAAAACAAAATCAAGAATTAAAAGATAAGAAATCTCCACAAATGGATCCTCCAAAGAATGCAGATAATGAGAAAAAAAATAAACAACAGGAAAAGAATAATCCCACAAATTCTCAAAAAAAACAAGAAAAAAACGAAAATTCAAGCCGACTACCGAATAAATCTGTAGAACGTTTGCTGGATCAATTGACAAAAGCGGAGGCAGAAACAAAACGCAAAATGGGAGGAAGCAAAGCAGAAAGTAGCACATTAACTTCGGGAAAAGATTGGTAATGAAGGCATTCATTTTACATAGTTTCTTTTGTTTTGTAGCTGTTTGTGCAACAGCTCAGAAACCAATTGTTTTTTTGGAAATTGATCCGAAAGAAGCAGAAATTGGTGAGGTTATTACAATCACAGTAAAATCAAATGTACAAGGAGAAATAGATATCGATTTCCCAAGTGCTTTCGTTCATGGATTCAATGTTATGAATGGGATGGAACAAGAAATAGATTACACTACTGGCAAAGTAATCTCCTATTATTACCTTTCGCAAACTGGAACCCTGCAAAAATCAGGAACGTTTAAGATGGGGCCTGCATATGTTAAAAAAGGAAATAAAGTTTACCGGTCTAATGCAGTCAGTATAACGATTTCTAAAGAAAATGAACCCATAAATTCGGGAATTGAACTTACTTCAAAGCAACTTAAGCTTCCCGCTTTTGGAATAATAGAAAAATCAAAATCAGTGATCTATGAAGGAGAATCTGTAGTGTTGAACGCAAAAGTTTATGCGCAGTTTGATGCTTCACATCTAGAAAATTACGAGGGATATTACTTAGATGGTGCAATAGATAAACACAGTATTGGAAATACTACACAGATAGTTGTTGAAGAAGAAAAAATCAAACGAAAAAGTTACTTTTCATTCGTATACGACAAAAAAGTCGTTTTCCCGAATGGAATTGGAATGCTAAGCATTAATCCATTTAAACTAACCTTACGGCGCGGCTTTGAAAGTTTCCCGTTAATTTCAAGCACCGAAACAATTGAGGTGAAGCCATTGCCGAAAAACGCACCGAAAAACTTCATTGGTGGTGTTGGTCAATTCACTATCACACGAAATTTGAGTTCCAAACCAACCAAACAAGGGGATGTTTTTACACTAATCCTAGAAATTGAAGGTTTCGGAAATATACAGAATATCCTCGAGCCAAAGTTAAATTTACCGAAAGGTTTTATTCTTTATGGTGATCCGATTGTGGAAGAAGATTTCGTGTATGGAAGTCGCGGCGCAGAAGGAAAAATAAGTTACGAATACAATATTCAGGTCACAAGACATGGCGAACTTACTTTTCCAGAAACTACAATCGCATATTTTGATCCAACTAAAGAAAAATACATTCAAATTTCATCTGAAAAAAATGCTTTCATAATTTCTAAAAATGGGAAATTCTCAGGGATAGTAAACGATTCTACTCTCCCTTCTAACAAGGAGAAAAAATTGGTTTCTTCATCAATTCCCATGGGTACAAGTAGCCAATCAAAATCGACTGATTTTCTGCAATCAACATTATTTTGGTTTAGTATTACTAGCCCAATTTTACTTTTGTTTTTTCTAGGATTATTTTGGAAAAAGAAATCACAAAATAATGCTGCCTCCGAATTGAAAAATACGCAAAAAAACACGCAAAAAGAAATACACCAAGTTTTTAAAGAAGCTGAAAATGCTTTGCTTCAAAAAAATTGGAACAACTACTATTCTCTAATTGAAAAAGGACTACTTATAGCAGTTGTTTTATTTCTAGATACTAATGAATTTTCACTGTTAAACAAGAATGAAATTCTAGCAAAATTGCAGGAAAACAAATTGGAACCTGAAAAAATTGAAACAATTGAATCACTTTTCAATCGCTGTGAAGAGGCTAGATATGGAATGGGTTCCAATGCGCTAGCTCCCGAAAAAATTCTTGCTTCAGCAAAAGAAATAGTGAGCGCAATCTTAAATGATAGTTTCTAGCATAATACCAACGAATTTGATTAAACACAGGGAATTGTGGATCTATTTTTAAGCGAAATTTATAAAGTAAGAATCTACATGTATAGTTTCACCTGAACAAACTTCTCGCTTCGCATAATTCCTTATCTTTACAGCGCAAATGATAAACTCAAAGGCTAATATTAGAAATCTAACCTTGGAAGAATTAAAGATTTCCATGGAGAAATTGGGCGAAAAATCTTTTCGTTCAAAACAGATTTTCGAATGGCTATGGCAAAAAAATGCAGCATCCTTTGAAGAAATGTCTAATCTTAGCAAAGAACTACGACTAATTCTCGAAAATCATTTTTACATCGACCACATTGTATTGGATGATCAACAAATCAGCTCTGATAAAACAATAAAATGTGCGTTTTCAATCGGCGAAGGGCAAGTGGTTGAAGGGGTTTTGATTCCTACAACTTCCAGAACAACAGCTTGTATCTCCTCACAAGTTGGATGCAGCTTATCGTGTACTTTTTGTGCTACTGGAAAGTTGAAATTAATGCGGAATCTTAGTGCAGGCGAAATCGTGGATCAAGTGGTTTATCTTAAAGATCAAGCAGAAAATCGTTACAATTCTCCATTAACCAATATCGTTTACATGGGAATGGGGGAACCATTATTAAACTATAAGAATGTCTTGCGCTCGGTCGAAATGCTGACTTCAGAAGAAGGATTGGGGATATCGCCAAAACGCATAACAGTTTCTACAGCAGGGATTGCTAAAATGATTCGTAAATTGGGCGATGATCAGGTGAAATTCAATCTAGCAATTTCCCTTCATGCAGCGAACGATAAGAAACGCAGCCATATAATGGAGATAAACGACACAAATAATTTAGCAGAATTAGCAGATTCATTGCGTTATTTTCATGCACAAACAGAATCCCGTGTTACTTTCGAATATATTATTTTTAAAGATTTCAACGATCAATTGGAAGATGCACAAGAACTTGCTGAATTCACCAAATGTGTTCCGTGCAAAATTAATATCATCGAATACAATCCAATTGATGATAGTGAATTCCAGCAAGCCGATAAACAAAAAGTAGATGCATTTGCTTCCTATTTGGAATCTAAAAATCTTGTCGTAAATATCCGCAGAAGTCGCGGAAAAGATATTGATGCTGCCTGCGGACAATTAGCCAATAAAAACAAAGCAATCTTAAAAAATAATCGGGTTTTAAAAGCATAAAAGTTGTTCAAGTCAAAACGAAAACTTACTCAAATGTGCTGTTAATAATTTAAACACGCTTTATATTCTATAAAAGCAATCTAACCCGTATATTTGTCTTATGCTCACCGTAAAGGAAATGATCGCACCAATTAAAATGGAAATGTCGGAATTCGACATCCGTTTTCACCAAAATATGCAGTCAAATGTTGCATTGTTAGACAAAATAACACATTATATTATCCGTCGAAAAGGTAAACAAATGCGTCCAATGTTTATTTTTCTCTCCGCAAAAATGCTTGGGGAAGTAAACGACAAAACTTACGATGCTGCTTCCTTGGTGGAACTCTTACATACTGCAACTTTAGTGCACGATGATGTGGTAGATGACGCAAATGAAAGAAGGGGTTTTTTCTCTGTTAATGCACTTTGGAAAAATAAAATTGCTGTTTTAGTAGGAGATTTTATGCTGTCAAAAGTGTTGCTCCTTTCCATCGAGAAAAACAACCTTCGCTTACTGGAAATCGTTGCCCGTGCTGTGCGCGAAATGAGTGAAGGGGAATTACTGCAAATTGAAAAAGCAAGAAGATTAGACATAACAGAGGAAGTTTATTTCGATGTTATTAGAAAAAAAACAGCTTCTCTGATTGCAACCTGCTGCGAAGGAGGAGCAATTTCTGTAAATAGAGAAGATATGTCTGCAACGATGCGGCAATTTGGAGAACTGGTTGGTTTGGCATTTCAAATAAAAGATGATATTTTTGACTATGGCTCTGAAGAAGGAATTGGAAAGCCAACAGGAAATGACTTACGCGAACGAAAAATGACATTACCCCTGATTCATGTGCTTAATACAGCACCTAAGAATATTAAAAAAGAATTAATATCCATTGTGAAAAACCACAACGATGATCCAAAATATATTGCTCGCGGAATTGAATTGGTCGTTTCTGGCGGCGGAATAAAATACGCCACGAATAAAATGATGGAATTAAAAGTACAAGCTTTACAACTTTTGGATGGAATTCCGGATTCCGAATCCAAACGTTCAATCATTGGACTTGTAGAATATACAACACAAAGAAAAAAATAATAACCGATAGAAATGAAACAAATTGTTGCGTTACTTATGATGGCTCTTCTTTTTGCGTGTGCAGAAGAAGTTGAAAAACAAATAGCTCCCGAAAAAGAAGAAATTTTAGTGGAAATTAAAAACGGAATGTATACGGAATGGTATCCGGGGAAAAAGCAAATTAAATACATGGGTGGTCAAGATGAAGAGCAACGCAGAAATGGTGTTTGGACTTTTTATGGACAAGATGGAAAGGAACTTTCTGTAACAATGTATGACCATGGTTTACGCGAAGGTTTTACAGTAGTAAAATACCCGAATGGAGCATTGCATTACCGTGGCGAATATAGTAAAGATAGAACTGTTGGAATTTGGACAACCTACACTATAAAAGGCGAATTTCAATCAGAACAAGATTTCGGTTACCCTGAACAAGACAGTGTGCAATAATGTCTAAGATTCCCGCTCATATCATAGATGACATAATGCAAACTTCTCGCATCGAGGAGGTAATTGGCGAATTTGTAAATTTAAAAAGAGCTGGCTCAAACTTGAAAGGCTTAAGTCCTTTTACAGATGAAAAAACACCTTCCTTTGTTGTTTCACCCGCAAAACAAATATTCAAATGTTTTTCGACTTCTAAAGGTGGTTCAGTCGTGACCTTCCTAATGGAAAAAGAACATTTTTCCTATCCAGAAGCTTTACGATGGCTAGCAGATAGATATGGTATTCAAATTCCAGAAGATGAACCAGCAACCGCTGAAGAACTCGCCGCGATAACGGAACGGGAAAGTTTATATATTATCAATGAATTTGCCAAGGAACATTTTCTGAATAATTTACAAAACACGAATGAAGGAAAAGCAATCGCACTTTCCTATTTTGAAGAACGTGGATTTCGCAAAGATATAATCCAAAAATTTCAACTAGGATATTGCCTTAATTCTGGAAATGAATTCACCAATGCAGCGCTTGCTAAAGGGTATAAATTAGAGTATTTAGAAAAAGTTGGACTCGTAAAAACAAAAGACGAACGCCAATTTGATTTTTTCAGGGGACGCGTTATATTTCCTATCCATAGCGTTTCAGGTCGGGTACTTGGTTTTGGTGGACGAACATTAATTACTGACAAAAAAATTGCAAAATATTTCAACTCTCCAGAAAGTATAATCTACAATAAAAGTGAGATTCTATATGGTTTACATTTTGCGAAAGGAGATATTGTAAAATACGATAATTGCTTCCTTTGTGAAGGATACACCGATGTTATAAGCATGTATCAAGCGGGAATTCAGAATGTCGTATCCTCTTCGGGCACTTCTTTGACGAAGGATCAAATTAAGTTAATTCGCCGTTACACACAAAATATCACCATATTATTTGACGGGGATTCCGCTGGAATTAAAGCCTCCTTTCGCGGTATAGATTTGATTTTGGAAGAAGGAATGAATGTGAAAGTCGTTCTATTTCCCGAAGGTGAGGATCCAGATTCCTTTTCTAAAAAATCAAGTACGACAGAACTCGACGCCTATATTAAATCCAGCACACAAGATTTTATTTCTTTTAAAACAGCTATTTTATTAAAGGATAGTAACAATGACCCAATCAAACGAGCAGAATTAATTCGCGAAATAGTGCATTCTGTGGCTTTGATTCCGGATCAAATCACTCGAAGTGTTTATTTACAGCAAATTGCAGTAAAATTTGATATTAGCGAACAAATCATTTCCAATGAGCTTATTAAATTGCGAAAAAATGTTATCGCAAAACAACTGCAAGAACCTGATATTAGAGAGATTCCGGTTGAAAAACAAATTGAGTCGTACCAGCAAATTGACCAACCGAATACAAACGAAATTTCCTTACACGATGAATTCAATTTGATTCGTTTGATGGTTAAATATGGCACTCGTGTTGTTCAAACCGAACAGTTGGGAGAAGATGGGAAATCGGAAATTGTCGAAACTAGCGTTGTCGAATTGATTTTTCACGAACTAGATAAAGATGAATTGACATTCTCTCACCCATTATATTCTAAGATTTACACCCTTTTTGCAGAAGGTCTCGCAGAAAAACAATTACTTTCCACACAGTATTTAAAAAGATTGGAAGACCAAGAAATTGTAAAATTTGTCTCTGAAATCGAATCAAATGATTATGAATTAAGTACAAAATGGCTCAGTAATTACAACATTGAGACACGTACAGAAGGAGATCGTTTGAATGAAGCAATCAGAAATTCGATTCTCGGTTTCAAATCGTTTAAAATTGAAACTAAAATTCGGGAAATACGCTTAAAACTAGAGGATGTTGAAAATCTGACAGATACAGAGATGATGGAGCTATTAGCCGAGCAAATGGTGTATGAACGCATTAAAATTGTTTTTGCAGATAAATTAGGTCGAATTATTTTACGTTAATTATGCTCAGTCAATCTCTTTTTAAATTAGGACCCTACAATGTTTGCCTTTGGAACATTATTATATTATCCATAATATTTTTCACTTCAGTTATTTTAAGACGTGTTATCCACAGAGTATTACGGCGCTACCTTAAAAGTGCAAATATTCGCGTGGAAGGCCGCGGACTAACTTGGCTAAAACTTATAAGCCAAAGTATTTACATCCTGGCTTTTTATATTGCCATTATTAGTTTTAACATCAATAATGAGGATGTTACTTTTGCCGATTTTTTGGATTTCAAGATAATTGAATCACGCAATTTCACCTTAAGTTTTTACCATATTCTTGTGATATTCGCAGTGTTTTTTGGCGCTAGAATGCTGTTAAATATTGTAAAAATTTACATTAGTAAAAAGTTCAGAAATAAACCAAATTTCAATGCAGGAACTGAATTTATCTATGTTCAAATTGCAAAATATGTGATTTATATTTTTGCTATTCTTATAAGTTTAAAAGCTGTTGAAATTGATCTTTCCCTTTTAATTACAGGTTCATTAGGTATTTTTGTTGGAATTGGCTTGGGTTTACAGGACGTTTTTAAAGATATGTTCTCCGGTTTTGTGCTCTTATTTGAAGGAAATGTGCGTGTTGGAGATATTGTAGAAATTTCAAATGGTGGAAAATCAGACGCAATCGTTGCTAAAATCTTGAAAATCAATATCAGAACGACCCAAATTGAAACGCGTGAAGGAAATGTTTTGATTTTACCCAATTCAAAATTAACCCAGGAGTATGTCGAAAACTGGAGCCATGGTTCAGATTTGACGCGCTTCATGATAAAAGTTTCTGTCGCCTATGGAACAGATGGCGAGTTAGTTTCCCGACTTCTTAAACAAGCTGCTCTTGCGCATCCAATAGTAAGAAAGTCAGAACCGGTAGATGTTCGCTTGTCGAATTTTGGAAATAGCGGTTTGGAATTAGATCTTGTTTTTTGGGCAGATCAAAGCTGGGATATTAATTTACATAAATCAGAAATCCGCTTTGAAATTGACCGCCTTTTTCGACAATATGAAATCGTTATTCCTTTTCCCCAAAATACTATTCATTTTGCGGATAAAACAATTTTGAAATAACGAATCTTCGTTTTTTATTTTACAAATTTAAAACTCGAAAATCAAACAAGCAAAAGCTTATAGCGTTGAATTGTATTCTCTAATCCTAAATAAAGTGCATCCGAAATCAAAGCGTGTCCAATGGATACTTCCGCTAAAAAAGGGATTGAACTTTTGAAAAAATTTAAATTTTCCAAACTCAAATCATGTCCGGCATTGATTCCAATACCAAGTGCATGCGCCAATTCAGCAGCTTGAATATATTCTTGAATTGCCTTAGCTGGATTTTGCAAGAAATTTTCAGCGTATGGGCCAGTATACAACTCAATTCTGTCCACACCTGTTTTTGCTGCAAATTCAATATTAGTCAAATTTGTGTCGCAAAATATAGAACTTCTGACTCCTTGACTTCTAAATTGCTGCACTAAATCTGTCAATAAGTCTAGGTTTTTTTGTGTGTCCCAGCCTGCATTAGAAGTTAAAACAGTTGGAGGATCTGGAACCAAGGTTGCTTGTGCAGGACGAATTTCTTCAATTATTTTTAAAAAACGAGTATCCGGAAATCCTTCAATATTGAACTCCGTTTTTACCGCTTTCTTTAAATCGTAAACATCTTGAAGGGTAATATGTCTTTCGTCCGGTCGCGGATGAACGGTTATTCCATCTGCTCCAAAACGCTCGCAATCCATTGCAACTTGAACAACATTTGGAGTATTCCCGCCTCTCGCATTGCGGATAGTTGCTATTTTATTGATATTGACACTTAACATAGTCATAATACGGTACAATTTTTGACAATTCAAAAGTACAAAGATCAAAAGTATTTTACTACTTTGGCAGTAACAATGAGAGCAAAAGAATTAATAACAGAAGAAATCCCTCCCCTAACACACACGGATTCAGGTGAAAAAGCCTTGAGATGGATGGATGAATTTAAAGTTTCACATTTACCCGTTTTGAAGAATGGTAATTTCGTTGGTGTAATTTCTGAATCCGATGTTTTAGATAAAATAGACATTGTAGAATCACTGGATAAATTATTTGACCATCTTCCTCGTCCATATGTTTTTGAAAATGCACATATTTACGAAGTCCTTTCGAAAATTTCAGAACACCGTATAAGTATATTGCCAATCTTAGATGAAAATGAAAATTACCTTGGATGCACTAGCGTTTACCATTTGCTTACCGTAATTGCAAACACTGGAAGTATCAAAGAAACGGGAGGGATAATTGTTTTGGAAGTTAATAATATGGATTACTCTATGGCACAAATCGCACAAATTGTTGAAAGCAATAGCGCAAAAATTTTAAGTTCCTATATTATGTCTTCCGTAGATTCCACGAAATTGGAAGTAACATTGAAAATAAATCAAGTCGAGTTGACCCGTATTATCCGGACATTTGAACGGTACGATTATATCATTAAAGAATCTTACCAAAAAAGTGAGGGCGACGAAGATATTCAAAATCGGTACGATGCATTAATGAACTTTTTGAAATTTTAAGATGAACGTAGCAATTTATGGCCCTAAGATTACCAAAGAAAATAGTGTCTACTTCAAAGAAGTATTAGATACACTAGCCGCATTTGGTTGGAACCCAATCTTAGAAAAAAACCTGAAAAATCAAATGGTTAAGAAAATGAACTTGTCCGATAAAATGGATGAATTTTCTACTCATTCAGATTTTCATAAAGGGATTGATTTAACAATGAGTATTGGTGGCGATGGAACATTTATAAAGAGTGTCGGTTTTGTTCGGGATTCCGGAGTCCCAATCCTAGGCATAAACACAGGTAGATTAGGCTTTCTAGCAACCATATCTAAGGATCAGATTTTTAGCACAATGGAACAGGTAAAGCAAAAGAAATTTGAGCACCAAAAAAGGTCACTTTTGCGCATCGATACGGAAGAAAATTTATTTGGAGAAGATAATTTCGCACTGAACGAAGTGACTTTTCATAAAAAAGATACTTCATCCATGCTCACTGTTCATGCTTATTTAGATGATAATTATTTGAATTCCTATTGGGCTGATGGCTTAATTGTGGCTACACCAACTGGATCAACGGCATATAGTTTAAGTTGTGGAGGACCAATTATAACGCCTGGTTGCCAAGTACATATTTTAACACCAATTGCGGCACACAATCTGAATGTGCGTCCAATGGTTGTTCCTGATCACATGCCAATTAAAGTGAGTATAGAAGGAAGAGAGCGAAAATACTTAATCAGTTTGGATGGAAATTCAAAAAATATTCGCGAAGGAGAAGAAGTCCTAGTTACAAAAGCTGAATTTATGATTAATGTAATTAAATTTGAAAAAAATAATTTCTTAGATACAATTCGAAATAAGATGATGTGGGGAATTGATAAACGAAATTAAAATTAAATGTAAATTATATCTTTATTTTGAATACTAATTTTAACTCAAACAAATAAAAAATGAAAACAATTGTATTAATTCTTACGGTAATGATAACCGGAATGTCTATTGCACAAAAAGGCAAAAAAGCAAAAATGGAACCTGGAATTTACGTGGAGTTCAACACCACTAAAGGCTCAATTCTTTGCCAATTGGAATACAAAAAAACACCTATGACAGTTGCAAACTTCGTTGGATTAGCAGAAGGTAAATTTACGGTCATGGATACGTTGTCATTTTCAAAACCATTTTATGACGGACTTAAGTTCCACCGTGTAATAAAAGATTTTATGATTCAAGGTGGTGATCCTGATGGAACAGGCGCTGGAGGTCCAAAACACCGTTTCTATGATGAAATTCATCCAGATTTAAAACATTCAGTACCGGGTATCCTCTCTATGGCAAACTCAGGTCCTGCAACAAACGGCAGTCAATTCTTCATTACCCACAAAGAAACTCCGTGGTTGGATGGAAAACATACCGTTTTTGGTCACGTAATTGCTGGACAAGACATTGTAAATAAAATCGAACAAGGAGATATAATGACAACCGTAAAAATAATGCGTGTTGGAAAGGAAGCAAAGAAATGGAATGCTTCTAAAGTTTTCATGGCTGAATATTCCAAAATAAAAGAAAAAGAGGCGGAAAAATTGGCAGCAGCGAAATTAGCGGATGCAGCGCGCGAAGCGTATATCCAAAAAATATCGGGTATGTCAGAAGAAGAATATAAATCATTTATGTATTCAGAGATAAAATCAAAATACCCAGCAGCACAGTTATCTCCTTCTGGTTTGGTGTATATTATTGAGAATCCGGGTCAAGGAATTAAACCAACAAAAGGAGCAAGTATGTCCGTTCATTACCGTGGAACATTCAGACTAGATGGAATGCAGTTTGATGCATCATACGACAGAGGCCAGCCAATGGATTTTAAATACATTGATAACAGAATGATTCCAGGATTTGAAGAAGGTTTGGGAATGCTATCCAAGGGCGGAAAAGCAAAATTCATTATCCCGTATTTCCAAGCGTATGGAAAAGATGGGCGACCTGGAGCAATTCCTCCCTACTCAGATTTGGTTTTTGACGTGGAAATAATGAACATTGGAGATAGCCACGAAGGACATAATCATGGTGAGAACGAAGGTGGTGACCACTAATAAGTTACTTGATTAAATAATTTAAAAGAGATTTACTTATGTGAATCTCTTTTTTTATGGCTGATTACAGGCTCCTGCTTTGCCCAATCTAAAAGCTATTGAAGCGCCAAAAAATGCATACCAATCATTTGTAGAGGAAGTGCCTCTTTTACCATAACGCGAACCGTCTAGGCTTCTATTGGATAATTGCGCTGCTAACGGACCATTTTCCGCTGTCAAGGCTTCTAAATCCAGATATGAATCACTTCCAACATCGTCTAAATAATCAGTAAATGTTTTCCGAATACCATATTCCATGTTGAAAGAAGCTCTGCTACCAAGAGCAACTTTGAATCCGAAACCCAAAGGAACCGTTAATTGAATTAGTCCATATTGTCCCTTCGAGGAAAGGCTACTGCCCTGCCCCTCCGTGCCCAAAGATTGAAGTTCAATTAAATCACCATTCAATTCTGTCATTGGTTTCATTTGAAACAATCCAATTTCTGCGAGAATATATGCCGTTCCTTTGTGGCGATTGTGGCCCAATTGGAATGGGAAATAATTAAATTCTACACCACCTGCTACTTCAATAATTCTAGATTGAAAACTCAAATTTCGATTGATGTAAACGTCTTTTTTAGCGTCTTGATCTGAGGCTTCAACGTTTCCATAAGATATATTTCCCCGGATACTCAAACGCGC
The DNA here is from genome assembly GCA_947476955.1 of Flavobacteriales bacterium. Taxonomy (GTDB): domain Bacteria; phylum Bacteroidota; class Bacteroidia; order Flavobacteriales_D; family Crocinitomicaceae; genus M0103. The sequence continues at coordinate 46,754 of CANJSS010000002.1, forward strand.
GTGCGCATTGTAGCGGTATATTAAACCAGCAGCAGTTTGTGTATTGTAAAAATGTCTGAATTGATTCAAATCTCCAATATAATAGGCTCCGCCAACCATAAAACCAAGTTCTGATTTATACCTTACATTCGAACTTTGCGAAAAAAGGAGGATTGGAAAAAACAGAAAAATAAAAATTAATTTCAACATTGCAATTGCATTTACGAATGAAAACGCCAAATTACAAAGAAAATTATGCACTACTTGACTATTTAATTTAAAAAATTGATTCTACCCGTGGAATCTCTGCTGTCGCAATTTTTGCAGACAATAAACACAATGGAATTCCTCCACCTGGATGCACGCTGCCTCCAACAAAATATAAACCCTTTACTTTTGAAAAATTTGGATGTCTAAAAAATGCTGCCATTCGATTATTTGAACTAGCGCCATAAAGTGCGCCAGAATGACTAGAAGTCCTTTCCTCAATTCGAATTGGATCTAAATAATCCTCTTCTTCAATTAGAGATTCAATATCTGTTTTTAATAGCTTCGATAATTTTTTTATAATATTTGCTCGAATCGACACACGTAATCCCTCCCAATCTTGACCTGAGTTGCTTGGAACATTCACCATAACAAACCAATTTTCAGAATTTTCGGGTGCATCATCTTTTATATATTTCGAGCTAACGTGTATATAAACAGTTGGATCATCTGATACGGATTGTTTTTGGAAAATAGTTTCAAATTCTAATTTATAGTCTGCGGAAAAGAAAATATTATGCAAATCAAGCTGTTGGAATTGTTTTTTAATTCCCCAATAAAAAATCATTGCAGAACTAGAAGATTCTTGTTCCAAGGTTGCCTTTTTCGCTTTTGTATTCTTCAAGAGAAATTTGTAAGCTGGTTTCACATCGGAATTGCAAATTACAATATCCGCGGGAAAAAATTGGTTATTCACTTTGATTCCAGAAAGAATAGAATTATTTTCAACTATTTCTGTGACTTTCGAATTGTAATGAAAAACCACACCTAATTCTTCTGCTAACTGCACCAAACTTGTTGTGATGGAATGCATTCCTTTCTTTGGGAAAAAGCTACCGATACCGTGTTCTAAGTGAGGAATTATATTTAAAATTCCAGGAGCTTGGTAGGGGTCTGAACCATTATAAGTTGCGTACCTATCGAATATCTGAACCAATTTTGGATGATTTAGTGCTTTTTCATTTGCAGCGTGCATACTTTTAAAAATCATTAAAAAGGGCATTGCTGCAATTGTTTTAAAAAGATCTAAAGAGAAGTAATTTTTAATACGGTGTAAAGAATTTTCCAGAAAAGCTACTCGTGTCTTTTTATATAAATACGCGCTTTTTTTCAGATGACGTTTTAACATTTTACTATCTATTGACAATGTTTGGGAAACTTGCTGGAGCAATTCCTTTTCATCGGCAGGGAAAGGTAAAAAAGTTCCATCTTCAAAAAAATAATGGCAAGTTGTTTTACATTTATGGAATTCAAAATAGGAAGTTGGTATTTTTCCGCTCAATACAAACAAATCGGTAACTAAATCTGGAAGTGTAAAAAGTGATGGTCCTGCATCGAATCTATATCCCCCTAATTCAATAGAAGTCAATTTCCCGCCAGGATAACTATTCGATTCATAAACATCCACGGAATAACCCTTATTCGCCAATCGAATCGCCGCAGCTATTCCTGCAATGCCAGATCCAACAACAACAGATTTTTTTTTCTTTTCAACCATATTTCAAATTGCTTATAAAGGTAAAAAATGAAATGGTAAATTGTTTTATATAAACAAAAATGGTTTAAGAAAATCCACCAAAAAGATACAGAATAGTGTTGAAAAATTCGATTTTTAGTTTGTTCGGTAGAATGAGAAATGAAAATTATAACTCAAAAAAACGAATTTCATTGCATACCAATTATAGGATAAATGGGTCCATTTTGTGCTTCTTAAATACGGATGAAAATTGGCGTCTCTTGATGCAGAAATTGAAAGTTAATTCTTGGCTTTCAACTAAAATAGGGAATGATTTTATTTAAGATTCGTTAAATACCTCTCTAGGTTTGGATTGTCAACTAACATATCCCCTCCAATAAATAAAACTCTTTTGCAACTATTTCTTTCAATCCAAAGGTCCAAATTTGAAATACCGACCATTAATGTTCCATTTATATCAATACGATGAACCGGTTTTTGGTGGTTATCAAAAACAGCACGAATATCCAAAATATCTCGGTCCACCTCTTGGTTTTCATTAAATATAACTAGTCCATCAATCCCTTCATCTGAATCATCATTTTTTTCAGAAAATTCAGCCAACGAATAATTTTTTTCAGTTGCCCAATGTGTTAGAAATTCAGAAAATCGCGAACTTGCCTTTAAATAAATCTTGTCTAATTTCATCTCTTATGAGGTAGGTAATTCATTTTAATTTTTGGATTACAAAGATAGTAATAAGCTCGAGTTATTACTAAAATTGTCTACTTTATTTTTGGTAGCCTAAGATTCTGAGGTAATCCGCAGCTGTTTGTTCTTCACTAAAAAGTTCCGTTTGTAATTTTCCATTTTCATCCCGTTGAATCAAAATATGTTTAGGCTCAGGAATTAAGCAATGTTTCAACCCTCCAAATCCTCCAATCGTTTCTTGGTATGCACCTGTATTAAAGAAGCCGATATATAAAACTTTATTTCGGTCATATTTTGGAAGATAAATAGCGTTAGAATGCTGCTCGGAATTGTAATAATCATCACTATCGCACGTTAAACCGCCAAGTAAAACCCTTTCATAATCATCATTCCATCGGTTTATGGGCAATAAAATAAATCGCTGGTTAATGGCCCAAGTATCGGGCAAATTCGTCATAAATGAAGAATCAATCATATTCCATTTTTCCCTGTCATTTTGTTGTTTTTGGTGCAATACGCTAAAAATTGCACCACCACTTTCTCCAACGGTGAACGATCCAAATTCTGTGAAAATATTTGGTTCTGGAATATCATTATCTGCGCAAACACGTTGTACCTGAGTTAAAATCTCGCGCACCATGTAAGCATAATCGAAATCAAAAGCCAGGGATTTTTTAATTGGAAAACCACCACCAATATTTAAGGAATCCAATGAAGGACAAATCTTTTTTAGATCGCTGTAAATTCTTAAACATTTCGTCAATTCGTTCCAATAATAAGCTGTATCATTGATTCCTGTATTGATGAAAAAATGCAGCATCTTGACTTCTACTCGCGGATTATCTTTCAACATAGCTTTGTAAAACGGCACAATTTCACGGTAACGAATCCCAAGTCGGGAGGTGTAAAATTCAAATTTAGGTTCTTCCTCCGAAGCAATTCGAATACCAATTTTGAGATCTTTATCTGTTTTTGCTAATAAATCTTGCAGTTCTTGCGTATTATCAACAATTGGAATAACATTCAACATGCCGTCATTTATCAAACCGGCAATATTATCAATGTATTGCTGGGGTTTGAAGCCATTACAGATAACATATTTTCCGGCACTCAATTTTCCTGTTTCGTATAGATTTCGTACAATATCAATATCGAAAGCAGAGGAGGTTTCAATATGCACATCGTTCTTCATTACCTCATCCAAAACAAAAGAAAAGTGGTTGCTTTTCGTGCAATAGGAATAATAATAATTCCCAGAGTATCCGAGATTGCTGATGGCTTCTCTAAACCAACCTTTTGCGCGTTGTATATTATTAGATATTTGCGGCAGATAATTAAATTTAAGCGGCGTACCATATTCTTGCGTCAAGCGCATTAAATCAATTCCATGAAAGAAAAGATGGTCTTCGCGCAAATGAAATTCATTTTGAGGAAAATCAAATGTTTGGTCAATTAAATCAAAATACTTCGTTCTCATTTCAAAAAGGCGGGATGCAAAGTTCCCTTAAAGTTTATTAAATCATCCATTTAGCAAAAATAAATCAAAAGAGCTCGTTTATTCTTTCGGTTGGTCTTGCGACTATTGCTTTTGCATCAGTTAATACGATAGGTCGCTCAATAAGTTTCGGAAATTTTACCATTGCGTCTAACCATTCGTTGTTAGTAAGTGATTTATGCATAAAATTCTCTTTAAATTCCGGTTCTCCTTTTCGAATTAAATCTACCGGATCTATTCCTAATTTCGCTACAATGTTTTTTAATTCTTCTTTATTCAATGGCGTTTTCAAGTATTCTACAACCGTAAACTCTACTCCCTTTTCTCTCAGGAAATCTAGTGCATTTCGGCTTTTGGAACATTTGGAATTATGGTAAACAATCATTTTACACTATTTTCTAAAATTTTAATTAGCTTTATATTAATTTCCATACATCATTAGAAAGGCCTTTAAAAAGCCATTAATATCTCCATCCATTACAGCATCAACATTACCAGTTTCATGACCAGTGCGGACATCCTTAACCAATTTATAAGGCTGCATCACATAATTTCTTATTTGAGAGCCCCATTCTATTTTCTTCTTTCCAGCTTCAATTTCATTTCTTTTTGCCATTCTTTCACGCAGCACCAATTCATAAAGTTGCGAGCGTAACAATTGCATTGCTTTTTCCTTGTTACCAAGTTGGGAGCGTGATTCGGAGTTTTCAATAATAATTCCAGTTGGTGCGTGCCGCAAACGAACTGCAGTTTCTACTTTATTCACATTTTGCCCTCCAGCTCCACCGGAACGGAAAGTATCCCATGTGATATCGGCTGGATTTATATTAATTTCTATTGTATCGTCGACGAGCGGATAGACATAAACGGAAACAAATGAAGTATGTCTTTTGGCATTAGAATCGAATGGGGAAATGCGCACCAATCGGTGAACACCATTTTCACCTTTTAGATATCCAAAAGCAAATTCACCATCAAACTCAAGAGTTACGGTTTTAATTCCAGCAACATCCCCTTCTTGGTAATTCAATTCTTTGATTTTAAAACCATTCTTTTGTCCCCACATCATGTACATCCGCATCAACATTGAAGCCCAATCGCAGCTCTCTGTTCCACCTGCACCAGAAGTAATTTGTAAAACTGCACTCAGAGAATCCTCTTCTCCGGAAAGCATATTTTTCAATTCAATTTCCTCTACTTTATCCGCTAAAATTTTAAATTGCTCATCCACTTCTTTGGGTTCAGCCATTCCTTCTTTAACAAATTCTATTAAAACATCTAAATCATCAAAGGAAGCTTTCAGTTGGTCGTACGATTCAATCCAGAATTTTAAAACTCGAATGGATCTCATTTGCGCTTCTGCTTCTTTTGGATCATCCCAGAATAGAGGATCTTGTGTTTTCAGTTCCTCTTCTTGCAGCTGCAGCCTCTTTTCCTCAATTTTTAGGTAGGAACCAATTGCATTAATTCTGCTAAGTATCTCTTTTATTTGATCTTGATTTACCATACTACCGCAAAAATAGTAAAAATGGTTCATTTTGGGCTATCAAAACGCCGGAAACATTGCGCGATAGAAATCGATTTGAAGCTTTTAGCAGAGGCAATGAACAACGCGTTATAGGTAGGCTGAAAATAAAAGATAAAATGTGGACAATAAATTTAAAAAATCGCTTGAATGGGAAAGGAAAAATCCTACATTTGCGACAAAAAGAGACAAGTATGAATGTTCCACAAAATTTAAAATACACCAAAGACCATGAATGGGTTAGTGTAGAAGGAGATATTGCAACAATTGGAATTACTGATTTTGCGCAAGGAGAACTTGGTGATATCGTATATGTTGAGATTGAAACCGAAGGAGAGACTTTAGGAAAAGAAGAAGTTTTTGGTTCTGTTGAAGCGGTTAAAACTGTTTCTGATCTTTTTATGCCAATTAGTGGAGAAATTATTGAATTCAATTCAAAATTAGAAGCGGATCCTGAATTAGTAAATTCTGATCCATATAATGAAGGATGGATGGTTAAAGTAAAATTATCGGATTCTAGTGAGTTGGATGCACTTCTTGATGCTGCTGGTTATGCTGCATTGATTGGTTAATTGCATAATTTTTTTTGAGGTTTGAATACAACAATTTCCATTTAATCAACCGGTAATTGTATATTTAAGGAGTGCTTTTTATTTATTGAACAGCATTTGTTGTTAATTTTGGAACAGAATTTGTATTCAAAAAAAAAGTATATTTACGGACTAATTCAATGTATTATGGATTTAAAGAAAAGTGAAGAGGCAAATATTGATCGTTTGAGAACGCCAATTGTTTTTATTGGTTTGCTTTTTGTTGGAAGTATGGTTCTTGCATCATTTTCTTATACCTCTGCAATTGCAGATGATTCAAAGAAAAAAACAGAGGTTGTTGCAACAGCTGTGAAATTCGAGCAAGTAGAAAAACCGGAAGACACTCCTCCGCCAGTTGCAACTCCTCAAGTGGATGCTGTAATGCCTCCAGACGAAGAGATTAAAGTGAAAGATAACACGGAAGTTGAACCTACACCGATTGTTGCCGTAATTCCTGAGATTCCAATTGGAGAAGAAACTGTAATCATAGCTGTTCAAGAGGAAGTAATTGACTTTCCTGATGTTGAAGCAACATTCCCTGGAGGAGCTGCAGCACTTCAACAATGGATTGGTGAAAATATTCAATATCCGCAAACAGCAATTGATATGAACGACCAGGGACGTGTTTATTTATCCTTCGTTGTTGAACCAGATGGTTCTGTATCGAATATTGTTGTGGAGAGAGGCGTTAGTACAGAGCTAGATAGAGAAGCAAAAAGAGTTGTACGTTCGATGCCAAATTGGACACCTGGAGAAGCGAAAGGTAAAAAAGCTAGAACGCGTTGTCGTTTACCAATCAATTTTACAATTAATTAAAGAAATTATAATTTAAACAAAAAAATCCCTTCATTTTTAAATGGAGGGATTTTTTTTTGGGTTTATTTCAGTGTGATTTAATACGAGGAGGATGCGCCACCAATATTTTCTATTGGATGCCACGTTGTTTTAACTTCTTGCGTATCTGAAATTAAATACAAATCTTGCGCATTACTTTCCATCCAATCCTTTACTTGAGAGATTACGCGTTTCACATTCAAAACAGAACTTTCTTGTATACTTTTTAGTGCTTCTTGATCTTTTCCACCATAAACCATTGCGTTGACATCCATGTGCGTTGCGAGAACGTTGTTCAATTCCAAATTTGTTCCGGTTAAAATATTCACTACGCCAGCTGGAAGATCTGAAGAATTCAGCACTTCCGCAAAAGTTATAGCGCAAAGTGGTGAATTTTCCGAAGCAACAACAACACATGTGTTTCCGCCGCAAATAACTGGCATAACCAGAGAAACTAAACCAATCAAAGCGCATTCTTGCGGAGTTACAATCCCAACAACTCCAGTTGGTTCAACTACGGAGAAATTGAAATGTGAAGATGCAACTGGGTTCACAGAACTTAATATTTGTTGGTATTTATCGCACCAACCTGCATAATATACAATTCTATCAATGGCCCGCAACACTTCTTTTTCAGCGGCTACTTTTGTAGAACCCTGCATTTGTAACTCGGAAATAAATTGTTCGCGTCGGCCTTCCAACATTTCAGCAATTCGGTATAGTATTTGACCCCTATTGAAAGCCGATCTTTCTGACCATCCTCCAAAAGCTTTTCTTGCGGCAACAACAGCATTTCTGACATCCTTTCTAGAACTTAGACAAATGTTACCTATTGGTTTTCCCTTTTTGTCCAACGGCGAATAATACCTTCCTGATTCCGTTCGAGGAAATTGTCCTCCAATATATATTTTATATGTTTTTAAAACTTCCAACCTGCTCATATTAACTTAATTTTACATAGGAACTTAAACCGTGAACGCCACCTTCTCTGCCAAACCCACTTTCTTTGTACCCTCCAAAAGGAGAAGTTGGATCAAACTTATTATACGAATTCGCCCATATAACTCCTGCTCTTAGTTTAGTAGTCAAATTAAAAATTCGAGACCCTTTGTCGGTCCAAACGCCTGCAGCTAGACCAAAAGGTGAATTATTTGCTTTTTGAATTACCTCATCGACCGTTCTAAAAGTCTGAATGGTTAAAACAGGTCCAAAAATCTCTTCTTGCGCAATAACACTAGACTGCGCAACATCCAAAAACAAAGTGGGTGGAAAATAGAATCCTTTTTCCGGTAATTTACATTTCGGCTGGTACATTTCAGCACCTTCTTGAAGACCAATTTTCACATATTTTTGAATTGTTTCCAATTGCTCTTTTGAATTAATCGCGCCAATATCTGTGTTTTTATCCAGCGGATTTCCGATATACAAGGAATCCATTCGAGCTTTTAATTTAGCAATTACTTTTGCAGCAATGGATTCTTGCACGTACAAGCGCGATCCTGCGCAGCAAACGTGACCCTGATTAAAAAATATACCATTAATTATACCTTCAACAGCTTGATCGATTGGCGCATCTTCAAAAATAATATTAGCAGATTTACCTCCTAATTCCAGTGTGGCCTTTTTAGTTGTTCCTGCGATTGCTTTTTGAATGATTTTACCAACATTGGTAGAACCGGTAAATGCAATTTTGTCAATATCCTCATGGTTTACTATAGCAGCACCAGTATCTCCATAACCTGTTACGATATTTACGACGCCAGCAGGAAGCCCAGATTCTTCTATTATTTCTGCTAATTTCAATGCGGTCAAGGAAGTGGTTTCAGCGGGTTTCAAAACAACTGTATTTCCTGCAGCCAAAGCTGGTGCGATTTTCCAAGCAGCCATTAATAAAGGGAAATTCCATGGGATAATTTGTCCTGCAACACCAAGTGGAGCAACCGTTCGATTTGGAAAAGCATACACTAATTTATCTGCCCAGCCTGCGTAATAAAAAAAATGATTACACGCTAGAGGAACATCTAAATCTCTCGATTCTCGAATCGTTTTGCCTGCATCCAATGTCTCAATTACTGCCAATTCTCTTGCCTTTTCTTGCATTAATCGAGCAATTCGAAAAATATATTTCGCTCTTTCAGAAGCAGGCATTACCGACCAAACTTCTGTGTATGCTTTTCGAGCAGATTTCACCGCTTTATCCACATCTTCCGCTGATGCGTATGCAATTTCAGCAAGAACTTCCTCATTTGCAGGATTAATAGTTTGAAAATACTTACCACTGGAAGGTTTTACCCATTTTCCATCGATAAAAAGGTCGTATTGTTTTTTCAGATGGATATGCGCAGTACTTTCTAAGGATGGTGAATAGTTCCATTCCACACTTTCCGCAATCTCTTTTTTATTTTTTGCCATACTTTTAATCAATTGAAAAATAATCTGAAGATTGGTATACTCCCGTCTCCGACTTCATGATTTGCATTAAAACATCGTTTGCCAGACTGCTTGCGCCAAAACGGAACCATTCATTGGATAGCCATTTATTTCCAAGCACCTCTTTGACCATAACTAAGTTGTGCAAAGCAAGTTTGGATGTTGAAATTCCACCGGCAGGCTTCATTCCAATCATTTTTCCTGTAGCATCAAAATAATCTTTTATCGCCATGAGCATAGTATAGGTAACTTGCATTGTTGCAGCAGGCTGAATTTTACCTGTGGATGTTTTGATGAAATCAGCACCTGCATAAATAGCTATATCGCTTGCTCTTCGAACGTTGTCCAATGTTGCTAGTTCACCTGTTTCTAAGATAACTTTCAAACGGGCATTCCCACATAAGTCTTTTATCGTTGCAATTTCATCAAATACATAAGCGTGTTCACCACTTAAAAATTTTCCACGTGAAATAACCATGTCAATTTCATCAGCACCTTCATCGACTGCAAATTTTGTGTCTCGTATTTTAATTTCCAAAGGCGCTTGCCCGCTTGGAAATGCAGTAGAAACCGAAGCAACATTTATTCCTGAATTTAGAAGCGCATTTTTTGCTGTGCGCACCATTGTTGGATAAACGCAAACTGCCGCTACAGATGGAAGACCTGCATGAACTTCGTGCAAGTGCTGCGCTTTGTAGCACATTTGGCGCACTTTTCCAGGGGTATCTTTTCCTTCAAGTGTTGTGAGATCAATCATACTCAACACCATTTTTAAACCTTGGAGTTTTGCTTCGTTTTTTATGCTTCTAGTTTGAAAGCGGGCAACCCGTTCTTCCACTCCAACTTTATCAACTGCAACGTGGGTTATAGATTCCAGATTAAAATTTCCATTTCGTATTTTTTTATCTTTCATGGTTTGCAATTTCCTTGCGATTTATTTTTATTACAATTGCCCATCCGAGTGATAGATTCCATTTTTATATACTTTCACTTTTAGCAGAATCCCGTCTTTATCGTATTCATAAACTTTGCCTTCCCAAAGAATTCCATTTTTAAAATTTCCATCTTGCCAAATTTCATTGTTTAGGCTGTATACTTTATTGTAACCATTTGGCTGAAATTTAATTCCATTTGTTCGTGGAGTATTAATTTTGGGAGCTTTTTCTCCTTTTATCTCCGCATCTACTACTTGTTCGATTTGTATTTCAGCTACTTTTTCCTCAAACTTAGTTACTTCGCCATTTTCGCCATAAAATAGAATTTCTTTAATCGCCCCATTTTCAAGGTATCGAACGGCTTTGCCTTTGGGAATTCCTGCTTTCGCACTATATTCAAATTCCAACTGGCCATTCGAATAAAAATATTTTACCGAACCTTGTTCTTTCCCTTGGTCATTTAAATTTGCTTCGTATTCGAGTTTACCATTTTCATGAAATCTTTTTAGGGAATCCCTGTACATATTTCCAGTGAAATTACCTTGTTCCATAACTCTGCCATTTGGAAAATACTTAAAATATTCTCCTTGCGGGCGATTGTCGCTGTATTCACCTTTCAATTTTGGTGTCACTCCATCTTGGTAGTATTTTATCCAAACACCTTCTTTTCGATTGTTTTTATATACGCCCTCCTCTATTTTACCATTTGCAGGAAATCCTTCTTTCGGACGATCTTTGCCAAGGTACACCCATTTCCCTTGTTTTTTTCCATTACTATCTTTCTTATTGATATTTTCCTCTACATTAATTTGAGAAAAACTACTTGAAATAGTTAGAATTGAAAAAAAGACAGAGAGGAAAAAAACCGATTTATTCATAGCAATTTTTGTTTGAAATATAAAAATCCAAAAGTAGTTTTACTCCCGTAAAGCCTTACAAAGTTTAATAGTTATTGTTAGGAAAAATAGAACAATTCTTTCGAAAAACAAAATTATCTTAAAAACCTTCAAATTAGATAAATTAAAATACAGTATAAAAGTTCTAAAATGATTTACTGATTGAAAAACTAAATTTCCAATTTATTTTAAGAGATCTGTATTTACATTATGAATCATGATTTTTACTAGTTCGGATGTGCTGAAATTTTCTTTCCAACTCCAATCTTTACGAGCGGCAGAATCATCGATAGACTTTGGCCAACTGTCTGCTATTGCCTGACGAAAATCAGGAGCATAACTTATTTTAAAATCAGGAATATAGTTTTGGATTTCAGATGCTAATTCCTTTGGCGTAAAGCTACATCCTGATAAATTATAAGCGGAACGTATCTTCACCGATTCCTTTGGGGCATCCATCAATTCTATTGTCGCTCGGATTGCATCCTCCATAAACATCATTGGCATACTCGAATCCTCCTTCAAATAACAAACGTAAGGAACATTTAATTTAGCCTGATAAAATATATCTACGGCATAATCTGTAGTCCCACCGCCAGGAAGACTGGTATAGGAAATCAATCCAGGATAACGAATACTTCTTACATCTACATCAAATTTTGCATGGTAATACTCGCACCACCTTTCACCTGCAAGTTTTGAAATTCCATATACAGTAGAAGGCTCCATGACAGTATATTGAGGCGTATTGTCTCGCGGAGTTGTTGGACCAAAAACAGCAATTGAACTCGGCCAAAAAATCTTATCAATGTGTTTTTCTTTCCCAAGTTTTAGAATGGTAAACAAACCTTCCATGTTTAATTTCCATGCGAAATCAGGATTTTTTTCTGCTGTTGCAGATAATAAAGCCGCTAATAAATATACTTCTTTGATTTCGTTTTTGATTATATATTCTCGAACGAATGATTCATCTAAAATATCCATTTTACAATATGGGCCACCTCTTAATGCCTCGGGGCAATTATCTTTTAAATCTGCAGCAATAACATTTTCTGCGCCTTTTTTTTCTCTTAACTTCAACACTAGCTCAGTACCAATCTGGCCACATGCTCCAATTACAATTGTTTTCAACATGATTCTGCTCTCCTAATTATTTACACAAAGTTAAAATTTGCCTTAGTTTGATCGGATTTTTTTTAATTTTTTGTTTGAATTAAATTAAAATCCTGACAATAATCATTATTTCTTTGGAACAATAAATTTAATTTCGCTTATAAATTTGTAGAATTGCAGTTAATTAAAGCATTAACTTCGCTTAAAATTTAAAATTAAGGACGGATTTTTCCTTTTCAATAATAGTAATTACTAAAATTGTAAGCATGCCATTTTATAATAAATTGGGCAGTATACCGCACAAAAGACACACGGTTTTCAGAAGACCATCTGGAGAAATTTACCACGAACAATTATTCGGAACCGTTGGTTTTGAAGGAATGTCGACATTAATGTACCATCTTAATCCTCCAACAGTTGTAAAGGAAAGAAGAGGTCAAACCAACATTGCTCCTGAGATAGCGCATGAAAAACATTTATCAATGCGCAGTTTTCTCGGATATAAAGTTGAGCCGAAAGAGGACTATATTGAAAGTCGCGTGCCAATTTTAGTGAATTCGGATTGTTATATAGAATTAGCTGCGCCAAAAAAATCAATGACCGCATATTTTTATAAAAATGCAGATGCAGATGAGATTATTTTTATCCATAAAGGCGAAGGGAAATTGCGCACACAACTCGGGAATATAGATTTTAAATATGGCGACTATCTTGTGATTCCTCGTGGCATGGTTTACCAGTTCGAATTCAATGGTTCAGACAATCGCTTGTTTATTGTACAATCATTTAGTCCTGTATACACGCCAAAACGTTACCGCAATTGGTTCGGGCAGCTATTGGAACATTCTCCATATTGTGAGCGCGATTTTCGTCCACCATCTGAATTGGAAACGCACGATGAAAAAGGAGATTTTTTAGTTAGAATTAAAAAACAAGACATCGTATACGATTACGTTTATGCTTCCCATCCTTTTGATTTAGTTGGTTGGGATGGTTTTAACTTTCCGTATGCTTTTTCGATACATGATTTTGAACCAATGACAGGAAGAGTTCATTTACCTCCCCCAATTCATCAAACCTTTGAAACGGCAGGATTTGTTTTATGTTCTTTCGTTCCAAGATTATACGATTACCATCCAGATGCCATTCCAGCACCTTATAATCACAGCAATATTGATTCGGATGAAGTACTTTATTATGTAGATGGCGATTTTATGAGTCGCAATAATATTGAACACGGACAAATTACGTTGCATCCAGCTGGTTTGGTACATGGGCCGCACCCAGGAGCGTATGAAAGAAGTATTGGAAAGAAGGAAACGCAGGAGTTAGCTGTTATGGTGGATTCTTTCAAGCCTCTAAAACTAACCAAAGCCGCAGTAAAAATAGAGGTAGATAATTACTATAAAAGTTGGATCGAAGGAGAACACTAATAATTTTATAAAAGCTAAACAGAGCGATTTTAGTTTAAAAATAAAGAGAATTGAAAAATAAAAATATATGAGTAAAGTTGTTAAAAATGTAGAGTACGGATTGGAAAAAATATTTGAAGGAGCGCAAGATTTCCTGCCACTTTTGGGGACAGATTACGTGGAATTTTACGTTGGAAATGCCAAACAAGCAGCTCACTTTTATAAAACTGCATTTGGATTTCAATCATATGCCTACGCAGGATTGGAAACTGGCATGAAGGATCGCGTTTCGTATGTTTTGAAGCAAGATAAAATCCGCTTGGTATTAACAACTGCGCTGACAAGTGAATCTCCGATTGGTGAACATGTTAAAAAACATGGAGATGGTGTTAAAATTATCGCATTGTGGGTAGAAGATGCAAGAAGCGCTTACGCCGAAACCATAAAAAGAGGTGCGAAATCCTACCAAGAACCTGTTGTGTCTTCAGATGTAAATGGGGAAGTTGTTACAGCCGGGATATACACCTATGGCGAAACAGTTCACCTTTTCGTAGAACGAAAAAATTATTCCGGTGATTTTCTTCCAGGATATGTAAAATGGGAATCGAATTACAACCCAACAACAGTTGGATTAAAGTTTATCGATCACATGGTTGGTAATGTTGGATGGGGAGAAATGAATACGTGGGTGAAATGGTATGAAGAGGTTATGGGTTTTGTTAATTTTCTTTCCTTCGACGATAAACAAATTCATACCGAATATTCCGCTTTGATGTCAAAGGTAATGAGCAATGGCAATGGTAGGATAAAATTCCCAATAAATGAACCTGCGAAAGCAAAAAAACGCTCGCAAATTGAAGAATATCTTGACTTCTATGAAGGGCCTGGTGTTCAACACATTGCAGTTGCGACGGACAATATCATTGATACAGTTTCTCAATTGAGGGCAAGAGGAATTGAATTCTTATCTGCACCACCGCAAGCGTATTATGATGAAATACCAGTTCGATTGGGTGAACATATGAAAATGATGAAAGAAGATATCAAAGAACTTCAAAATCTTTCTATCATGATTGATGCGGATGAAGAGGGGTATTTATTGCAAATTTTCACCAAGCCTGTAGAAGATCGTCCTACGCTTTTCTTTGAAATTATTCAACGAATGGGAGCAAGAGGATTTGGTGCTGGAAACTTTAAGGCGTTGTTTGAATCTATTGAAAGAGAGCAAGAAAAAAGAGGAACATTGTAATTTACCTCCCTAAAACTATTTAAAAGCATGTTAATGAGAATTATCATGCTTTTTTTATGCTATCACTTTTTACCGATTATTAATTAAAAAGGCACTGCACAACTCAATGCGCAGTGCCCTAATATTGGAAATTGTTAATCCTAAAAAATGCTTTTTTTATCGGATAACTTGCAATTTCCTTGTAATAATTTGATTAGCTGTATACACTTGAATCAGATATTCACCATTTTCAAAATTAGTAGTGTTAATAGCTATTTTTGATGCTTTTGGATCAACATTATATACCATCTGACCAAGAAGATTTCGTACTTCGATTTTATCAATAATATGCCCTTTCATTTGCACTTCTGCAAATTCCCAAGAAGGATTAGGGTATACTGTCAAGCCGCCATCTATATTGCTCACATCATCAAGTCCAACGAAATCTGGAACAATAAATTGATTTGTCGAAATGCATCCCGAAGCATCTGATATTGTCAAAGTGTAAGTTCCGGAAGTCAGCGAATCAATATCTTCCGTAGTTTCACCATTTGACCACCCAAACGAATATGGCGTTGTTCCACCTGTTACAGTTGCGTCAATTGAACCGGTAGTTGAAGTGGTTCCATAGATTACAGAATTCACTACAATCGGAGCTTCTGGTTGTGTAATTTCAAACGATTCTGTTTCACTGCAGCCATTTCCATCTTCTACTACAACAGTATAAATCCCATCAACTAAACCATATATATCTTCCGAAACCGAGCCATTTGACCATAAGAATGTATTAAAACCAACACCACCATTCACAGTAAGGTTCACACCACCATTGTTTCCTCCTGCGCAGGAGACATCGCTAATTGAAGATGTTAATATCAATGCACTTGGCTCAATAACTTGAACAATTTGTATTTTCACACAACCATTTGCATCTCGAATATAAATTGTTTTAGGTCCCCCTGATAAACCATTGAAAATATTAGAAGGTTGGTAATTTATTCCATTTAAACTATACTCAAGCGTTCCTACTCCGCCAAAAGCATAAACAGTAAGCGCGCCATTATTCAACCCGTTGCACGTTACATTTAAAACACCTATATAGGAAACAATAACAGCCGGCTCAACAATTGTAACAGAAATTTCTCCAGTACAACTTGCAATGTCTCGAACAGTAAAAGTATAGGTTCCAGCAGTCAGATTATTAAAAACATTGCTGGATTGATAGGTCAAACCGCCATTAAGACTATACGCCAATGTTCCAGCTCCACCAGCAGCTAAAATTGTTGCGGATCCATTATTTCCATCGTGACATGTAACATTTGAAATAACGCTCGTAATGGTGAATGCACTTGGTTGCAAAAGCGATACTGTTTCTGTTCCAATACAGCCATTTGCATCTTTAACATAAACAGTATAGTTTCCTGCGGATAGATTAGAAAAGGTTGTAACAGTTTGCCAAGATAATCCATTCAAACTATACGTCAATACGCCTGTTCCACCAGTTACACTATTTACAGTTATACTGCCGTCATCGCCGCCGTTGCATGCGATATTTGTAGAACTAGTTGTTGCGATAGCTGGACCATTTGAATCAAAAATTGTTTCAGCGATAATGTTTTTACAGCCCGTTCCATCTTGAATTGTAATGAAGTAATTTCCAGCAGGTCGAGAAGTAAAAGAACCTGAAGAAGTGAATGTTATTCCATTCAAACTGTATTGGTATCCAGAACCTGAGCCCCCTGTTGCAACAACTAATAAACCACCGTTGCTATTTCCACACGTTGAGTTTGTAGAAGTTGTGCTGGCAGTTATCAATGTTGGTTGGGAAACTGTAACATTGGTAATGTAATAGCATCCTTTTGAATCGACTGTTTTTATGGAATAAATTCCCGCAGTAAGATCTAAGAAGTTATTGGATGGTTGTAATGCTCCATTATTTATTGAAAAATAATAAGGTGCTGTTCCACCTGCTGGATTTACAATGATTGAACCATCGTCAGAACCAAAACAATCTGCCGCTGAAACAACAAATGTTGCAGCTACCAATGCTGGTTGAGTAACAACGACGGTTGTTTGCGCAGTGCACAAGGAAGAACCTTTGACATAAACGGTATAATTACCCGCTGCTAATCCTGAAAAATTTGTACTTGATTGGTAACTAATTCCATTAATACTATACGTTAGTGTTCCAATTCCACCAATTGCAGAGGTGATATTAATTTGTCCATTACTACCACCATTGCACGTTACGGCAACTGTTGAAGTTGTAAATACAATTGCTTGTGGCTGACTTATTGCAACCGGAAAACCTTGCGTACATCCAGAAGCATCTCTCACCAAAACTGGATAGGTTCCAGCTATTAGACCTGTAAAAGTTCCGTTAGCTTGAAAAGTTAATCCACCATTTTTACTGTACTGTAAAATCCCAGTTCCACCAGTTGCTGAAAGTACAATTGTTGCATCATTTCCATTGTGACAACTAACATTTGTAGTGCTAGTAAGGGTCAAAGATGGAGATCCTAAATCATTTACAATAATATAAATTGACTTCAAACACGCATTTCCATCTTTAGCAGTAATCGTGTAAGAACCGGATGCTAATCCTGCAAAGGAACCAGAACTTTGAAAAGTGCCATTATTTAATTGATACTGCATACTGCCTGTTCCACCAGTTGCGCTGACAAGAATTGCACCGTCATTATTTCCACAATTTGAATTAGTAGACGAAGCGGTAGCAAAAACAATAGCAGATGATTGAGAAATGGAGAAGGATGATGAATTAGTGCAACCCAAAGCATCTCTAACGAATAGGGAATAACTACCTACAGATAAATTAGCAAAAGTTGGTGAAGATTGGTACGAAATATTATTCAAACTATAGGTAAAAGGAGCTGTTCCGCCTGTTGTTACCGCTGAAACACTTCCTGTATTTCCGCCATTGCACGCAACATTTGTAATTGCAGATGCACTTACTGCGAGTCCAACGGAAATTGTTCTAGTTCTAACATTTGTGCATGTTGTCCCCCATCCTTCTAGTTTACTTGTAAGTGAAACTGTATAAGAACCAGGAGCTGAATAAGCATGAGATGGATTTTCCAAAAAGGAAACTGGCGAGCCGTCTCCAAAATTCCAGGAA
>CANJSS010000003.1 GCA_947476955.1 Flavobacteriales bacterium
AAAAAGTTAAAATTTCAAGTGTTGTCTTCGTATTCCATTTTTTTATTTCACTCTTCTCCTAAAAAAACAACTATATTTGTTCCGATTTTTGGTGTCGCGAAAGCGAATTAAAAAGGAATTTGGTGTGAATCCAAAACTGTGTCTGCAGCTGTAATCACTGTAAGACCGTTCTCAAAATGTCACTGTTGTTATAAACGATGGGAAGGCGAGATCGGTTGGTGGGAGTCAGAATACTTGCCTCGAATCATTTAATGAAGACTTCAGATTAAAGTCCGAATTAGTGTTCGCACCATTGCCGCGAGGATTATTTCTTTTACCTGATTTTTTCTTTTTTACTAACATAATTGTTTAAAAAATGAAAAAAAATCTAATTTACAGTATTACAATTTTGTGTGCTTCTTTCTCTTTTGCACAAGACACAACAACGTTTGAATCCATTAATTTGAGTCCAGAATCGTATAATAACGGTTCGTCAGGCGCCGGTGGATTTTCATTTGGAAATGCCAATTTTTCAAACGACTACAATGCAAGTTGGGGTTCCTGGTCGGGCTTTAGTATTTCCAATTCTACGGATAATACAACACCTGGATATTTAAATGAATATAGCGCAATCACTGCCGGCGGACACAACTCTGCAACGTATGGTGTGTATTATAGTTACGATAATTCCGGCGAGATAACATTCGATGCTCCTGGAGTTTTGCTGGAATCTATGCGCATCACAAATACAACTTTTTCGGCACTTTCTATGCAAAATGGCGATTTCGTTGGTAAACAGTTTGGTTCATTAACAAATGCAGCTGGTGAAATAGACGGCACAAATGGGGAGGATTTTTTAAAAATCTGGATCTATGCGTACAACAATACAAACCAATTGATAGATTCCATGGATTTTTACTTGGCCGACTTTCGATTCAGCGATTCCACCTTGGATTATATTCTGAACGATTGGACGAAGGTGGAACTATCCCAAATATCGAATCAGCCTATCTTTAAGTTGACTTTTTCCTTCGAATCATCTGATTTTGGAGAATGGGGAATTAATACGCCAACTTATTTCGCAATGGATAATCTTATCTATCAAAAAAATGCTGCAGTGCTTGAAAATGAATTAGTAAACATAACGGTTTTTCCAAATCCTATAGTTGATTTTGTCTGTATCCAAGCTGAACGTGGTCAAATTTCACTTTTCGACGTGCATGGTATGAAAATCGCAACGCATGAACATACTGATTTTTCTAAACTAGACACTTCAAATCTTACTGCAGGAATTTATTTTCTGGAGTGGAGAAACGAAAATAACAAGGTGCTGAAAAAAATCATTAAATAAGGAATTAACCAATTTTCGTTTAATTCATTTTTCTACTTTGTGAAAAAATATCTATCCATAGTATTCGTGCTTATTTCGTTTTCGGTACTTGCACAACTTCCAGATTTGGAGGTGCAGGAAGTGCGCGTAAGTGATTCTTCGCGCAGAAATTTGGATAGAGTTTTAACCATTCGTCGGGCTCAAATCTTAGAATTGCAGCCGGAAGATGTTGGTCAATTGCTGCAAAAAATGGCGGGAATACAAATCAAATCGTATGGTGGACTTGGCGGATTAAAAACCATTTCTATGCGAAGTCTTGGCGGACAGCATACAAGTTGCGTGGTGGATGGATTTTCCATACTAAACAGCCAAACCGGGCAAGTAAATCTTGGCTCAATCCAAGCGGAAAATATCGAAACGATTCAAGCAATTATCGGCGCACAAAAAAATGTGCACATTCCAGTTTCTGCCCATGCTTCAGGAAGTATTTTGTTAATCGAAACCTTCGAAAATTCCCTTTCACAAGAAAAACACCAACTTCGATTTTCTACAAAAGTTGGTTCTTTTGGGCAATACGATACCTACCTTTCCTATAAATTTCGTTTGCGAAAACTGTATTTAAGTATTTTTGGAAAATACCGCAATGCAGACGGAGCCTATACTTTTAGTCTTCAGAACGGACAGGATTCTTACACAGGAATAAGGGCAAATAACCGTTACGAAGAAGCTTCTACTGGCATTTCGATCGGTGGAAAACTGACAAAAAACGGAACATTTACGTTTCAATTTCGAAGTGAAACAAGTGACCAAGAATTACCTGGAGCAGTGATTTTATATTCAAATAATTCCTTTCAGACCTTGAAAATACAAACGCACCGCGCACAGACGGCTTATTTGTACCAATTCAAGAAACTAATGTTACGATTTTATGCATCCGGAAGTTTTGGGGAAATGCTGTATCACGACCCCAATTATTTCAATTCAGTAGGGGAGATCCACGCAAGTTATACAACTAAAAATTTGCAGATTGGAACGAATGGAAATTACCGATTAACTGAAAATTTGGAAGTTTTTGGTGGAATAGAACAGCAAATAAGTAGTCTTGAAACAACGGTAAGTGGAATTGGAAAACCAGTAAGATTAGCAAATTTTTCGGTACTCGGATTTTCGTATTCTTTTGCGAAAGTTCAACTTACAAGTCAGTTTACTTCTCAATTGGTGCAGGATCAAAATAGTTATAGCTTTCACCAAAGTAGATTTGCATTCAATCCATTTATTCAGCTGGAAACGAATGAATTATTCCGAAAAAAACGATTGAAGTTGATAGCTTTTTACCGAAATTCACTGCGAATGCCAACGTTTAACGAGTTGTATTATTCTTCCATTGGCAACAATTTTCTGCGACCGGAACAGGCGAATCAATTCTCGCTGGGAATGCAATTTACACCAAAAACTAAAAAAAGCGCTGTTCTCGCTAGAACCAATGCATATTTTAACCAAGTTGAAGATAAAATTGTCGCCATTCCTACAAAAAACTTGTTTATTTGGTCCATGCAGAATATTGGAAAGGTTGCTATTTTTGGCACTGAAGCGTCGATTGATGCTAACTATTCCTTCAATGAAAAATGGAGTTGCGCTTCGTTGCTTAATTATACGTTACAGCTTGCGCTGGATGTTACGGATCGACAATCGCCAACCTATGGTGATCAAATCGCCTATATTCCAATGCATTCGTACAATGCCGATATTTCCCTGAAGCGAAATAAAATTGGTTTTCGTTGGAGTATATATGGAAATTCTTTGCGCTATTCCTTGAACGAAAATACGCTTTCAAATCAAGTTGCGGGATTCATACTACACGACCTTGCCGTTTTCGGTTCGTTTACACTTAAAAATCAGACGTTTAGATGGCAGTTTTCGTGCAAAAACAGCTTTAATTCTTCGTATGCAATTGTTCGGTATTATGTTATGCCTGGTAGAAATTACTTAATCTCCTTGAATTATGCGCTTCATTAGTTGTTTCATCCTACTTTTCTTTCTTTTTTCGTGTGAAAAAGATTTGCCTGAGGTTGTTATTGTTCCGCACTTGGAAAGTGGTATATTGGTGCTTTGCGAGGGTTTATTCCAGCAAAACAACGCTTCAATTTCTTGGATTAATACAAAAACAGACGCGGTAAGTTTAGATTTTTATGAGAATCAAAATGGCCGTTTACTTGGCGATACAGGGAATGATATGAAAATCTATGGCGGAAAGATTTATGTAATAATGAATAATTCCAACACGGTTGAAGTTTTATCGAAATTCAATGCGAAATGTATAAAACAAATTTCTATGCATGAGGAATCTATCGGTAAACAACCCCGTTCTATTGCATTTTATGGTTCGAACGCGTTTATAACATGCTACGATGGATTTGTGGATGTTTTGGATACTTCTACGCTCATAATCACCAATAGAATTGCAGTTGGTCCCAATCCTGAAGGTTTGGCCGTTTCCAATGGAAAACTATTTGTATCAAATTCGGGAGGATTAAATTATCCGCAAGTAGATTCAACCGTTTCAGTTATTGATTTAAGTACTTTTCAGGAAATAACAAAAGTTGTGGTTGGAAAAAATCCAGGCGCAGTCGTTACAGACGCACAAGGAGATGTGTATGTTGTTGCGCGCGGAAATTACGGCACTATTCCTTCGCGCATGGTAAAAATCAATCCGCTTACCGACTTGGTTGAAGAAACATTTACGTTTGATGTGACTGCAATGGAACAAATGAACCAGTATTTTTTGATTTCGTTTTATAATTTCTCGACGCAATCCAGTGAAATTAAGCTTTTCAATACAGAGACAGAGCAAATCGAAAATCCTGATTTCATTAATACAACTGGAATTTCTACCTTGTACGGCGTTAAATTCAATGCGCAAAACAACAAGATTTACTGCCTCGATGCAATGAATTTTACCAATACTGGATATGTTCGGCAGTACAGTGCTACTGGCGTTTTCGAAAAGAAATACCATGTTGGATTAAATCCCTCCAAATTGCTCTTTTATGAATAAAATAGGAGTATTATTCATTTTAGCAGCTTCGATTTCCTTTGGACAAAGTTTTGCACCGGCTGCCGGACAAATTGGTTCCACCGCAATTCACAAAGATTCCACCGCAATCATCAATTGGGGAAATGGAATTGCAGTGAGTCGCGGTTTTCTAAATAGCGCTGACCCTTTGCTTGGCAGCGCATCCTTCGGTTTGGATAATTTTGGTTTAGGAATTGCCGAGGCGGATGGAATAACAGTTGTTTCGTTGGGCGATGGTGGAAGTGCAACACTGACTTTCCCCAGACCAATACGCAATGAAATAGGTCCGGATTTTGCCGTTTTTGAAAATGGTTTTGCAGATAATTATATGGAATTTGCACATGTGGAAGTTAGCTCAGACGGAATTAATTTCATTCGTTTTCCTTCTGTTAGTGAAACACCATTGCTTCCGCAGCTTGATAATTTTAGTTATGGCGATTGCAGATACGTACATAATTTAGCGGGGAAATACCGCCAGGGATTTGGAACACCATTTGATTTACAAGAATTGGAAAATTCTCCAAATTTGAATGTGAGTTTTATTACACATGTGCGGTTAATAGATGTGGTAGGCTCAACAGATCCGAATTTTGGAACAACAGATTCTTTCGGAAATTTAATCAACGATTCCTATCCAACGGAATTTCCTGCTGGAGGGTTTGATTTGGATGCGATTGCAGTTTTGCACGAATTGCCTTTGGAAACAGCACCGGATCTAGCGGTGGAATCTATACAAATTAACGTTTTTCCAAACCCAACGCCCGGAGAATTGACCATTCAGAGTGAATCAGCCGGAAAAATCTGCTTGTATAATTTACTTGGACAAAAGTTATTCGAAGAGGAAATAGCAACAAATTTAACGCTAGATATGCGCACTTATTCAGTTTCGGTGCTCCTTTTGGTGGTAGAATTGGATGGAATTAGTTATACAAAGCGAATTTTTGTTTATTAAAAGCTTCAATTATTTTAATAAACGTTTTAGAGAAAATTTAACAATAAATACTTTTTCAAGTTATCAAGTCTATTGAATAATGAGTTGGTATTTTGCAAGCAAACCTGGAATACCATTCAAGGAAAATCTTGCTTTTTTCACCTTATTTTCCTCCGGATCAATTAAGTAGGCAAAAGAGGTTCGGAAATCTGATTTTTCCAAATTTGTTTGATAAAAAATAGCAAGTGCAAGATTACAATCTTCAAAAATTGCGGAGGAAAGATCTGCTTGCGTAAAGTCAACTTCTTCCAAATTACAATTTGTAAATCGGGTGTTCTTTAATTTTAAATCAAAAAACGAACTCAAATTTAACTGGCAATTTTCGAAAGAAAGAGAAAGTAAGAAAGCATTGCAATGCTCAAAATGTACCCCTAAAATTTTACAATCCGTAAAATACACCTCTTTTAAGGACGAATTGGCAAGCGCCGCCATGCTTAAATCACACGCTTCAAATCTGCAATTGGAAAACACGCGATTCGAAAGATCCGCTTGAGAAAAAACACAATTATAGAAAGTGCAATTTTCGTATTCTCCTTTTCCCAAAGAGTTTAATCGAAAATCAATTCCACTAAATTCCTTATCTTCGATAAATTCTTTTGCCATATTTTCTTAGCAATAAAAAATGTATTTAAAGAATTTGAAAGTAGATTTAAAGTAGGCTGTCAATGATTTTATCCATGGAATAACCTTCTGCTTCTGCACGGTAATTTCTAACCAAACGGTGGCGTAAAATAGGTTTTGCAACTGCTTTTACATCTTCAATATCTGGAGAATATTTTCCGTTCAACGCGGCATGGCATTTTGCACCGATTATTAAGTATTGAGATGCACGCGGTCCAGCACCCCAAGAAATGAAATCTTTTGTTAATTGTGGCGCCAAATCAGAGCTAAATCGAGTCTTTCCAACCAGTTTCACAGCATATTCTAAAACATTATCCGCAACTGGAATGCGACGAATCAACTCTTGGTATTGCATAATTTGCTCCCCATCTAACACCTTATTGAGTTGAATATTTACATCAGACGTTGTCGCTTTAACAATCGCTAATTCTTCCACATAAGAAGGGTAATCTAGCCAAATATTGAACATGAAACGGTCTAATTGCGCTTCTGGCAATGGATAAGTTCCTTCTTGTTCGATTGGATTTTGAGTTGCCAAAACAAAAAACGGCGCCGGTAATTTATAGTTCACACCGCCAGTAGTCACAGAGCGCTCCTGCATTGCTTCCAAAAGAGCAGATTGCGTTTTTGGTGGCGTTCTATTTATCTCATCGGCTAAAACGATGTTGGAAAATAATGGACCTTTGATAAATTTAAAATTTCTGTTTTCATCCAAAATTTCCGAACCAATAATATCGGAAGGCATTAGGTCAGGCGTAAATTGGATGCGGTTGAAACTCAATCCCAAGGTTTGTGAAATCGTATTTACCAATAATGTTTTTGCTAATCCGGGCACACCAACAAGTAAGCAATGACCGCGTGAAAAAATGGAAATCAAAACCTGATCTACCACTTCATCTTGACCAACGATTACTTTGTGAATTTCATTTTTCAATTCTTTATAATGCTCGACTAATTGATTTATTGCTGCAGTATCTGACATGTTAATTTGCTTGTATTAGTATGTTTTAAAATGTTTTCTAAAGATAAAAATCTATTTCGTAACCCACTTATTTTTGAAGTTACAATTTTTAAAAGAATCGTCAATTCGAATATAGGCATTGCCAATTTTAGATTGCGTCCATTTAGCTACTGTACGCTGTTTTTTATCGCTTTCAGCTGCTCGTTTGATCAATGCATAATCGTCTTTTAAATTTGCGCGGTGCGGTTCAGTTCTATCCATTAAACGCACAATTCTAACTCCTTGCTGTCGATCATAAATATTAACATAGAGATTAGGCTGTGTAACATCTCCTTTCTCCAAATTGTCCGTTAGCAAGAAAATTTGCTGATCGACTTGGTTCAAGTCTTCCATATCCCATGTTTGTTCGCCGGTAATTGGGTTCGTAATAATTCCCTTGTTTTGTTTTGTCATTTCGTCATTCGAATAACGAACAACTGCTTCTTCCCAAGTAATTTTCTTTGTTGTTAATAATTTGTAGCAGGTATCCATTTTCAGCGCTGCTTTTTCTAAAGCTGAGCTACTGTATTCTGGAACAATCAAAATATGCTGACACCAATAGTCATCTCCCTTTCTATCCAATAATTTCACAATGTGGTAACCGTATGTTGTTTCAAAAACTTCTGAAATTCCACCGACATCTAAAGAGAAAAGTGCAGCTTCAAAAGAAGGAACCATCATTCCACGCGTGGCTTCAATTTTCCCACCTTGTGAGGCACTTCCAGGATCCATGGAATGAATTCTTGCTTGGGTATCAAAACTTTTACCAATTAAAATGCCATTTCTAATATCGGTAAGCTTATCGTAAGCTAATTTTTTATCTTCTTTGGTTACTGCAGGATAAAGCACAATTTGTTGAAAACTTAACTGGGAATTGATTAACGGAATGGAATCCATCGGAATATTTATGTAAAATTCCTGCACCTCTTTTGGAGTTACAGTAATATCCAAGGTGATGTTCCTTTCCATTTCTTCGGCTAGCAAACGATCTAGAATAATTGGGCGGAATTCCTCCTTAATTTCAGTTGCCGTTTTTCCATAAAATGCTTCCATTTTTACACGGCCACCAATTTGTTCTTCGATCACACGCAACCTATTTTCCATTTCTGCATCCACCTGCTGATCGGTTATAACAAGGCTATCCAATTTTGCCTGATTAATGAGCAATTCTTGAAACATAAGTTCTTCCAAAATCTCGCAATCCATTTGTGGTGTAATCTCTACTTTTGCTTGAATTGCTTGTAGTTTTTGTGCTTGTATTTCGGATAATAATATAATATTATCTCCAACTTGGGCTGCAATTTTGTCAACAACAGAATTTGCAGGTTGTGCGAAAGAATATGTGCTACTGAATACTGCTATACTACAAATTAATTTAAATGTCATGTTTTTCATATATGTTTTGAATCCGTTGTATTTCGTTTTCAGTTTTTAAATAGTGGAGTGAAAAATTTTCCGCATAAAGTTTAGCATAAGAATTCACATTGGAAAAATCTTTATCATTTTTTAACACGAAAGGTATTTGAAAGGCATTCTCGAATTTCAAAACACACGGTATTTTTAGATGAAATACGCTGGATAATTTTTCCGGAGGAGAACCAGTGCATCCCAATTTTTTACTATATAGTTCAGCATGGTTTTGTTGCGCAACAGCAGCATTTGCAATGGCGAAATTCGAACCATCGACAGCCGCGAAAAGCATAAAACAAAACAGGCTGACTATGACGCCAGCCTGCTTGCAGAAGTATATTAAATTATTGTCCAATGGCGTAAAGAACGGATTCGTAAATTTTAACGGTATGTTTTTTATTCAATTCTTGCAACCAAACCATTTCCAGATAATTTTGGTAATCCGAAGTCACAGCGCCTTTTGCTTCCGTGAAAACTTTTGTTGTTGGTTCGATAATTTCATTTACTTTCAGAACGATAAATTTGCCTTCAAATTCATAGGATTTGTTAACGCCTTTCGTTATTTTTTGATCTTTTAAAAAGGCAGTTTGTTCTATATCAAATTTATTGGTTCGAACGCGCAGATTTAGTTCACTATCTTTATTAATTACATCCAATACATGTTTGGAATTGATAGTATCTACCAGAATCATCTTTGCCACTTGATCCGCAATTTTTTGAGTAGTACATTCGTATACTAGTGCATCTGCACGTTTGCCCCAGACATATTTCGCGCGGTTTTGTTCAAAGTAATTTTTTAATCCCACAGTGTCCTTCATTGCTTTATTCCAAACTTTATCTGTCATTATTTCATACAATAAAATTCCATCGTGGTATTCTGTAGTCAGCGCTTTGAATTCTGGGTATTTGGATGCTAATTTAGTTTCTTCGTAGGCTAAAATTGCTTCTTTTTCCCAATTAGCATATTGCGATCTAACAACTTGCTGGGTTTTGTCTTTTCGAGCAGCACGGAAGTTTTTTTCTAAGTATACTGCAAATTCTTTTTGCCCGAAATTTTTACCGTCTAGCACAAATAATGTTTTGTTTGATTTTAAACTTTCAGCCTTCCATTTTCCTTCAAAATAGGTTGTATCGAGATTTTGTTCAAACCAAACCAATCCTTTGTCTGCAGTATTTTTATAGTGGTAATTATTTTTTACTTTTTGAACAAATGAATCCTGCGTTTTTTTGGAACGTTCGTCTTTATTCACTTTTCCTTGCAGTTCTTTTTTAAGTTCCTCAAATGGTTTCACATCTTTCCATTCCAAACGTTTGATAATATGGTAGCCGTAATCTGTTTTCACTGGTGTACTATATTCTCCGTTTGTTTTCAGTCCAAATGCTGCATCTTCAAATGCAGGAACCATTCTAGTAGTTGTTCCAGTTCCAAACATAGGTAATTCTCCTGCTTTCTGGTTAGAACTCGGATCGTCCGAAAAGTCTTTTGCAAGATTTTCAAACTTTTCTCCAGCTTGTAATTTTGCATAAATTTCGTTGATTTTCTTTTCTGCATTTTTTGCATCTTCTTCTGTTCCACTTTTTGGAACAGCAACCATAATATGAGCAACTTTAATGGTTCCACGAGCTGGACGTTTGTCTGTAACTTTTACAATATGGTAACCAAAACGGGTTTTAAAAGGTTCAGAAACTTCGCCAATTGCAGTTGTATAGGCTTTATCTTCAAAAGGGTAAACCATTTGAAAAGCATTGAAATAACCTAAATCACCACCATTATTTATGGCAGATGGGTCATCAGATCCATTTTTCGATTTGGCAACAGACGCAAAAGATTCTCCATTTTCAACACGTTTTTTCAAGCCCATTATTCTGTTATAGGCA
Source organism: Flavobacteriales bacterium (assembly GCA_947476955.1). Classification (GTDB taxonomy): domain Bacteria; phylum Bacteroidota; class Bacteroidia; order Flavobacteriales_D; family Crocinitomicaceae; genus M0103. Next base: position 10,283 of record CANJSS010000003.1, read on the forward strand.
GCAAGCGTATCTGCAGGAGTAGCATTTTGCTCTAAACGAACAAGAATATGTGAAGCGCGAACTTCAGATTTGGTGCGGTCGTATGCCTCTTTAACCAATGCTTCATTTTTCGCTGCATCAACAAGATAAGGAAGTGCCAATTGTTTTTGGTATCCTTCAAGTTCTTTTTTCAATTTAGGAATTGTATCGTATTTTAGCGCCTCCGCTTCGGCAACTTTCAATTTGAATTTCTTGAAAAGCTCCATGTACTCATCCAATGCAGCTTTATCGTACTTTGGTGTTGGATTATTTTTAAGATAAATTTGTAAAAACTCAGATTTTGTAACTGGTTTTCCGTCAATTTCCATTAAAATTGGATCTTGTTGCGCTTTAATTCCAAAAACGAATAGAATTCCAAAAACAACTAATAACTGCTTTTTCATAAGGGTAATTTTATTTTAAGTTTTAAAATTATTTTATTCAGGGATAAATATAAATATTTTAACGATTATTTAATGCTGTAATTTGGAGCTTCGCGTGTAATTGTAACATCATGTGGGTGCGATTCTCGAACTCCAGCGGAAGTAATACGCACAAATGTTGCTCCTTTTAAAGTTGCAATTGTTGCCGAACCGCAGTAGCCCATTCCAGCGCGTAATCCACCCATTATTTGATACATTACTTCTATTAGGTTGCCTTTGTATGGAACACGCCCGGAAATTCCTTCTGGAACTAATTTTTTTACATCATCTTCCGTATCTTGAAAATAGCGGTCTTTGGATCCTTTTTGCATTGCCTCCAACGAACCCATCCCGCGGTAAGATTTGAATTTTCTTCCCTCGTAAATTATCGTTTCTCCAGGCGATTCTTCAACACCAGCAAACATAGAACCAACCATTACTGTATCTGCTCCGGCGGCAATTGCCTTTACAATATCTCCAGTGTAACGAATTCCACCATCTGCAATTATTGGAACACCAGTTCCTTCTAGCGCTAGTGCCACATCGTTTATCGCTGTAAGCTGCGGAACTCCAACGCCCGCAATAATGCGTGTTGTGCAAATCGATCCAGGGCCAATTCCAACTTTAACGGCATCTGCTCCGGCGTCTGCTAAATATTTCGCTGCTTCGGCGGTAGCAATATTTCCAACAATAACATCCAAATTAGGAAACTTTGATTTCACCTCCTTCAATTTTTCCACGACGCCTTTTGTATGGCCATGCGCAGTATCGATTACAATTGCATCCACACCAGCTTCTACCAGCGCATTTACGCGCTCTAGCGTATCCAAAGTTACACCAACAGCAGCTGCAACGCGCAAACGGCCATAGGAATCTTTACACGAATTTGGATGCATTTTAACCTTGATAATATCGCGGTAGGTAATCAAACCGATTAATTTATTTTGTGCATCCACAACCGGTAATTTTTCAATTTTTTTCTGCTGAAGAATATCCTCCGCTTTAGAAAGATCCGTCCCATCTATTGTTGTAATAACATTTTCCGTTGTCATTACCTCGCGAATTGGACGATTCATATTTTTCTCAAAACGCAAATCTCTGTTCGTAACAATACCCATTAGCAATCGATTTTCATCGATAACCGGGATTCCACCAATACCATTTTCCTTCATTAATTGCAGCGCATCTTTTACAAGTCCATTTTCAGAAAGAGTAACAGGATCCAGAATCATTCCACTTTCAGAACGCTTTACTTTACGAACTTCTAATGCTTGTTCTGAAATTGTCATATTTTTGTGAATCACACCAATTCCGCCTTGTTGTGCAATTGCAATTGCCAATTTTGCTTCTGTAACAGTGTCCATTGCTGCAGACATAATAGGCGTATTAACTTCGATATTTCGCGTAAGTCGACTTTTTAACTGCACATCTTTTGGCAATACTTCCGAATATCCCGGAACAAGAAGTACATCATCAAAAGTTAAGCCTTCTTTTATTTGGGTGATGTTTGTAAGTGACATGTGAACCTATTTTTTAAATAAATTCTTGCAAAAGTAACATTATATTGCGAGAATAATTAGTAAATTACTATGTTTTCGCGGGTATTTTATAACTTTTGTTTTTATTACTGCTAATTTGTTAATTTATTCAAAATGTTTTTGCTGCTTCGCTATAAAAGATTAACCTTGCTTAACATTAGAGTATATGAAAAGTATTTTTAGTTGTGGTTTTTTATTTTTAGTTCTTTTAAGTGGGAAACTTTTTGCCCAAAAGCAAACTATTTCTGCGATTGATTCTTCTCGTTTGGTTCAATTATCTGGTGTTGTTGTTTCGGAGGAAGAACTTACTCCAATGCCTTACACGACTGTTTATGACAAAACGCAACGCAGAGGCGTAATTGCAGATTATTACGGTTTTTTTTCCTTTGTGGTATATCCAGGCGACACCTTGTTGTTTTCATCGTTTAGTTATAAAACATCCACTTTTATTGTTCCAGACACTCTAAAAGAACGGCGCTATTCAATTATTCACATTCTACAAAAAGACACTCTGAATTTGCCAGAAATCACCGTTTATCCATGGCCTTCTCGCGAAGATTTTGCGCGTGCATTTGTTGAAATGAAACCTTATGAAGATGCTATTCGTCGCGCTCAAAGAGAACTTTCAGGCGAAAATCTTGCTTTTGTTGCTGCCCGATTAGAAAATGATGCTTCTCTAGCTTATGGATATGCTTCTAATCAGCGTTACACGAAATTGTACACAAACGGACAATTACCAGTAAACAACTTGTTAAATCCTTATTCTTGGGCTAAATTGATTCAGGATTGGAAAGAAGGAAAACTCACTAGGCAGTAAGATCACCATATTTTTTATCTAATTTCAATATAGTTTAATTTCCTTTTCGCCACCTGTTTTTTACCCAGTCTCTTTGTGCTTCAGCAGTTAAAAATGTCCAAGCCACAATTCTACTCGACTTTGTACCTTGTCCCATTGGAATGACTTTTATTTCTGTTGCTCCCAAACGCACTAAAATTGAATGTAAAGCTTTAACATTCGACTCTTTGGAAAGTAAGGTGGAAAACCAAAAACAGGCGTTAGCGAATTCTTTACTTTGCCTACCAATATTACTTACAAAAGCTATTTCGCCGCCGTCGCACCAAAGTTCGTTTTGTTGTCCGCCAAAATTAAGCGTTGGAACGTCCATTTTTTTACCAGTCAAATTTGTAATTTTCCTTCGGGTTCCTGCTGCTGCAATTTGCTGAGATGCATGAAATGGGGGGTTGCAGATGGTTAAATCAAAGAGCTCTTTTGTTTGAATTATCCCACGAAAAATATTACTTGGATTTTCCTGAAAACGCAGTTCGATACTATCGATTAAGTGTGGGTTGGATTTAAGGATTCCTCGAACGGATTCCATTGCAATTGGATCAATATCTGAACCGACAAATGACCAGTTATAAACGTTTGTTCCAATGAATGGATAAACACCATTTGCTCCAATTCCAATATCCAAGACGGAAATATCTTTTCCAACTGGAATTTTCCCAAAATTTTTCGCACACAATAAGTCCGCGATGTAATGCAAATAATCTGCTCTTCCTGGAATTGGCGGACATAAATAATCCGTGGGAATTGTCCAGTTTTCGATGCTGTAATAGCACTGTAAAAGTGCTTTGTTGAGCATTTTTACAGCATTTGGATCAAAGAAATCAATCGAAACGTCTCCGAATCGATTCAAACTGACAAAATGCGCCAATTCTGGACACGCTTCAATCAAAAGTGAAAAATCATACCGCTCACGGTGTTTGTTTCGCGGATGTAATCTTGTCTTTTCTTTCGGGTGATCTTTTTTTGAAGGCATATTTAAACGAAGTATTTTTTCACTTAGGTGACTTGGATAATTCGACACCAGATCGGGATTGATTTTTAAGCAACAGCAGATTTTTACATTCCTTATTCTTCCGAATCGTCGCAGTGCGTTTTTGAAGAAGTAACGATAAGTTGATGGATTGCTTCCATTTCTTCCTCCTTCAATTCCCGCCAATGCCCAACAGGTAAATCGAGTTTAATAGTCATGATTCGAATACGTTTAAGCTTTAAAACAGTATAATCCAAATACTCGCACATTCTTCTGATTTGGCGGTTCAATCCTTGTGTTAAAATTATTTTAAACGTGTATTTACTGATTTGTTCCACATAACATTCCCGCGTTACCGTTTCCAAAATTGGAATTCCGTCCGCCATTCTATGAATAAATTCTTTGGTAATCTCATGGTCGACGGTTACCAAATATTCTTTTTCATGGTTGTTGCGTGCGCGCAAAATTTTATTAACGATATCGCCATCGTTCGTCAGAAAAATCAACCCTTCGCTAGCTTTATCCAATCTGCCAATCGGGAAAATTCTTTTTGGATAGTTGATGTAATCAATAATATTATCTTTTTCAACATTTGTATCGGTTGTGCAAACAATTCCAATAGGTTTATTAAATGCAATGTAAACAGGTTTACTGGGGGGCGATGAAATTAATTTCCCATCCACTCGCACTTCGTCTGTTGGAAGAATTTTCGTTCCCATCTCTGGAATTATGCCGTTTAAAGTTATGCGTCCTTCTTCAATTAATTTGTCAGCCGCCCTGCGCGAGCAATATCCTACTTCACTTAAATACTTATTTATACGCGTTGACTGGATTTCTTCCATTTAATTCTTTTCTGTTTCCATTATTCTTAAGAGCAAAATTAGAGTTATTAATCAAGAATCGAAAATCTTAGGCATTTGATTGTTAAATTCAAAGCAAAGGCTAGGTTTGGGGGATTTCCGTTTGTGCAGTTTGAACTACCAATGAATAATTTGTTCACATTTTAGAATTTCGTTCTTTCTCAATTAAAATACATAAGTATCTTTGTGTGGAGTAGAAAATTTTCAAAAATCAACACTATGAATAACTGGTTTACAGTAAAAGTAAAATATACGAAGCAATTGGACAATGGAACATTTAAGCGTGTTTCAGAACCTTATTTATTAGCAGCGATGACTTTCACAGATGCGGAAGCACGTATTTACGAAGAATTAGGAAGTATTATTCGGGGAGAATTTAATGTTGTCGGTATCACAAGAACAGAGATTCACGATATTTTTGCCTATGATGATGCGGACGTTTGGTATAAAGTTAAAATCACATACGATAGTGAGGCCGCTGAAGATGAAAAAGCTAAAAAAGTAGCTCAAAACTTTCTGGTTTCAGCACATTCTGTGAAAGATGCTTTTGATAGAATCAAAGAAAGTTTAGCAACATTAATGGTGGATTACCAAATTCCATCGATAATTATTTCTCCAATTGTAGAGATTTTTCCGTACACGGAAAATTTAGATCGAGAAATTGAAAGACGTCCGATTGAAAAAGCAACAGATGTTGAAAGCACTGAATCAGCAACTAAAGGGAAAGTTTTTTCAGCTCCCGGTACGGATATAGACGACAATTTCGACGAAGAAATTGAATTAGATGATACGTTGGAAGACAGCGAGTTGGAAGATGAATTCACAGAAGAGGATTAAACTTAGATGGAAGATTTTATAGAGCAAATGCGAAACGACCATAAGGAATTCGATCAAGGAAGTCTGGAAGGATTTTTTGGTCAAGCCCCATTTGAACTATTCAATTCCTGGTATTCTGAAGCAATCAAAACCGCACAATTAGAACCCAATGCCTTTGTTTTGGCAACGGTTGATTATAAAAACCAACCAAGTTCTAGAATTTTATATTTAAAGGAATTATTGGCTGAAAAATTCATCTTTTATACCAATTACCAAAGCCACAAGGGAAAAGATCTTGCTGCAAACTCAAGGGCTTCTATGCTGTTTTTCTGGCCTGGATTGCAACGTCAAGTTCGAATTGACGGTCATTGTTCAAAAGTTTCTGAAGAGGTGAGTGATGCTTATTTTTCTTCGCGTCCGCGCGGAAGTAAAATTGGTGCTTGGGCTTCTCATCAGTCCGATCAATTAAATGATCGATTAGAATTGGAGCAACGATTGGAAATGTATGCAGAAAAATTCCCAACTGAAGTGCCGCGTCCACCACATTGGGGTGGATTTGAATTGAAACCTACAATGGTTGAATTCTGGCAGGGCAGACCATCCCGTTTACACGATAGAATTGTATACGAATTGGAAGAAAACGATTGGAAAATTTATAGAAAGAATCCTTGATAGATGTACGAAATTAAACCCGAAATTTTCACACTTTCCAATGGCATTCGTGTCGTGTATTTGCATACGCCGTCCCAAGTAGCGCATTTGGGAATTACAGTTCTTGCAGGTTCTAGATTTGAACGAAAAGCAGAAGATGGATTAGCACATTTTTTAGAGCATTGTATTTTTAAGGGAACAAAAAAACGAAAAGCTTTTCATATTTTATCCCGTTTGGATTCCGTTGGTGGTGAATTGAATGCCTACACTGCAAAAGAGGAAATGTGCGTTTATGCTTCGTTTACGAAAGAACATATTCGCAGAGCTTCGGAATTATTAGCGGATATAACCTTGAATTCAAATTTTCCAATGAAAGAAATTCAAAAGGAAAAAGAAATTATTCTGGATGAAATAAATTCCTATCTCGATAGCCCAAGTGATAAAATATTCGACGATTTTGAAGAACATTTGTTTAAGGGCCATTCCCTAGGTAATAATATTTTAGGAACGAAGAATCGGGTTCAAGGATTTGCCCGTTCCAATCTGCAAGAGTACGTAAAGCGATTTTTTACTACTGAAAATATGGTAATTTCATTTGTTGGGGAAATTGGAAGAAACCGCTTGGAAAAAATATTAGAAGAGGATTTTAAACATTGTATATTAGGAAAAAACAGCGAAACTACTGAGAAATTTGAGCTCAACAAACGGTTTAAAATTCGAACCAAAGAAGCAAATTACCAAGTACATGCAATTGTTGGTGGAATTGCACCAAATTACAAAGAAGAATCCCGCCGCGGAATGACTTTATTGACCAATATTCTCGGCGGACCAGCATTAAATTCCCGCTTAACACTTTCCATTCGGGAGAAATATGGCTATTCCTATAATGTGGAAGCAAATTATACGCCTTATGTTGATACAGGATTTTGGAGTGTATACTTGGGGACAGACCCAAAGTATATTGATAAATCGATAGCATTGATATACAAAGAACTGAAACTTCTTAGAACTAAGAAATTGGGCGTTTTGCAGTTGAACCGAGCGAAGGAACAATTAAAAGGACATCTTGCACTTGGAATGGATAGCAATTCTGGTTTGATGTTAGGATTGGGAAAAAGTTTGCTGTTGTTCAATCAAATTGACACGATTCAAGAAATCTACCAAGGAATTGACAAACTTGAAGCAAGCGAATTGCTAGAAATTGCCAACCAGTATTTTTCAGAAGAAAATTGTAATGAACTCATTTTTGACTTAGCGGATAACTAATACTTGAATTCTTTTTTTTTCCTTTTAGATCTTATTTCATTCCTGTTTTTCATCCCAGCAGTCACTATTTTAGTTAATTCAAAAAAAACTAACAGAAAATGTAAGCTCCTTCGTTGAAGAAGTTTATCGTTTCATTGAATCCTACTTCTCGCATTAAAAACAAGGATTAACTTAGGTTCTAGTTTAATGGTTATAGTAGATTCGTTTTAGGTTTAGTTTAAGAGTTTGATTTTTTCAAAGTTGCAAGTAAAATAGAAAGTGATTTCAGTTGAAAACAATATTTGGGAAATTAAACATACAAAGTTTGGATGTGGGCGGCTACCTAGTAGTTATTCCGGCTGAGTAATTAAAAGGAAGTTATGCAAGTAACTTCCTTTTTTTCATTCTAGCAATTTTGAACTGTATAATACATTTAATTAAAATCTTCATCAACCCAAAATTTCTAAGTAATATTTTCCTTTAATTGATAGAAATTATTCACTCATAGAAAAATAATCATTTTTGGTTGAAACAAATTGTTATTAACGTATTCGGGGGGTAACTTAGCTTCAGTTTAATGGTTATAGTAGTAGATTCGTTTAGGTTTAGTTTAAAGGAAGACATAATGTCTTCCTTTTTTCATTTCGACAAATAAAAAGATTTTGATTTTTCGCTTTACACGCCTAAAATTCTGGATAAAGCGAAATTCAATCTTTAAAGCGCAGCTCATTGAAAGAGTTTGAACATTCGCTGAAGACTTTTTTATATTCATTGAAAGTAATTGTTACAGCTGAAAATGCGCCTTATCTTTATTTTAGTTTAATGGTTATAGTAGTAGATTCGTTTAGGTTTAGTTTAAAGGAAGATAAGCAATTGTCTTCCTTTTTTCATTTAAATTGAGGATAGAAATTTTTCAGAAGGATTAGTTTTTCAGAATGAATTGGTATTTTATTCTTCAAAAAAAGTGTTTCTACTTAATTTTGTAGGATAGTCAATTAAGTTTTACAATCATTCATAGAAACCATTTTAAAAAACGTTTGACTTTTTTTACTTTAACTTAAGTATACCAGTTCAAAGTAATACAAAAGATACTGCTTTAGTCTTTTTTGGTGAAACCAAGATGAAATTGTTTCGCTGTATAGCGTATAGCAAGAGATGGGAGTTGAATCGGCAAAGAAACGAGACAAGTAATTGTTTTGTATTATTACACCGGTGAAAAGGGCGTTCTAGGATGCCCTTTTTTCGTTTGTACTTTTTCTAAGCCAAATCTTTCAAAAAAAACAATCAATTTCCGATATTTTACATAAATAAATTTTTTTAAGTGAAATTAATAGGGGTGTGTTGATAAAAAAGTAATATTTTTTTCATTTACCCCCTAAAATTTAAGCTAAATTTGTAAAAAAAAATTTCCCATGGCAACAAAAAGGCAACAAGCGTATCAAGATGTTTTAAATAGAACCCCAAAGCACATTGAATTCAATGGAAGAGTTTCTGAATTGTTTGGTAAAAACGTATTTCACATGGAGGTGATGCGGGAATACCTTCCTTCCGACGCATTCAAATCAATGCAGGAATCTATTCAAAATGGAACGCGTTTGGAACGTAAAATGGCCGATCAAGTTGCTTCTGCAATGAAAGATTGGGCTTTGACAAAAGGTGCTACGCATTATACCCATTGGTTTCAACCATTGACCGGATCAACAGCAGAAAAGCACGATGCATTTTTCAAACCAGTTGGTCCAGGAAGAGCAATTGAACGTTTTGATGGTGATTTATTAGTTCAACAAGAACCAGATGCATCTTCTTTTCCAAATGGTGGAATTCGAAATACTTTTGAAGCAAGAGGCTATACTGCTTGGGATCCTTCTTCTCCAGCATTTGTAATTGGAAAAACACTTTGTATTCCAACTATTTTCATTTCGTATACTGGTGAATCTTTGGATTATAAAATGCCTTTGCTAAAAGCATTAAATGCGGTAGATCAGGCTGCAACGGAAGTTTGTCAGTATTTTGATAAAAATGTAACGAAGGTAAATGCAACTTTAGGTTGGGAACAAGAATATTTTTTAATTGACCAATCGTTGTTCAATGCGCGTCCGGATCTTATGATGACAGGAAGGGCATTGTTTGGACATGCTGCGGCTAAAGGTCAGCAATTGGAGGATCATTATTTTGGTTCAATTCCAGATCGAGTTGCAGCATTTATGCGTGAGTTTGAAACAGAATCCATTCTACTTGGAATTCCTGTTACAACGCGTCACAATGAAGTTGCTCCAAATCAATTTGAATGTGCTCCGATGTTTGAGGAATGTAATCTGGCAAATGACCACAATTTATTGTTAATGGACATAATGGAAAAAACGGCTAGAAAGCACAATTTCCGTGTTTTATTGCATGAAAAACCATTCGCTGGTGTAAATGGTTCTGGAAAACACAACAATTGGTCATTGGCAACAAATACAGGCGTCAATTTATTAGCTCCAGGAAAAAATCCAAAATCGAATCTACAATTTCTCACGTTTTTTGTGAATACTATCAAGGCAATTCACGACCATGCGGATATTTTACGCGCGTGCATCGCATCTGCAGGAAACGATCACCGATTGGGAGCAAATGAAGCTCCGCCTGCAATTATTTCCGCATTTATTGGTTCTCAGTTGTCTGGCTTATTGGATGAGATTGAACAAAATGTGAAAGCGGGCAGAATGACACCGGAGGAAAAGACAGAGTTGAAATTGAATATTGGAAAAATCCCACAAATTTTATTAGATAATACGGATAGAAATAGAACGTCTCCATTTGCTTTTACTGGGAATAAATTTGAATTCCGTGCAGTTGGTTCAACTGCAAATTGTGGGTCTGCAATGATTGTTTTGAATACAATTATGGCAAACCAATTAATAGCATTCAAAAAATCAGTCGATGTTCGAATTGATAAAGGCGAAGCAAAAGATGAAGCAATATTGAAAGAACTGCAAAAGTTGATTAAGGAATCCAAGAAAATTCGTTTCGAAGGAAATGGATACGGAGACGAGTGGGTGAAAGAAGCAGAGAAAAGAGGTCTTAAGAATTTAAAAGATACTCCGCGTGCATTGAAGATTTGGAGCGATAAAAAAGTAATCCATTTATTCGACGATATGAAAATATTGACGCCGCGCGAACTGGAAGCAAGACAGGAAATTGAATTTGATAATTATACCTTGAAAATTCAAATAGAAGCAAGAATTATTGGCGATGTTGTTCAATCCATGATTATTCCGGCTGTAGTGGATTACCAAAATAAATTACTGAAAAATGTACAAGGTTTGTTAGCCGTTTTAGGAGAAAAAGTAGGAAATGAAGCTGCAAAAGCGCAAATCGAGCTAATTCAAAGGATTTCGGCGCATTTTAATAGCATGAAATCTACTGCAGACTTGATGTTGACTGCACGTAAAGCAGCAAATAAATTTCTACATGCAGAAGAAAAGGCAATAGCGTATTGCGATTTGGTAAAAGTTCACTTTGAAGAAATACGTTACCATGCAGATAAATTGGAACTATTGGTAGATGACGAATTATGGCCATTGCCGAAATTTAGAGAAATGCTATTTACACGTTAATACATAAAAAAAGATAAATTATAAGTCCGGGGATTCTTTTTCGGACTTTTTTTCGAAATAAGTGAACGAATTTTTTTTTAAGTTCAATCCACTAGGCAAAGAAATAGATAAAATGTTTTTTCAACCGTTCTACGTTTGATTGTTTTAAAAATATTCCAAGAATTACCCCTTAAAATTAAACAAAATTAGTAATTTTGTTTAAAACAATTCTAAATAAGGTGCACATTATTTTAGCAGATAGTAATGATTTAGTGCGGGTAGGAATGAGAACCATTCTTAGCTCACAAAATGCTTTTAAAATCGTTGGTGAGGCCAGAAATAAGGAAGAATTAATTCAGATTGTCAAGAATTTTGGTGCAGCGGTTATTTTAATAGATTATACTTCACAAGGTTTTGATATCGATGTTATTCCAAAGATTTTATCGTTTCAGCCGGCGGCTAAATTTTTAGCAATTACGCCAGATCAATCTGCACAAACCTTAGTTAATGCCTTGCGATCGGGTGTGAAAAGTTACGTTAAAAAAGACTGTGAATTATCTGAAATCATAAGCGCCGTTGAAGAAACAGGGAAAGGGAATAAGTTTTTTTGTGGACAGATATTAGAAACTATTCAGCGCGCTTCCATTGATGTAAACGACATAGATTTCGAATCCTTTTCGTGTGAAGCGGTAATTGTTTCGGAGCGTGAAAATGAAATTATTGTGTTGATTGCAGAAGGAATGACCAATGCGCAAATTGCGGAATACCTCTTTTTGAGCAACCACACAATCAACACGCATAGAAAAAATATTATGGCAAAATTAGGTGTTAAAAATACTGCCGGAATTGTAATGTATGCCGTAAAAACGAATTTAGTTTCTCCGAATAAATTTCTATTTGCAGCGGAATTAAATTAAATATTAATTTCCCTTTAATTCATTATTTTACCTGGATTTAAAATTCCATTTGGATCAAATACGTTTTTAATGTTGCGCATTAGCTGTAAACTTACCTCCGGAAAAGCAATATCCATATAGTCTTTTTGCACCAAACCAATTCCGTGTTCGCCGGAAAGTGTTCCTCCCAAATTCACAACTTCCGTGAAGATTTCTCGAATTGCTTTCGGTAATTCAATCTCCCATTCTATGTCGCTAAGATCTCCTTTCAAAATGTTGACATGCAAATTTCCATCTCCAGCATGGCCATAGCAAACAGAATGTAAATTATATTTTTTTCCAATAGCTTTTACATGGTGTAATAGTTTTGGTAATTCAAACCGCGGAACAACCGTATCCTCCTCTTTATAAATGGATTGCGATTTAACAGCTTCACCAGCTTTTCTGCGCAGTGACCACAAACTGTTTTTTTGTGCTTCGCTTTCCGCAAATAATATTTCGTCCGTTTCAAAGCTTTCCAATACGGAGATTATTTTTTCACATTCTCCCATAAGAATATCAGAATCGAAACCGTCCACCTCAATTAATAAATGTGCAGCGTGATTTTCTTTTACTTCAATAGAAAAATCACCTGTAAATTCCTGGGTATATAGTAATGCGTCACGTTCCATAAATTCCATACCACTAGGCGTAATTCCAGCCTGAAAAATTGCAGCAACAGCTTCGCAAGCCTTTTCGGCATCAAAAAACGGAACGAGAAGCAAAAGATCTTTCGTAGGATGAGGAATTAAGCGTAAAACAATTTTTGTAATTACTGCCAAAGTTCCTTCTGAGCCAACAATGAGCTGCGTTAAATTATAACCGGTTGCATTTTTTAAAACATTTGCTCCAGTCCATATTATTTCTCCCGTTGGTAAAACAATTTCCAGATTCAAAACATAATCTTTGGTTACGCCATATTTCACGGCCTTTGGACCACCAGAATTTTCCGATATATTTCCACCAATAAAACAGCTTCCTTTACTTGCTGGATCAGGCGGGTAGAATAAACCTTTTTCTTTCAAGGTATTTTGTAATACTTCTGTTATCACTGCTGGTTCTGTTGTAACTTGGTGATTATTTTCATCAATATGTAAAATCCGATTGAATTTTTCCATAGAAAGAGCGATTCCTTTATGCACTGGCAATGAACCTCCACTTAAACCTGTTCGCGCACCAGAAGGCGTAACAGGAATGAGATTTGCATTGCAATAGGCCAAAATTTTGGAAACTTCTTCAGGTGTTTCTGGTTTCAGAACGATTTCAGGAAAGTAAACCAAGTCTTCCGTTTCATCATGTCCATATTTCTCGAAATTTTCTTGGTCTGTATAGCAGCGATCTGGCATAAATTCACGAAAGAATTCAATGTCTTTCTTTTCTATTGGGCGGAATGTATTCATTTTCTAATAAGGTAAAATATATTCAGTGTTCATTTTTGGTATTTTTGATTCCCAGCCAAGCACATAGTTTATTTTTACACGCAGCGCATCTGCTTGGTGATGCTCACCGTGGTTGATGAAAATCTCTTTGGGTGTTTTGGTGAAATGCGATAGCCAATCAACCATTTCCAATTGATCTCCATGTGCTGAAAGTGCAGAAATAGCGTTAATATGGCATTTTACTTTGCGGTATTCGCCAAAAAACTTTATCTCTTTACTTCCTTCGAGAATCGCTCGGCCTCTCGTTCCTTCTCCTTGAAACCCAACAAAAAGAAGAGTGTTTTTTTCATTCTCCACGTGGTTGTTCAAATAATGTAGTATTCTTCCGCCCTCCATCATACCGCTTCCAGCAATAACAATTTTAGATTGTTTATCCGCAACAATCTCTCTTGAATGTTCATATTCATTGATAAAGATAACATCATTGTACATATTACATAAGTCATACTTTGAAAGATTTTGCCATTCGGTATATTTTATATAAACATTTGTGGAATTAATTCCCATTGGAGAATCTAGATAAATCTGCATCTTGGGTAATTTATCCTCTTTTTTCAACTGGTGAAGTATGTAGATTAATTCCTGTGTTCTTTCGACGGCAAAAGATGGAATCATTAAAATTCCTTTACGTGCATAGGTTTCATCAATCACTTTTAATAATTCCGCTTTTACATCCGCAACAGCATGCACTCTATCCCCATATGTGGATTCTAAAATGATATAATCCGCTTCTTTTATTTGTTTTGGCGGATATAACAACATAGGCTTTGTTCGACCGATATCGCCGCTAAAAATTAGTTTTGTTTCTCTAATTCGAAAATCAATGAATGCAGATCCCAAAATATGACCGCTGTTTAAAAATTGAAATTTAGAATTTGCACCTAGAATAACCCATTCCTGCAAATCATGTGTCTCAAAAAGCTTCATTGCATTTATAACATCTGCAACGGTGTAAAGCGGTTCGGCTTTTTTATGTTTTGTGTATTGGTGCCGGTTTGCACGTTCCGCATCTTCTTCCTGAATCTTTGCGCTGTCCAATAAAATTATTTCCGTCAATTCCTTAGTCGGATTCGTACAGTGAATCTTTCCTTTAAAACCTTTTTTAACTAAAAGAGGAATATATCCGCAGTGGTCTAAGTGTCCGTGCGTAAGAATCACGTCATCGATGGAATGCGCTTCAATCGGAAATGGTTCCCAATTTAATTTTCTCAACTCCTTTAATCCTTGAAAGAGTCCGCAATCGATGAGGTATCTGTTTTTTGCAATTTCTATTAGTATTTTTGATCCTGTTACGGTTTCGACGCCACCTAGAAATTTGAGTTTAAATACTGTATTATTTTTATCCATAAGTAAAGTATATTTACTAAAAATAACGCGTTATTTTTAGTAAAATGATGATGAATGTTACCTTTTAGGTATTCAATTTGTTATATTTAAAAACTAATTATTTTAGTTTAATTCTATTTATTTATTTTCAATAACATTTAAATTTCGGGTAGCTCGAATCTAGACAATACTAAAATTGTTACCTTTATGGAATCAAAAAAAAAGTATGTCTAAAGAAGTATTTATTGTTGATGGAATTCGAACGGCAATAGGGAGTTTTGGAGGATCATTATCACCTGTTAGAGCGGATGATCTTGGTGCACATGTAATAAAGGCCTTGATGGAAAAAAATCCAAATTTGGATCCGATGCTAATTGAAGATGTTCTGATGGGTTGTGCAAATCAATCCGGAGATGATAATCGAAACGTCGCAAGAATGTCTGGTTTATTAGCTGGATTGCCTTTTCAATCTGGTGGAGAAACGGTTAACCGACTTTGTGCTTCTGGAATGGCGGCAACAATAAATGCTGCTCGTGCAATTAAAGATGGCGCTGGCGATATTTATATATCTGGCGGGATTGAGAATATGACACGCGGTCCTTGGGTGATTTCAAAAACATCAGCGGCTTTTGGTCGAGATGCACAAATGTTTGATTCCTCTTTTGGATGGCGATTTATCAATCCAAAAATGGAAGAGCTTTATGGCGTTGACGGCATGGGCGAAACTGCTGAAAATTTAGTCGATTTATATGGAATTGAGCGCGAAGCACAAGACCAATTTTCTTTTTGGTCGCAACAGAAAGCAGCGAGAGCAGCTGCTTCCGGTCGCTTGGCTTTAGAAATTACCCCAATATATATTCCGCAACGAAAAAAAGAAGCTTTGCGATTTGATACGGATGAATTTTGTCGACCGGAAACAAGTTTGGAAAGTTTAGCAGGATTGCGCGCAGCGTTTAGAAAAAATGGAACAGTTACCGCTGGAAATGCTTCCGGATTAAACGATGGCGCTGCAGCATTATTAATTGCTTCAGAAAATGCGGTTTTAACAAATGGACTAAAACCACTGGCACGTATTATTGGTGCTGCAGTTGCAGGGGTAGAACCAAGAATTATGGGGATTGGTCCTGTTTTCGCAGCAGAAAAAGTATTGCAACGCGCAGGTTTAACTTTGGCTCAAATGGATATTATTGAAATCAATGAAGCATTTGCTGCACAAGTTTTAGCATGTACCCGAAAAATGGGGATTGCTGACAATGATCCACGCATTAATCCAAATGGAGGCGGAATTGCACTCGGACATCCACTTGGAATGTCAGGAGCGCGAATTTTACTTTCTGCTTCATTAGAATTGCAAAGAACACAAAAACGCTACGCTTTAGTAACAATGTGCATAGGTGTGGGACAAGGCTATGCTACGCTATTAGAAAGAGTTTAATCCAATATTATGTTAGAAAATAAATGTACTACATTGAAAAAGACTTATTTTATTCTGCTAATATCTTGCTTCGCACTTTATTCCTGTAGAAAAGAGAAAACCAATTGGAATTCTGATTGGGTTTTACCGCTAGTGAACGACACGCTTTCATTACAAAACAGTGTTAACGATTCTACATTAAGTGAAGGAACAGGAACATTTTACCAAGTTGATTTGTCTCGAACTATTTTGGATCTTGGAATTGAAGATGTTATTCAAATTCCAGACACTTCCATTGTTCACACATTTAATAGCGTCGTAGCCACTCTAAGTGTTCCGCCGGGATTTAATGTTGTCAATGAAATTAAAGAACATACAATCGATTTGAATGAAATTCAATTAAAAAAAATCCGCGTTAGCCAAGGAACGATAAATATGAAAGTGTTCAATCCTATTGCTACGAAAACATTATTTACGATTGAATTACCGGGAGTTACCAAAAATGGCGTTGTTTTTCAACAAAATTATGAAGCGCCAGCAGGTACTAGTTCAAATCCGGGAACCGAAACAGCAGTTTTGGATATTTCTGGTTACGATTTAGACTTAACGGGTGTTTCGGGAGGCGAGTACAATGTTCTTCAATCGCGATTAAATATAAAAACAGATCCAAACGGACCTTCAATTTTACTTTTGAGTAACCAAATATTTAAGGTTCAAGCGGATTTCAATAAGATTAAAATCGATTATGCACGCGGCTATTTTGGTAACGTTACCGTTTCAGATACTTCCGATTACACTATTGAGCTGCTTAATTCAGTTACAGCTGGAGCGGTTGATCTTCCTTC
Organism: Flavobacteriales bacterium; assembly: GCA_947476955.1. GTDB lineage: Bacteria > Bacteroidota > Bacteroidia > Flavobacteriales_D > Crocinitomicaceae > M0103. Next base: position 27,190 of record CANJSS010000003.1, read on the forward strand.
CATGGCTTTGCAGTTTGAAATTTCAAATGGCATGAAAGTTACAGCGAAAGCTACCATTACAAAAGTTGAAAACACCAATAATTCAGGCAATACAGTACAACTTTCCAATGCTCAAATTGGCGCTCCAATCTATTTGAATGCGGCAACAGGATCGTGGTCTAACACTATCAATTCCTTGGAAGTTATCGAATTTACAAGTGCAAATAGCTCCGTTGAATCCTACTTGGAAAACCTTGGTAAAACGCATACATTGGGGTATAAAATTGAACTGAATCCTTGGGGTAATATATCGGGTGGGTGGAATGAGATTTTTCCGAATAGTAGATTAAAAGTAAAATTAAAAGCACAACTTCCATTAGCTATTGGCGCGGATGGGCTTACTTTAAGAGACACGTTTGACTTCGATGTTTCTCAAGACTTGAATAAATCGCATGTGGAATCTGGTAAAATCATTTTGAATGCATCCAATGCGTTTCCGATTTCTAGTGCTGTAAAATTGATTTTATTGAATCAAAATTCAGAGGTTTTATATACTATTTCTGGAACAAATGAAATTGTATCTTCCTTGATGGGAAGTATCGATCCAAATGATGGGAAATTAAAGAAAAATTCGGAGGTTGATTTTGTTTTAACCGAACCGATCTTGGCTAATTTAGAGTTAATCAAAAAAGTAATCGTGGAAACACATTTCAACACCCCAGATGCGAGTGGCATTTCCAACCAGCAAGTAAATATTCCGGTCGGTGCTTTTTTGGCAGTTAAACTGAAAACGAAGTTTAATCTTAAAACAATCCTATAATGAGAAATAGTTTAATCGTCGTTTTTTTTGGTTGTTTTTTAGGAGCTTTTGGACAGCAACTTTTGCCGATTCAATACGATACTTCCACCTATTCGCAGGAGTTTTTTATGCAGGGTTTGGCCGATTATGGTGCAACGTCCTTACACAACGATTTAACCAAAAAATTCTTGTATGGCGGCGCAATTACGAATGAAATAAAAGATAGATCCAACAATAGTCACAATGGAATTAATAGAGTTGGGGCAGATGTCACTGGTGAAATGGAATACAGGAATTATTCAGTAAACCTTTTCAAAAAACAAAATCTGGGATTCCTCGTTAAAGGAGGCTACTATAATTACCTTTCTTTAATCTATGCCAAGGATCTTTTTGGTTTGGCATTTTATGGAAATGAATCCTATCTGGGCGAAAATATTGATTTTTCTGGAACTAGATTTTCGGCCATTTCTTTTCAGAAGGTTGGATTTGGTATAATCGACAAAAAAACAAAATCGAACGTAGCATTGAATTTTTATTCCATTTCCAATTTTTCAGAAGGTCAAATTCGCTCAGGACAATTATTTCAATCTTTGGATGGTGATTCAGTGAATCTCGGACTAGATGGAACAATCGAAACGGCATCTGGTAGCAATTTTTTTAAAGGCTATGGGATTGGTGTGGATTTAGATTTTAAAATTCCGGTAATTTTCCGAGCAGACAAAGTTTCTTTTATCCAATTTACGGCAAAAAATCTCGGCGTGACGTATTTAAACACACCAATAACCCGCTATTCTGCCGATACAAATATTGCATATACTGGTTTTGAATTCAAGCAGTTGTATGGAGAATCCAGTATTTTAGATAGAAATATTTCTGTCTTGGATTCATTGGGAATTGATTCCACTTCGATTAAAAAAATGCGGTTTTTACCTGGGTATTTTCAAGTTGGAAAAATTATCGATGAGATGAATCCGGCGCGTATTCAAAGTTTTTTTGGATTGAGAGTTTATCCGTCGATTGCATACACGCCATTGTTATACGCTGGTGCGCAAATTAAAGCTTTACCTTGGTTGGATTTTGGAGCTCACGCATCGTATGGTGGTTATACGAATTTCCGAGTCGGATTGTATTCTCAAATTAAATTTTCCAGTTGGTCTTTTGGAATCGCAACGGAAGATCTTGTCGGAATGGTTTCACCAAACGGAAAAGGTCAATCGATAATCACACGTTTAAGAGTTAAGCTATGAAACTGTATTACTATCTTCTACTTGGAATTTGTCTGAACGGTTCTTTGAGCTTCGGACAAATCAAATTTTTTAAAATCTTCACCGATAATGGCTATGATTATGGTCAGGGAATCGTGCAACTTGCAGATAGTTCCTACATGCTGACAGGAAGTTCCAGTAGTTTTGGTGATGCGCCATCGCAAGTTTATCTCATGAAATTGAACAGTTTGGGTGAATTTCAATGGTCAAAGAACTTCGGAGGAGTTGAAGGAGATTGGGGTCGTCGCGTGTTGAATTGGAACGATAGTATTTTCTATGTCGCAGGGTATTCTGTTTCGCCTGTTTCGGGATTTTTCACGAATTATTTATGGAAATATGATGCTTCTGGAAATCAATTATTGGAAAAACACTACCCACACGACGGGTGGGATAAAGTAAATGATGCAATTTTTACTACAGATTCTACTATTTATATGGTTGGTGAAACTACCGCAACACCGAACAATAACCTAAATTTTTACATTGTAAAAACAGATCAAAACGGCGATACACTTTGGACGCGGAATTTTGGCTCTACTGGCGAAGATAGAATTTCTTCCATAAAGCAATTTAATGACACTACCTTTTATGCGGTAGGTGAAATCTATAATGCTGACTCCTTGCTCACAAAGGGGGTGATTCTGAAATTTCACAGCAATGGAACTATTTATTGGACTAAACAATATGGGAAACATGGGAATTATGGGCTGAATGATTTTTTTATTCGCGGTGGAAATCTCTATTCTATCGGGAAACATGTGCATCCAAGCTTTGGGGATTTGGATGAATACCGTTTAACAACTACCATGGAAGGCGACTTTTTGGAAGAATTTGCGGATCATTTCACCGGAAATATTTTCTACGAGCAGGTTACAAAATATGGCACGGATGGTAAAGTTTACGTTGTCCGCAATCGGCAAGATGGGTTTTCTACTGCTGGAAGTGTAGATGTTGCGATTACGCGGTATTATGATAATCTTGTTTGGAATAATTTAAATGTGGATGTGGCATTTCTGCAAGAAGATAGAAATTGCCAAATTATTTCAACGAGCGATGGTGGAGCAATCGCAACTGGCTATTTAACCTTGGATGGGCTCGGTGGAAGCAGCGTTTATGTAATAAAAATAGGACCAAACGACGATTTTCCTATTGTGAACCAAGATAGTGTGGAAAGTATCGTGTCAATTCCTGAAATTACCGCAGTTTTGAATTCTGATTTTAGCGTTTATCCAAATCCATCCAACGGAAAAATTACTATAAAATCGGAATTTATAGAACCAGTCCATATAAATATTCATAGTGTTTTAGGACAATTGGTATGGTCGGGTGATGTTTTGAATGGAACGGAGATTGAAACACTACAGTGGAAAAAAGGTGTGTATTTTGTGGAATATGCGGCAATTGATTCAGCTACTGAAATGCTGAAATTATTCGTGCATTAAATTATTTTGGAGCATAGTAATAGTTGAAAATCACCTATTTTTTAATGGATATATGACTGCTTGAATTCATTAGTTTTTCACCTAAAGTCATTTTTATTTAGAACTTTTTGAAATTATTTAAAAACATTTCAAGGTAAGCTACATCTCCATGTTTGAATACAAATCAATATAGTATCTTTGCCAAAAAAAACGCGATGAAAATCTACAATAATATATTAGAAACGATTGGAAATACGCCAATGGTTCGATTGAATAAAGTTACCAAGGGAGTTAAAGCAACAGTTTTAGCGAAAGTTGAAACTACAAATCCCGGGAATTCTGTAAAAGATAGAATGGCGGTAAAAATGATTGAAGATGCTGAAAAAGCAGGTTTAATCCATCCCGGCGGAACAATTATCGAGGGAACTTCCGGTAACACAGGAATGGGATTGGCCTTGGTTGCAATCATAAAAGGATACAAATTAATTTGCGTTTTAAACGACAAACAATCCAAGGAAAAAATGGATATTCTGCGCGCAGTTGGTGCGGAAGTTGTTGTTTGTCCAACTGCTGTTGAACCTACAGATCCACGTTCGTATTATTCTGTGTCGCGACGTTTGGCTTCTGAAACACCAAATTCATGGTACGTAAACCAATACGATAATTTATCCAATAGAATTGCACATTATGAATCAACTGGACCGGAAATTTGGGAACAAACAGAAGGAAAAATCACCCATTTTGTAGTTGGAGTTGGAACAGGAGGAACGATTTCAGGCGTTGGGAAATACCTAAAAGAAAAAAATCCGAATATTAAAATCTGGGGAATTGATACCTACGGTTCTGTATTCAAAAAATACAAGGAAACAGGAATCTTCGACGAAAATGAAATTTATCCATACATAACGGAAGGAATTGGAGAAGATATTCTTCCTGCGAATGTTGATTTTGATATCATCGATCGATTCGAGAAAGTTACGGACAAGGATGCAGCGGTATACACGCGAAAAATTGCACGAGAAGAAGGGATTTTTGTTGGTAATTCAGCTGGTTCAGCAATTAAAGGATTGTTGCAATTGAAAGATGAATTAACGGAAAACGATGTTGTAGTCGTTTTATTCCACGATCACGGTAGCCGATATGTTGGGAAAATTTTCAACGACGAATGGATGCGCGAAAGAGGATTTTTGGAGGAAGATTTCAAAACAGCAGGAGAATTAGTTGCAAAGCATGAAAATACACCTTTGGTTACTGTTTTTGCAGAAGAATTGGTTTCCCATGCGATTGCAAAAATGCGCAAATTTGGAATTTCTCAAATTCCAGTGATGAAAGATGGTAAATTCGTCGGTTCGATTGACGATAGCCAAGTATATAAATTGCTTGTGGAGAATACGGAACTGAAAGATGCTGCAATTTCTTCGATCATGAATGAAGCATTCCCGATCGTCACATCCAATACGCATTTGGAAGATGTTTGCAAATTAATCAATAAAAATACACCTGCCGTTTTGGTGGAAATGCCAAACGGTGAACACCAAATTGTGACACGATACGATATTATTTCAGCAATGTCCTAATGGAAAAGATCTTTATAGATCAAATGAATCAAACAATCCGACTGGAAAATATTCCATGTCGGATTGTTTCGTTAGTGCCTTCTCAAACAGAATTATTGTACGATCTTGGATTGGAGGAGGAAGTTGTGGGGATAACAAAATTCTGCATCCATCCTGACAAATGGTTTCAATCTAAAAAGAGGGTAGGAGGAACAAAAAAACTGAATGTGGAAGCAATTCGTTCCTTGCAACCGGATTTAATTATTGGAAACAAAGAGGAAAATACCGAATCGGATTATACCGCTTTACAAGAAATAGCTCCGGTTTGGATGAGCGATATCTTAACCTTGGAAGATGCATACGACATGATTCTTCAGCTTGGTACGTTGGTTGGGAAAGTTGAAAAATCCAAGGAAATAGTAGGAAAAATTAGTTCGGAATTTGAACAATTACCTAAAATTGGAACGCCCAAAAGTGTGCTCTATTTTATTTGGCAAGAACCCTATTTTGTTGCAGGAAAAAATACGTTTATCGATGCTCTATTGGAAGCGTGTTCATTCGAAAATGCATGCAAGCAAGCACGTTATCCTATTTATAATTCGGAAGATTCACTAACGCCAGATTTTGTTTTTTTAAGTTCAGAACCATTTCCGTTCAAAGCAAAACACGTTGCTGAAATGCAAGCGTTATTTCCGGATGCACAAGTTTTGATTGTGGATGGTGAATTCTTTTCTTGGTATGGATCCCGAATGCTTTATGCTCCAACTTATTTCAGGAAATTAATCCAACAACTGTCCAATAAGTAGAAAACGCGTAAGTTCTGTCATCGGATAATACGTTTTTTTGAAACGCATCTCACCCTCTAAATTTGCAATTTTATTTCCCTTTTTAGAAAGTTTCATCTGCACAAATTCGGTGTGTTCCGCTAAATTTTTACTCGCACGAAAGATTGGAAGCATCTCCAAGAAGGCTAACATCATTCCACCGCCCTCAATAGAAATAAGAGGTTTTAAACTGCCATTCAAATTAAAATAATAGGTGGTATTGCCTTTTTCGAATGCAGGATTTTCCGACCGACCGATATAAAACGAATTCGCTGAAATTTGCTTGAAATAAAGTTTCTCAGACAGGAATCGCATAGAATTACCAACCAATTTATATCCGAGATAGGATTGAAGTTCCGTATTTTCAAGGATTTTTTCTATTTCAACTTTACTTGAGCAAGTAACGAGCATTTCCATTTGCGGAAGTACATAAAATCCGGAGGAATGGTTTACTATTTTCGTTCCATAATAATTAAGTGAAACTTCAGAAATCAGGGGGAATGAGGTGTTAAATTGATTTAAAAAGAAATTCAAGGTATCCGAAAATAGGTTAGGAACGAGAGAGGTAGAAATATGAAATCCAGATGGTTTCACGATTGTTCCAACTGTTTTTAGAGGAATATTCGCTTTTTCATCCTTCGTAAGAATGCCTGAAAAGGATAAACTTGCGTTTTGAATGTCAATTTCTATCTTCGACTTATTGAAAAAAGAATGCATACCGAATACACTTCCAAAAGTGCTAGTTTCGATTAATTTTCTGTCGCCATTTTTCTGCCGAAGATTTGATTTCGGCAGCGTTTCAGTAAGAATTTGAGCTGCGAATTTGCTTAAATTATTTGGTAGATCACCATTTTTACTAGGAAAAATAACCAAACCAACATCCTTTTTCACAGCAAAAGAATTTTTGCTTTTCGCCATGTTTTTCCGAAAGAGAGTTCCGTTCGAGAGATTTACTAAAACACCACTAACGATAGTTTTTTTATACGGCATTTCGAAGAAAACAATATCGGACAAATAGTCGATACCATAATTTTTCATTTCTCCTTCCACTTTCGATTTCTCCAAAATCGTTGTTTGGATTAAACTCAAAAGTTCCTCGTCTTTTGCTTCTACAAGCAATGAAAAAAGTGCTTTTTCTGCTATTTCTTGACCATTAATCACAAAGGTAAAAGTTGCATCTTTTGGGATGTAATTGGAATTCTCACAAGATTTTTCTTTTAAAAGTGATTCCGAAATCATCCAAAAAACCCAAACAATTGCGAGTATCGAAGCAAGAGAGAGAAGAGAAAAAAGTGCTTTTTTATTTTGCATACAACAAAAGTAAAAGTATTTGTTTAATGGCTAACTTTACCGCTGAAATTGAAGTGTTTTTTTTAAACAATCGTTTGTAAAAATAGGATTTTATTAATTTTAAAATCAAACGATTATACTTCCTTATATTACTATAAAATTGAAATGAAATTTATTGTTCGCTTAATATTGAAGTTAATTGGTTGGAAAGTCGACGAAAAAGCGCCGGAAGGAATAAAAAAATGCGTAATCGTTGTTGGTCCACATACTTCTAACTGGGATTTTATAATTGGAAGAATGCCATTTATTTTGTACGGAATCAAGCCGCGCATATTGATTAAAAAAGACTTGTTTTTTCCGCCACTTGGTTGGATATTAAAAGCTTTGGGTGGAATTCCAGTCGACAGAAAAAAGAACAATAATATCACCGACATGGCTGTTAAATTATTTGAGGAAAAGGAGGAAATGTTTCTTGTTTTTACGCCAGAAGGGACGCGCAGCTACAATCCAAACTGGAAAAAAGGGTTTTACTATATTGCGCGTAAAGCAAACGTACCAATTTTAATCTGTTACATGGATTTTGAAAGAAAAATAGGTGGTTTTCATAGTATTTATTACCCTACGGAAGATGTGAATAAGGATATTGAGTATATAAAAAATATACTTTCGGAATACAAAGGAAAATATCCAGAAAAAGGAATTTATTGATGTTTTTTAATTGTTCCTGTTTTTTTATCGTATCCAAATGGACAATGTTTGCAACCGCTTTTGCAGCAGTAACCTCTTTTTAAATGGTAAGCTTCCGTGAAAATAATAAATCCCTCTTTACTGAGGTAGTATTCCTCCTCCGTCAAGGTGTTTGTTTTCTGGAATCCGGACATTTCGTTATTCATTCTGCAAATTTATATAATTCTAAAGTAACGCGCTAAATATGTTTGACACAAAAAAGTCCATCGTTCAAGAATTGTTTTTACCCCAATTCAACAAGCAGAATATTCAATTGTTCATAAAGAGAGACGATCTAATTGATGAATTTGTTTCCGGAAACAAATGGCGCAAATTAAAATACAATATTGCCCATACACAACAGCAAAAAAAAACAGGGGTACTAACTTTTGGGGGTGCTTTTTCCAACCATTTACTCGCAACGGCTTCAGCTTGTAATGTTGTCGGATTGCATTCACTAGGAATTGTTCGCGGAGATGAGTTACATCAAGATTCCAATAACCTCTTAAAAAAATGTACGGAATTAGGAATGAAACTGAAATTTATTTCTCGAGAAGAATACCATCTACGGAATGAAAAATCATATTATGAAGAGCTAAATTTTGAATTTCCCAATTACCAGATTGTTCCCGAAGGAGGAAGTAATTATTATGGCATGATTGGTTGTCAGGAAATTTTACAGGAAACTTCCAACGATTTTGACCATATTTTTGTTGCACAAGGGACAACAACAACGAGTGCCGGAATAGCGCTTGGTCTGAAAGAAAGTTGCCAGCTGCATGTTGTTCCAGTTCTGAAAGGATTTGACGCTTTAGCTGAAATGAACGCGCTTTTTAAATACAGCGGAATAGACGCTGACATGGTAGCTGAAATTCTTGAAAGAACGGATGTTTTATCGGAATATCATTTTGGAGGCTATGGGAAATATACGCCGGAGTTATTGGATTTTATGGAAATGATTTTTAAAATCACCAACGTGCCTTTAGATCCAATTTATACTGGCAAGGTATTTTTTGCTTTGCATGATTGGGTAATAAAAACGAATACAACGAATTCTAAAATTTTGTTGATTCATACAGGGGGAATTCAAGGAGGAAAGTTCATCGAACAAAAGGAGGGCAGAATTTTTTCTTGACGTCTTATTCTGAATTTTTTCTGAAAAAAGAATAAACTAAGTGAGAAGTTGAACGATTTGCTTTGCTTCTTTTACATCGTGCACGCGCAGAATTGAAGCTCCTTTAAGTAGTGCAAGTGTATTTAAAATAGTCGTGCCATTCAAGGATTCATCCGCGGTAATTTCCAATTTTTTATAAATCATCGATTTTCTTGAAATTCCGACTAAAATTGGTTTTTCGAGAATATGAAACATGTCTAAGTCACTAAGCAGGGAATAATTTTGCGCTACTGTTTTTCCAAAGCCAAAACCAGGATCTATCGCAACATCCGTTATTCCTTTGTCCAAAAGATAGCGTATTTTTTCCGAAAAATAATAAATCATTTCTTTAAATAGCGCTTCATTTTCCATGCTATTATGCATTTGCTCCACTGATTTCCCGGAGTGCATCAAAATATATGCAACTTTATTTTGTGCAACTATATCTATTAAAGTTGGGTCAAATTGAAAACCACTGATATCGTTGATTAGATCTATTCCATGCTCAATGCCTGCAGCAGCTACATTTCCGCGGAATGTGTCGAGCGATAGGGAAATGGATGGAAAATGTTTTTTTATACTTTTTATTGGTTCTAAAATTCGTTTAATTTCCTCTTTTTCGGTTACGAAATCTGCATTTGGACGCGTAGAATAACCCCCAATATCAATGAAGTCCGCACCATCCTCAATTAGCTGATTAACAGTATTTAAAAGCTCCTTTTCTGTTGTTTTTCTGCTCTTGTCGTAAAAAGAATCAGGTGTAGTATTTACAATGCCCATAATTTTGGGAATGGAGAGGTCAATCAATTTATCCGCTATACGGATTTGCCTAATTTTTGGAAAATGTGTATCTTCAACCCTTGAAAAGCCCATTGTTAAATAAATGAATCAAACAAATATAGAATATTCAAATGTAATCACTATTTGCCGAGATATCTTCTTGAGCAAAACAAAAGATTACGGAACCGCTTGGAGAATTTTGCGTCCAAGCTCCCTTACGGATCAATTATTCATCAAAGCTCAGCGTATTCGGACGATTCAAGAAACCGGAATTAACAAGGTTGGAGAAGGAATAGCAGATGAATTTGTGGCAATTGTAAACTACTGTATAATGGCAATTATACAACTCCGAGAGAAAGAATTAACCGATATGGAATTGTCCCAGGAACGTGCAATGTCATTATACGATTCCTATGCTATGGAGGCTTTTGAATTAATGGCAAAAAAAAACCACGATTACGGTGAAGCTTGGCGAGAAATGCGGGTTAGTTCATTAACAGATTTAATATTAATGAAAATACTGAGAGTCAAACAAATAGAAGACAATAATGGGGAAACCCTAATCAGCGAAGGGATCGATGCAAATTACTTTGATATGTTAAATTATGCCGTTTTTGCGCTGATACATTTAACGACAGAAACTAAAATAAGGAAATAACTCTAATACAAATTTTATGAAACAAAAAGCAACAGTAGAAGGAAAGTCTATGCTATTCAATAGCTTATTCGTGTTGATAAATCTTTCTGGTTTGGCGATGATAACCATCGGATCTCACGCCTCTTTTGAGGAAAATTACTTATTATTTAATTTTATTGGCTATATCGCAATTGCCATTAGTTCGGCTGCTTTGTTTATTTTTTCAGGCCGCTTAATGATGGCTAATGTTTCCCGTTTATTGGTTGGCGGTTTGTTTATTGTTTCGGGATTGGTAAAGGCAAACGATCCAATTGGCTTTTCTTATAAATTAGAGGAATATTTTGAGGACGGCGCTTTGGCATATCGCATAAAGGAATTCTTTGGTGCACCAGGTTTTTCTTTGGAATTTTTAATTCAATATGCTTTAGTTCTTTCCGTGCTAATCTGCATTGTAGAAATTGTATTAGGCGTTTTGGTAATTCTTGGAGGGAAAGTGAAACTGGTATCTTACTTGCTTGTTATTATGATGGTTTTTTTCACATTTTTAACTTGGCATACAGCGAGTTGCGACAATACAAAAAAGTTTGTTGACAGAGATACCTATTCCATGTCGGACCCGATTGCACAGATGAAAATCGATCAGGCAAAAACGGATAAAGCAATAAAAATCATTTCAAAATCTGCTTCGGTTTTGGTTTTGGAGGAAATGAAACAACCCCAGTGTGTGGATGATTGTGGCTGTTTTGGCGATGCGATGAAAGGTTCCGTTGGTCGGTCATTAACGCCTTCTGAATCCCTTTGGAAAGATTTCGTTTTACTGTATTTAGTGATCTGGATTTTTATTGCTCAATGGATAATTGAACCAAATACGAGAAAACAAAACACACAGTTTTTAATTGCTTCCCTTTTAGTTGTTACCTTTTTCTCATGGGTTTTTGGATGGTATTTCCCAATTATTTTTGCGGCAATTTCTTTAATTGGTTCCTTATGGGTTTTAAAATCAGGCGGATTTATTTTCGGTAATTATATTGGAAGTTCATTTTTTGTTACCCTCATTTCAAGTATAATGATTGCATACGTTCTTTTGTATGAGCCAATGAAAGATTATAGACCATATGCTGAAGGAACAAATCTAATTGAAAAAATGAAAGATGGTGTCGTTGGGGAATACGAAAGTGTTTTAGTGTATAAAAACACTAAAACGGGAGAGAAAAAAGAATATCTATCTACTTCCAAGGAATATCTCGCTTCTAAAATTTGGGAAAAATCCGATTGGAAATATTTGGAAATGACGCAAAAGGAAGTTGTCGCTACTCGAATACCATCGATAACGGAGCAATTCAACCCATTTTTAGCGTTAACAGACATTACATTGGCCGAATCAAATTTAGCGGTTGTACAAGAATTGTTAAAAGCGACAAAAATAAAAGGATTGAAGATTTTGGATTTGAAATACAATTCTAAAATGGAAGTTTCATTAGAGGAATATTCTGAAGACAATTTTAATCCGCTAGAATACAAAATTTTAGATACTTTCGAGATGAATAATCCCGCAATAACAGATATTAGTATCCGTGATTATATTGTTAAAACGGATAGAATTCTGGTGTTAAGCGCTAAAAATTTAATGAAAGGAAATTGGAGTAAAATCGAGCGATACAAATCTATTTATACTGCATGTAAGAAAAATGAAATTCCTTTTGTGCTAATTACGAATGCTAGTCGTGAAGAAATCAATTCTTTCCGCAAAAAAAATAATTTCAATGTTCCGGTATTCTTGAACGATGAAACCGAATTAAAAGCAATTGCAAGATCAAATCCTTCTTTACTAGTAGTGAAAAAGGGCAAAGTTGCTGGAAAATATCCTCACCGTTCAACGCCATCCTTTGAATGGTTGAATAAAAATGTGTTACAAACAAAATGAGAAATAAAATAGTTGCAGGAAATTGGAAAATGAATTTGCTTTTAGCAGAAGCGATAGATTTAGGTAGAAAAATAAAAGAAGCAGCTTCAGAAATTGAAGGTGTACAAGTGCTGCTTTTTCCTTCAAGTATTTACCTTAAATCGCTTGCTGAAATAGCTATTCCGGTTGGAGCTCAGAATTTTTATCCTGCCGAGAATGGTGCTTTTACAGGCGAGATATCCATTTCCCAATTAAAAGATTGTGGTGCAACACACGTATTAATTGGCCATAGCGAACGTCGAGCAATTTTCGGTGAACAGGCTGATTTTTTAAAACAAAAGGTAGATTCAGCCATTGCACATAAAATAACTCCAGTTTTTTGCTGCGGAGAACCCTTGGAAATTCGAGAAGCAGGAACGGAATTGGTTTACGTAAAAAGGCAATTGGAAGAAAGTTTATTTCATATTTTGCCAGAAAACATGCAAAATTGCATTGTTGCATACGAACCTGTCTGGGCAATAGGAACTGGGAAAACTGCTACAGTGGCGCAAGCGGAAGAAATGCACCGCTCCATTCGCAATTGGATTACTGAAAAATATACCGAAACTATAGCTCAAAATTGTTCGATTATATATGGTGGAAGTTGCAATGTTTCAAACGCTCAAGAGCTATTTTCTAGTCCAAATGTGGATGGAGGATTGATTGGTGGGGCTTCTTTACAAGCAGAATCATTTATTAAAATTGCACAATCGTTCTGATGGATTATATCGAATTAACACTAATCGTGGAACCTAAAAATCCGTGGACAGAAATATTTATGGTTGAATTGGCGGATGCCGGATACGAAAGTTTCGTGGATACAGAAAACGGTTTGATGGCTTATGCGCAAGTTGGATTGGTTGACCAAAATCAACCGTTCGAAAATACTTCAATATGTGCAATAAATCCTTTGGTTACAATAGAATCGCACGTTAAAATTATTCCACAACAAAATTGGAATGCCGTTTGGGAGGCAGATTTTCAGCCGGTTGAAGTAGAGGAGTACCTTACAATTTTAGCACCTTTTCACGATAAAACTAATCGTACAGGAATGTTGGTGGAAATTCTCCCAAAAATGTCATTTGGAACTGGCCACCACCAAACAACTTGGATGATGTCGAAAGCTTTGTTCGAATTGAAGGAAATTCCAGCTCAGGTTTTAGATATGGGAACTGGAACGGGCGTTTTGGCAATTATTGCAGAGAAATTACATGCAAAAAAGATTGTTGCAGTGGATATAGAAGATTGGTCAATTGAAAATACCCGTGAAAATAGTGATCGGAATAATTGCACTAGAATTGAAGCGATTTGCGGTGATGTGGATATTTTGAAAGGCATGAATTTTGGACTAATCCTAGCGAATATCAATAAAAATGTATTGAAAGCCCATATGCAAGCGTATTACGAAATGTTGGATGTAAAAGGAACCCTAGTTTTAAGTGGATTTTTCACTACAGATGTAGACGAAATTTCAGCTTTTGCAGAGAATATTGGCTTTACGAAATACCGTAACTTGCAGAAAGACAATTGGGCAGCTATTGAATTAACGAAAAATTAATGGATATGAAGAAGGGAATAAATCGCTTTTTAATGGCATGTATATTATTTATTTCCGGTTTTTCATTCGGGCAAACTTACTCCCCAAATAGAGAGAAATTTATCAAAGAATTTCAAAAATCTCTATCGGATTTTGGCAAAGGAGATTACCAAGATTTTGCAAAAAAAGAATTCCCTAAATTATTGCTTGAATCGACTGATTTCCCTGATACATATTTCACTAAAATGGTTGAAACCTGTAACTTGATGGTTACGAAAAGAATACAGCCATTTCCAGAGATGTACCAATATGTTTTCAGCATTGCATCTTTGGTAAAGGGAAAACAATCGGAAAAGAGTTATACAGCGTGGCACAATTCAGTAGATAAATTATTGGATGCCAAGAATATTAAGAAATTTGAAGATTTTATTGACCTTTCAGCTGGATTTTTTTTAGAGCGTAAAATTGCTGAAACACCAAATTTTAAATGGTTTTACGAAAATGGAGACTATTCCTTTGAATTTACAGATAAGCCGTTTATTAAATGCAGCAATGGGAACTTAATTTGTAGAATTGAAAATCGTAATTCTCAAACGAAAAAAGACCAACCAAATATAGATAGCTTGGTGATTTCTAAAACGAATGGAACGTATGATCCAGTGCTTAAAAAATGGTTTGGTGCAGGAGGAGTAATTACGTGGGAAAAGGTTGGTTTGCCTAAAAATGAAACATTTGCAGAATTAAAAAACTACGATGTTTCCTGTAAAACTTCCAATCTTATCGCTGATACAGTTGCCTTAACCACCAAATATTTCAATAAACCCATTATTGGTTATCTAACAGATCGCGCATTTATAATCAATAGAGAAGAGGATAAGGTGTATCCACAATTTCTTTCGTATGAGAAACGTTTGACGATAAAATCAATTAAAGAAAATGTAGATTACGAAGGTGGATTTACGATGAAAGGTAGCAATTTTGTTGGAATGGGTGCACCAAAAAATCCTGCTAAAGTATTTATTTACAAGGACAAACAGATTTTCATCAAAGCAAGTGCACAGGAAATATTTATCACTCCACTTTCAATATATTGCGATAATTCGGGAAGTGCAATTTATTTAAAAACAGGAGATTCCATTTCGCATTCGGGTTTATATTTCAATTATGACCTGAAGAAAAAATCCATTGAATTTACGCGGACAGGGAAAGGTGGTGGACAAGCACCATTTCAGGATTCCTATCACCAAACGGATATTTATGTCGCTAAAATCACCTGGAAACTCGACGAATCTGCACTTTATTTCACCTACGATTTTGGTATTTCACAAGAACAACGATACGCGCGTTTCGACTCAAAGAGTTACTTTGATGAGCAATTATATGACCGCTTACAAGGATTAGAAACTATTCATCCACTTGTGGCGATATCCAAATATTGCTATAAATATGACGAATATATTATTAACGAAGGGAAAGCAGCAACCGCATTGGGGAAAACTACTCAACAGGCCATTCCAATGTTATTAGAGCTTTCAAATAATGGATTTATTAACTACGATACTGAAGGAAAAATAGTAACCATAAATCCAAAACTAGAAAATTTCGTTGCGTTTAAAGCTGGAAAAAAAGACTATGATAATTTGAGTTTCATTTCCGATTTGCGGCCAAAAGAACTAGTTGGATTTTCAGATGAAGAAATTCAAGCAGATCCAAATCTACAGCGCATGAAAGAAGCGTTTAAAAAACTTTCAGAAGAACGCCGAATAATGACGTATTTTGGAAAAATGGATCTATTAACCCTAGAGATTGATTTGAATGCAGTAGATAGAATTGTTATCTCAAACACTCAAAACACACTTGTTTTTCCTGCGTCTAATCGTGTTAAAATTAAGGAAAATCGAAATTTTGAATTTAGTGGGTGGATCAATGCAGGAAAATTGGAAATTAACACCTTAGCTGCGAATTACAATTACAAGGAAAATTCCTTTACCATTTTAGAATCCAAAGAATCCATTCTACGCGTTCGACCATTTAAGGTGGAAGATGGCAAAAAAGCAATTCCGATGGCAAGCAGCTTAATAGGAGTGAAAGGTCAAATTTTAGTGGACGATCCAAGCAACCGTTCTGGAAAAAATCAAGCTATAACTTCTTTCCCGAAATTGGTCGTTTCGCATCAGTCAATGGTATACTATAACGCGAAGAATATTTATAAAGGAGCATACGATAGCACTCGATTTTATTATACTGTAGAACCGTTTACGCGCGATAGTTTAGATAATTTCACCGAAAAGTCGCTTAGATTGAAAGGCGAGTTGACTTCCGCAGGAATTTTTCCGAAAATTTCTCAAGACCTGAAAATAATGGCTGATTATTCCTTTGGTTTTTCTACCAATGCACCAAAAGGAGGATATGATTTTTACGGTACAGGTGCGAAATACGAAAATAAGATAATGCTTTCTAATAATGGATTACAAGGCGCTGGAACAATAAATTTCGTGCATTCAACTTCTATTTCTAGTGCGCTGAGTTTTCTGCCCGATTCTACAATTGGTTTGGCAAAATTTACAAATAGACCAATAGAATCTGGTATTGAATTTCCAGATGTAGAAGCCGAAGAAGCTTTTATAACCTATGTTCCAAGGAAGAATTACTTGAAAGCACAGTCCACACAGAAACATGATTTAAGCTTTTTTAAAGGCGAATCAAGGCTGCGAGGGGTAACAATTGTTACAGCACAGGGATTGCGCGGAAACGGATTGATGACATTTAAATCTGCAACTACATTATCTTCGAATTATTCCTTCAAACGCTGGGAAATTAATGCAGATACAGCAGGATTTAGTCTTAAAAATACTTTTGCAGAAGTAGGAGAAGATCCAATTTCCTTTAAAGCCGACAATGTTAAAGCGTCTATTTCGTTTAAAGATAGAAAAGGAGAGTTTGTTTCAAACCAAGGAACTTCTCGCGTAAATTTCCCCGTAAATCAATATTATTGTCTAATGGATAAGTTTACATGGCAAATGGATAATTCAGATGTTGTTTTAGAAAAATCAGATAAAAAACCTACTTCAGGTCAAACGGATATGGATCTAGCAGGACCGAATTTCTTCTCGTCACATCCAAAACAGGATTCCTTGCAATTTGGTGCATTACGAGCAAGAT
This sequence comes from Flavobacteriales bacterium, assembly GCA_947476955.1. Lineage (GTDB taxonomy): Bacteria > Bacteroidota > Bacteroidia > Flavobacteriales_D > Crocinitomicaceae > M0103. The sequence continues at coordinate 44,261 of CANJSS010000003.1, forward strand.
ATGACTTGAAGCAACGCACAATTTTCTGTGAAAGTGTTGAATTTCTTCAAATTGCAGATGCTCGAATTTATCCGGATAGCATGAAAGTAACCATTCGCCAAAAAGCAAGGATGGAACCTTTTAAAAATGCTCGAATTGTTGCCAATTACATCACCAAATACCATACTTTTGTTCGTGCAAATGTTGAAGTTACAGCAAGAAGAGCTTACAAGGCAGATGGCGATTATCCCTATTATGACAAGGATAGTAATTTGACTTATTTGAAGATGAACACAATTACCTTGGATACATCCTACCAAACAATAGCAAAAGGAGATATTTCGGATAATCAGGGCTTCAAATTGAGCAAAGAATTTGATTATTATGGAAAAGTTCAAATTGCAGCGTCAAATCCAATGTTATTCTTTGATGGAGCAACAAGAATTAACCATTCATGTCAGAAATTCGATAAAAACTGGATGAGTTTTACTGCACCTATTGACCCAAAGAATATTCAAATTCCTGTTTCATCTAAAATGAAAGATTTGGCTGGAGAATCCATATCTGCGGGGATAGTCTGGCGTAATTCAAGCATCACGGATAGTATAAAGCTATATCCAACATTCTTATCTAAACTCGTTCAAAAAGACGATCCTATATTAATTACGGCAAGTGGTGTTTTACAATACAATGAGCAAGCAAAGGAGTTTCAAATTTCTTCGAAGGAGAAATTGGTAAACCGTTCCGAAAAAGGAAATTTCTTAGCGCTCCATACGCAGAGTTGTTCAATGATTGGCGAAGGAATCGTAGATCTTGGAATGAACTATGGCGATGTTAAAATCGACGCGGTTGGAATTGTCAATTATAATCAATCTAGCGGTGAAACTAGTCTTAATCTCACAGCGCGCATCGATATGGCGATGGATAAAGGATTGATGGAAGGAATCGCAACGCGACTAAATACAGTAGAAGGATTGAAAGAAATGGATTTCAAAAAAACTACTTTAGAGCAGGCAATGGTAGAATGGACGGATCAAAAAACGGCAGATAAACTGGTTTCGGATTACACGCTAAAAGGAGAAATTAAAAAGATTCCATCGGAATTGGAGTCTGCATTTGTTTTAAGTGGCTTGCGTTTGGTTTCTTTTGACAAGCCGTCGATGCAAGAAAAAGGTATAATTTCTAGCACAAAAACTGCTGTTCTCGTTAATATGTTTGATAAACCAGTAATGAAATATGTTCCAATAAGCACCTTTTTTCAACAGATTTATTCCGAATCTGGTGGCGATAAATTTGGCTTATTTCTGCAGATTCCTGGAGGGAATAGTTATTATTTTGATTATTCTTTGGACAAAAAAGATGGTGAAATGCGCATAATTTCTGATGATGCAGATTTCAATACAGCTGCTACTTTAATGAAGGAAGAAAAGCGAAAAACTAGGAATTTTAAATTCGAAGTATCTACACAACAAATTTATTTGAGCAAATTTTTGCGATTATTTGAATAAAAGAAATGAATTATATACTCTTTTCGGTAATAGCCTATTTATTAGGATCGATTCCAACAGCGCTTTGGCTTGGTAGGGCGAGATACTCCATAGATGTTAGAGAACATGGGAGTAAAAATGCTGGTGCGACAAATACATTTCGTGTTCTAGGCAAAAAACCCGGGATTATTGTTTTGACGATTGATATTTTGAAGGGAATAATTGCGACAATTCTACCAGTTCTTTTTTTACCGGATGGATTTTGTGGGGAACCGAACGACACTTTGGTTCAGGTGCAGATTCTTGCGGCTATTTCAGCTGTAATTGGCCACGTCTTTCCAGTTTTTGCACAATTTAAGGGTGGAAAAGGAGTAGCAACTTCTCTTGGAGTTATAATTGGTTTGACCCCTTTGGCAGCTGGAATTTGCATCTTGATTTTTTTGTTGGTTTTTATACTTTCCCAATACGTTTCACTTGGTGCACTAGTAGCAGCTATTTGTTTTCCTATCGTTCTGAAATTTATTGTCGGCGAAGAGTCGATTTGGTTATTGAGTTTTAGCACTTTTTTGAGTATTTTAGTTTTGTTTGCGCATAGAAAAAATATTGTACGCCTTTTGCAACGAAATGAGAATAAAATGAACCTTTTTAAGAAATAATCGTACTACTTTTTTAAATATACTAAGGGAAGAAAAATCAGACGTGCTCGTTCGAAAAAATAGATTAGTGCTATTCTTTTTAATCCTTTTTCCTTTGCTAATTAATGCACAGACGGAAGAGGAAATCAAGTCTCAAGCAGATAAATTGTTCAATACTGAGCAATATGTGGCTGCTACACCATTGTATTTGAGATTACTTTCCCTGCAACCGCGTGATCATTTTTACAATTTCCGCTATGGAACGTGTTTGCTTTACAACTCAAATAATAAACAATCTGCTATAAAATACCTTAATTACGCAGTAAGTGAGCCAACAATTCCATTGGAAGCATATTATTTTCTCGGGAAAGCATATCATTTAGATTACCAATTCAACCAAGCGAAAAAATATTATTCTATTTACATTCAAAAGCGCCCGAAGCAGAGCGATATGTATGCAGCAGAGCGGGCTATCGAAATGTGTAAAAATGGTGAACTTTTGCTTACAACCGTTTCTGATGTTATTGTTTTAGAAAAAAAAGAAATTGCCAACGATAAGTTTTTTCGGGTTTATGATTTGCAAGATATTGGTGGAAATATAATCGTTACCTCAGAATTCCAAACTAAGATAGACAAGAAAAACGGGCACGTTCCACTTATACATTTTCCGAAAAACCCAACTGTAATTTACTATTCCAGCTATGGCGAAAATGCAGGAAATGGCAAAGAGATATATTTACGACGAAAAACTCAGGATGGTTCCTGGGGAAATCCTGAGCTAGTTCAAGGTCAAGTCAACACTGCGTACGATGAAGATTTTCCATACTTGCACCCAGATGGAGAATACTTATATTTCTCCTCCAAAGGTCACAATTCCATGGGTGGATATGATGTGTTTCGTTCGAAATATAATGCACAAACCAACTCTTTCGGAAAGCCGGAGAATTTAGATTTTGCTGTTTCTTCCCCAGACGATGATCTTTTTTATGTGGTTGATTCTTTGAATCAAAACGCTTACTTTGCTTCAGCTCGTCAAAGTGAGGCTGGAAAATTATTCGTGTACAAGGTGAAAGTTGATCGTGTTCCTTTGCAATTAGTTGTTGTAAATGGTGCTTTCTCTTCCGATGTGGATGCTACTCCGAAACAATTGAATTTGGAAATTTTATCCCAAGAAAGCAATTCAGTTATTGGAAAATACACAACGGATTCCGAGTCGAAATATAGGATAACTTTACCGAAAGGCGGTAATTATGAATATGTTCTGAAGTTGGCAGGAAAGGAGCAAGAATTCCGATCGCTTGTTACTATTCCAACTCAAACTGAATTTAAACCTTTGAAGCAGAAAATTCTGCATACTTCTGAAAATGGTAAAGAAACTATTAGAATTGTAAATCTATTCAACGAAGAAGTAACGGATATGGAAGCTGTTATTGCCGAAGTCGTTAAAATGCGTTCGGATTTGAATGTTAATGTTTCTGAATTTAATCTCGAAAAGATCGAGGCTCCAAAAAAGAGCATTAGTGATTTTACTAGTCTCGGGTTCGGAAATTTATCCGTATTGGAAGTTCAGGATTTACTTGAGAATATAGAAGAACAGGTTCGTAAAAATCAAAATTTCGCTTTAACATTAAAACGTAAATCAGATTTTTTTCTAGTCGAAAATTACGATAAATATGAACAAATAGAAGTACAAATTCAGCAGAAATTAGATGGATTAAATACAACTGAGAGCACTTTAGCAAAAAAGTCAATTTTACAGCAATTACCAGCTTCCGTAAAAGAATTATTAATGTTAAAATCAGATGCCTTAGCAACAATTCCATTGCAGGATTCTGTGCGACAAGTGTATTCTAAATCGCCTTTTGTTCTCGATGTTAAAACAATAACGGCCATTCGCGAGAAATTTGAGACCGCTATAAATGCAGGAAAGGAAGCAGAGGCTATTGCTGAACTTGTTAAAAATAAAGAACTTCTGCAGCAATTAAGAAATGACAATTCTATGAATTTTGTGGAAAATCTTATTAAAAAATCACAAAAATTAGGGGAAGACATCCTTTTGTATGATTCAAAAAACGACCGTTACAAGGAGGAACAAATTGCTTTGCAAAAGGAGATAAATTATTTAGAGACGAATCTTTCTGCTGCAAAACAAAAAGAAATTACTTCAATTGAACAAAATATACGTTCCAGAAAGGATGCTTTAAAACTAATAGAAGAGGAGCAAAAGTTAGTAGCATCTACCTTGGAAAAATTGAACCAACAGAAATCTATTTTAGCACAGCGAATTCAATTATTAGAAACGCTCATTTCAAAAAAATATATAGGAGAAAAAAATCCAGAGGAAGTTCAAAAAACGCTTTTGGAACTGGAAAAAAAGAATCCTTTGACATGGAATTTCGCAATACGTGATCAAGAAGCTAAATTAGATGCCGAGGAAAAACAATTGCAAGAGAAAAGTGTGCAGATTGAAACTAAAGAGAAGGAAATTACTGCGCAGGAGTTGGAAAGTAAAGAGCCGGAAGTTAATAGTTTAGCGGAGCTTCTGTTGCCAAAATACACATTGGATAAGAGCGCAATTGAGGCAGATAATTCGCTTTCAACAGAGCAAAAAATGGCACGATTACAGAAACAAGATCAAGCTTTAATTTCGGCTATAGAAACAAAATTGAAAGAAATTGAAAAGCAATTGGTCAAAAATCCTGAAAATGAGCCCTTACTAAAAGAAAAAGCGGCAATTGGCGATCTAAAATTTCTAACGGAATCAATTACCGAAGAACGGGAACAGATGATCGAAAGTAAATTGGCCACAAAAATACTTCCTGAAACCATTGCTAAACAAAAAGTTGTTTATTCCACCAAATTAGATCCTTCTTACTTGGATAAACTTGCGACCATTGAATTGGAAACATCCACGTCAAATAAAAAGCAACTGTTAGATTTAGAACAATCATTTATTAAAAAAATTGAAGAGGAAGAGTTGAGTGTTATGCAAGAACTCCGAAAAGATCCATTAAATATAACTTCGCGAACCAACTTGCAAGCTTTGGCGGAATTAAAGAAGGAACAATCCACTAAATTAGCACAAATAAACGCAGCAATAGTGGCAGAGGAGGAAGGTCTAGTGTTGGATAAAATTACGGAAGAAGACAAAAAGAAAATCGAAATTGCATTGCATCCGGATTACGGTCAAAAAACGAAAGAAATAGAAATTTCAGCGCAACTTACACCTGTTGAGAAGGCTGTTCAATTGCGTAAGATTGAACGAGAAAAAATTGAAAAAATACAACTGGCAAAAGAAGTTATAGTTGTGCAATTAGAGGAGGACCCAAAAAATCGAGAATTACTAAAGGAGGAAAA
>CANJSS010000004.1 GCA_947476955.1 Flavobacteriales bacterium
AATAAGCATTAAGTAAAGAATTCCTGTATTTATGCTGCTGCCGAAAGACGCCTCATCTAATTCACTGCCTTGTTCTGCAAGCATTTTACATTGAGAACATCCTTGTGCCACTAGTTGATTTTCAAGCAGAATAAAAGCGAAAAGCGCTAGAACAAGCATACATTTTTTCATAAAGTAAAATTACAGATTTTATCTTTTTATAGAGCCATATAATTGACAAAATTGTATAAATTTTTAAGGAAAGGTGACAACCATCTATTTGCTGAATAAGTTCTTCTCACGAAATTCCATTAACTTTGTTTTGCTATTAATAAAATATACATGAAATACCTAATTTTCTTATTTCCATTGTTTTTCTTATCGTGTGAGGAATCTACTATTACGGCGAAACCAAAAAAGTTAAATTTGGACAGCTTATTAGTGCTTTATCCAGATAGCGTAGAATTGATTTTACAGCACGGAAGTAGATTAGTTGACAAATATTATTACGATGCTGCAATGCCCGACGCTGCAAAGGCCTTTCGACTGGACAGCAACAATTTGGAAGCCCGAATGCTTTATGCAAACGTGCTGAATAATCGTCCTGAAAGAACGGTAGCGGATGTTGCAGCAGCGCAAAGACAGTATAAATTTATTATTAAGAAACAACCTAAAAACACAAAAGGTCTCGTTGGATTGGCTTCTACTTTTAGTCAGCAAATGGATTTTGATAAATCTTTTCAATACATAAATAAAGCCTTGCGAATTGACCCAAAGTATCGGGACGCGTATGTAATGAAAGGCTCTAACTACTTGTTTTTAAACAAACCGGATCTAGCGAAATCTTCCTATGAAACAGCCGTTCAGCAAGACCCGAATTTTTACGAAGCTTATTTAATGTTGGGAACGCTATACCAGGCAGAAAACAACAAAATCTGCATAGAATACTATAAAACCGCCGCGCAATTAAAACCAAAAAGTACAGAGGTGCTTTTTTCTCTTGCATATGCGGAACAGTTATTTGGAACACCAGAAAAAGCATTGGGAATTTACAGGAAAATGATTCAAATTGATACGGCTTATTTTCAAGCATTGAATCAAATAGGGGTAATAAAGCAATACGATTACAAAGAAATAGATAGCGCAATTTATTATTATAATTCAGCAATTCAAACGGAACCTAGATTTGTAGAGGCGTGGCACAATCTCGGCACGTGCTACGAAGCCCAAGGTGAAAAAACTAGAGCTTTGAAAGCGTACGCGAAAGCATTGAAATTTAATCCAGAATTTACACTGTCCCGAGACCGAGCAAACGCTCTTCAATAATGCGCATAAATCCAAAAATAATTCAAGTATCAAGTGATGCATTAATTCCTTTGGCCGGATATTTTTGGTGGGATTGGAACATGTATTTTATTCTATTGTTTTATCTTTTGGATTATATTTCTAGCGAGATTTTCCTTCATGTGAAATCAAAAAAAATTCAATCTTCTCAAAACACACCGGTAGAAATTTGGATTAAAAACGCAATAATCAGTGGGTTTTTGCTAGTTTTTAGTGTTTTGTCCGTTCATTTCGCCATGTTGCGTGTTTCTCCTGGCATCCAATTTACAGATGAGTTGCTGCGCTTTTGGAGATACAAAGACCTTGGAATTGAGCAAGGATATATTCTCATACCCTTGATTTTTCTCGTAGGATTTCAGCGTTATAAAATGGAATTTGTAAACACTGCTCAATTCAAAAAAGTTCAGATGAAAGAACTATGGAAACAACATATTGTTGTTCATTTTGCCATTTTGGCCTTTTCCTGCAGCGTTATCGGATTGTCAACTTTTATTGTTTTTACGGAGATTGTATACATTGCTACCATTATTTTAGCCTCTAGCATTTTTCAGCTTCTGCGGGTAAGCCGATAGTTAGTTGGTTTTACGCAGCCATCTTGGCAATAAAAACGCACCAATAAATAAATAGGGGAAATAGGAAATCAACCTCCAAAGGATTGCCAAAGCAGCTAAAAGCAAAGTGGACTGACTAAATGAAACAAGTAATTCACCAAACGCAAATTCGGCCACACCGCTTCCTCCAGGAGTTGGGCTTACCAACATAAACAGCCACAAAACCAGTTGTTTGCCTAAAATAATTATGTGATCAATAAATCCTAAATGTAAAAAAGCTTGGAGTATTGCATTGATTACAAGGTAACGGGAAGTCCAACTGGCGCAGGTTAAGCCAAATATTTTTAACCAGTAACCAACAGATTCCTTACGCATGACTTTTGAAGAAATTTCAATATCTTTTCCTGTTTGAATGGCTTTATTTTTCCATCGCCTCAAAATGGGCAGACTGAATACCGACTTAAGCAGCCATGTTGCCAAACTTGGGAACAAGAAGATACTCGAAAACAGAAACAAACACGCTAAAAGAATTGCGGAAAATCCAATCCAAAACACCCATTCAATGCGCATCGAGCCTTCTATAGAACTCGGAAATAATTCTGCGCTATCAATAAATAGAAACACAAAAGGGATCATAATTACATAGAACAAATTGTCCATCATTGCAGTAATAAACACAATGGCTGTCGCTCTACCAAGTTCTATTTTTTCTTTGTGTAAAATAAACATTGCAACAGCTGCGCCACCAACTACTCCCGGAGAAAGTGCAGAAGCAAATTCCCACAATAAAATGACATAAAAACTGGATTTCCAATTTAAATCGTAATGTGTTAAAAGCCGAATTCTCCACATGTAGAAAAAATCCCTCCCGACAACAAAAAGGATGGCTATCACTAACCAAATATAGGATTGACTTGTCCAAGAAATAGCCGATAAAACATCAGATAATTTTTGTTTTCTATAATCGCCATGAGCGGATAAATAAAATTCTTTGCTGTTCCCAAGATCTACCGAACCATTTTTATTAAAATCTACCCAAGCATAATTTCCATGCCCTTTTTCTACCGCTAAAAACTGCACTTCAGTAACACTTCTATATACCATCCATCCTGCGACGAGAAGTCCAAGTGAAATTGCCATCCAAATTTTCCATCCTTTGAATGATTTTTGTATGATAGTTGCATCCTTCATTTATTTAACGGGAGAAATTTGTAAGTTAATATCCCAATTTGCTCGAACTCTGGTTGGAGTAGAATACCAAAAAACCTTTTCTGGTTGTAAGTCATTACCAAAGTCTCCGGTGTCCCAAATTCCATTTTCATTTCTATCCGAAATTATTCTAAACTGGTATTCTTTTGGGCTAAGTTCTTTAAAGACATAGGAGCTTGGTTGTTTTAAAATTACGCGTTGAACAACATTGGAATTTTGAATTAATTCTACAATTATAGGCTCTTTAAACATGGAAAGATCTAGAATTATTACTCCATAATCCTTTGCTAAGGAAAACTTTAAATTTGCTTTGAACGCATCACTTTTTTCATCTTGCGTGGTGGTGATCGCGTTAGGCTTAATAACAATATCAACTTGTTTTAGCGTATCCCTATCTATTTCCAAAAACAAGGTGTTTTGCGAAAATTTAGTTTTGAATGGAATAAAAAGAGTGCTATCTCGTGGGTCTTTTACTTCAATTTTTGAGGAATCAACGGTGGAAATTAAACCGTTGCACTGAAAAGAAATTGCTTCACTTGGCGCAATCTGCATAACATTGAAAAGTGGCTTGAGTTGAATTTTAGCGATTTTCTCTTTTTGAGTTACACGCAAAGAAATGGTGTCCGATTGATCAGCTGTATTAACTCTAATTTGCAAATCAGACACGTCTGTTTCTTGCACGAAAAGTTGCACGCTATCCGAGGTAATCTTTCGGATAAATTCCTTTTCCACAAATTTATTTTGAATAAAAAAACGCGCGTTTTCTATCGGAAAATTCGCACCAATTAAAATACTACTAGGCGCAGAATACTGAAAGTTTTTTATTTTTTTCGCTTCTTTTGGTTTAAAAATGCGAATTGGAACACTATCAGCGATGGAATTTACTAACTGAATTTCTTCTGTTTTAAACCCTAAACTTTCTGAAGTCTGAATTAGGAGGTCCTTATTTTGATCTAAAAATGCTCTAACAAAATACGTCCCAGTTTTTAAAAAGGAAAACGTTGCAAAACCAGAAAGATCTGTATTGGCAAAATAATATGGTTTTAAAGAGTCTTTGTGTGAAAAAAGACCAACAGTTGCATTGGCAATCGGTTGATTTGTCCAGGCGTCAACTGCACGAACGGAATAATGAAGAGAATCTATCGTTTCTCCAGTTGAAAATACATAGCACATCAACGAATCGTTATTTTCAGTAAGATCTTTGACGGTTCTGTTCAAATAAATTACATAAGTGGTATTTTCTTCTAGCTCTTCTTCCCAGGAAATTTCCACCGTTTTTTTATTTAAAGTAGTTTTCAGTTTAGCATGGTTCGGAACAAAGAATACGGTTTGGAGCGGATTATTTAGTTGAATATATTCATCAAAACTAATTTTAATACTTTTTCCCTTAAAATTTATACTTTCATTTGCTGGATAGGTTTTTCCAGCAATTGGTTTTGGTGCAACTTCATCCTTTTCTCCTCCGGAAATTTCTCCTACTTGTGCGCAAGAACCCAACATTAACAGAGTAATGAATCCAATTATATTCTTTCTGAAAGCCATATACAAAGGTCATTTAAATAATTTGAATCTATTGAATCAAATGCCGAAATAGTAGTGCTATCGATATCTAAAACGCCAATTACAATTCCTTTTTGAAGGAGTGGAATAACAATTTCACTTTTGGACAATGAGCTACAGGCAATGTGACCTTCGAATTTTTCTACGTCATCCACGATAATTGTTTCCCCAAGTGCCCAAGATTTCCCACAAACGCCCTTTCCTTTTTGGATTCTGGTGCAGGCAATTGGCCCTTGAAATGGAGCAAGTACAAGTTCATCGTTTTTAACCATGTAAAAACCAACCCAGAAAAAACCAAAGGCTTCCTTTAAGGCCGCACATGTATTCGCTAAGTTTGCAATTACATCAGCTTCTTCTATGACAAGCGCTTTGATTTGAGGAAGCAACCCTTGGTAAATTTCTTCTTTTGTGCCAACTACTTTGATTAAATCTTCTGCCATTCTAAAAATTGTTCCTAACAAAATTGCCTTTTTTATATGGATTCTGCAATTATTTAGTTATCTTCAATCAACAAACCTAAATTATGTTAGAAAAAATTGCCCTTGAAAAAATGTTGTTTCTGGATATAGAAACAGTACCACAAACCTATCAGTTTCCTGATTTGGAAGAACCAGCAAAGCACTTGTTTGAGATGAAAACCCGTTTTATGCAAAATGAGGATAAATCATTTGAACAGCTTTACAATGAACGGGGTGGAATTTATGCGGAATTTGGTAAAATTGTATGTATTTCTGTTGGTTTCGTGCGCGACACTTCTACGGGACGTCAAATTCGAATGCGATCGTATTACCATGATGACGAAGAAACCTTGCTGAAGCAATTCAAAGGTTTGTTAGAAGAACACTACAATACGCCGTACCATATTTTATGTGGGCATAACGCGAAAGAATTTGATTTTCCATATATCTGCCGTCGGATGTTAATTCACGGCATTAAATTGCCCGCTATTTTAGATATTGCAGGAAAGAAACCGTGGGAGATTAGCCATTTGGACACGCTAGAATTATGGAAGTTTGGCGACTATAAAGCATTTACGTCCTTAGCGCTGCTGTGTCACGTATTCAAGATCCCAACACCAAAGGATGATATTTCCGGCGCAGATGTTGCCCGCGTTTATTATGAAGAAAACGATTTGGAACGAATAAAAGTCTATTGTGAAAAGGATGTTTTGGCCTTAATCCAATTGTTTCTTCGTATGCGAGGCGATCAATTGGTGGCGGAAAGCGAAGTGCAATTTTCTTAAAATGAAAAAACAGCATAAAAAAAGAGGCTGTCTTTTACAGGCAGCCTCTTTATGAAATAAAATTTTTTATTGAATGAAAACGGTTTCTGTCGATGTTACTTCTTGTTCAATTTTAATAATTCCCTGACCATCTGCACCATCTTTAGATGCTTCAATATTTAGAACAGCAACTCCAGCTTGACCCAATTGGTATACATCATTGAAATTAAAATTTGCTTCCCCTAAAAGGTTGGTTGTTGTTGTGTCGTATAAAGCAACATTTGCTGGCTGTCCAGTTGTAGATTGACCATAAAGTACAACTTCAGCTCCAGAAACCAAGTCATTAGCGGCATCACGAACATATATTATAGCAATAGTGTCTTTCTTCTCACGGCAACCAGACGAAAAACCAATTCCTATTAGCCCAACGAAAGTAACTAATAGTGATTTTTTAAATAGTGTATTCATAGTACAATTAATTAGGTAAATAAATTGTTTCGACAGTTGTAATATGGGCACGACAACGAACGTTTGCTTGTGCTTGTTTTGGATCTTTTTTTACAAGCACATCAAAATAAGCAACCGTGTTTTCTTCTCCAGCAGCGGTATAATAGTCATCCAAGCTGAAAGCTGCAAACCCAGAAGAATTTGTCACCAATGTGTCAACATGTGCCAGGGTTGCTGGCGTTGAGTTTACATCGCCAATAATAACGACTTGTGCATCTTTTACTAATTCATTGCTCGCAGAGCGCACAAAAATTTTAAGAACAGACGGATCATTATTTTTACACCCTGTAAAAAGCGCTAATGCTACTAAAAACAAAAAAGATGTAAAACCTACTTTTTTAAATGTATTCATATATAATTTGTTCAAACTTGTTGCCCAAAGATAAACTAATTTTAAATTAATCCGACAACATTGTTCTTCTTAATTTCTTACCTTCGTGCAGCAAAGCAGTTTAGGTTAGCTTAAACAATAAAAGACACAAAAAAGTTACACTTTGCTGCACAAATATTTAAAATAACGGTTTACAAAAAGTAAAATCGAACACCATGAAGTCAAAAATAGACGCTATACTGGCCGAAATAGAATCCTTTAATATGAAGGATTTAAAGTCATTGGAAGAATATAGGATTCATTTTTTAGGATCCAAAGGAATTGTCAAAAATTTGTTTGGGGAATTGAAAACTGTTTCCGGAGAACAAAAACGGGAGGTAGGTCAACTGTTAAATAACCTAAGAATTGTTGCAGAGGAGAAATTCAATTCTGCAAAAGAAAAATTGGAATCTACCGCAAGCGAGGATGCAAAAATTGACTTTTCCCGTCCTGGAGAGAAGGATGAAATTGGGGCGCACCATCCACTTTCTTTGGTTAGAAGGGAAATAATTGAGATTTTCAATAGAATTGGCTATACTGTTTCGGAAGGACCTGAAATAGAGGACGATTGGCATAATTTTTCTGCTTTGAATTTTCCGCCCGAACATCCTGCTCGCGATATGCAAGATACTTTTTTCATTGAAAAAGGAGAGAAAGAAATTGCGTTACGCACACACACAAGCTCTGTTCAAGTTAGGGTAATGGAAAATTCCAAACCTCCAATCCGCACAATTTCTCCTGGGCGTGTATACAGAAATGAAGCGATTTCTGCTAGAGCGCACTGTTTTTTCCACCAAGTTGAAGGTTTATATATCGATAAAAATGTTTCTTTCGCGGATTTAAAGCAAACGCTATTGTATTTTGCTAAAGAATTATTTGGTGAAAAAGCACAGATACGATTGCGCCCATCTTATTTTCCTTTTACCGAGCCAAGCGCAGAGGTAGATGTATCGTGTACAATTTGCAATGCGAAAGGTTGTAATGTTTGCAAAAACTCAGGTTGGCTTGAGATTCTTGGTTGCGGAATGGTAGACCCAAGCGTTTTGGAAGCATGTGGAATTGATTCAAAGGAATATTCAGGTTTTGCTTTTGGAATGGGAGTTGAGCGGATTGCCCAGTTGAAATACAAGGTAAATGACCTACGTTTGTATTCGGAGAATGATGTGCGCTTTTTAAAACAGTTTACAGCAGGATTTTAATGAACAACAAAAAATATAATGGGATTATTTAGCTCTAAATCAAAAAATGGTTTTCCTTGGATAAACATTACTACGGAAGAACAATTGCTTGAAGCATGGGATTACAACTCAGACAAAACGAAGCTTTTTTTCAAACATAGCACACGATGCAGTATTTCTTCAATGGCGCTTTCTCGGTTTGAAGAAAAATGGGAAAAGGACGAAAAGCGGTGTTTGGTTTATTTTATTGATTTAATTGCCCATCGATCTGTTTCAAATCTGCTGGAAAAAATTAGTGGTGTTATGCATCAATCGCCACAAGTAATTGTAGAGCAAAATAAAGTAGCCATTTATTCTGCTACTCACGCTGAAATAGATGCGCGTTATATTCAGAAATTATTACCAACGGAAAAAGGATGAAAAAGTACCTATTAATTACTATAATTATAGCTGTTATTGGCGCATTGGTAATTGTTCCATTGCTTTCAAAAAAACAAGATTTACCTGCTGAAAAAGCTATTCCAGCAACATTTGGTTTTAAAGATAATCTTGCTACAAAGTGGGACGAAACAATAGAATTGACGATAAATGTAAACCAGGAGGACGTTGTTAAGCTAGAACTGATTTATAACGATAGTGTTTTTCAAACGTGGGCAAATCCTCTAGGAAAAATCAGCACTAAATTCAACGCAGGATTTTATGGACTTGGCACGCGCACGCTGCAGTTGCTTTCAACTCTCAAGGATGGCTCAACCAGTTTGGATAGTCGCATGGTGCGTGTTTTGTCAGATATTGTTCCTGAATTATGGATAGCGTCAATTTTAAATACCTACCCGCATAATCCAAATAGCTTTACGCAAGGGCTAGAATTCAACGACAATATTTTATATGAAGGAACAGGTCAAAAAGGGCAAAGTATCGTTGCGCAGGTAAATTTGAATACCGGAGAACAAACGAAGAAAATTGGTTTGGATGGAAATTATTTTGGAGAAGGGATAACGATTTTGGGAAGTAAGTTATACCAACTCACATGGCAGGAACAAAAGTGTTTTGTATACGATAAAAAAACATTGCTATTGGAAAAAGATATTCCATACGTCGGAGAAGGCTGGGGATTGTGCAACGATGGCGTTTCCTTGATAATGTCGAATGGAACAGAGCGGCTAACATTCCGAAATCCTATAACATTTGAGATAGAGCGAACTATTGATGTTTATTCTCATTTGGGTCCTGTTTCCAACTTGAATGAACTTGAATATGCAGACGATTTAATTTACGCTAACATTTGGATGACGAATAAAGTTGCAGTAATAGATCCAAGAAACGGGAAAGTTCTGTCAGAGATTGATGCAACCAACCTTTTACAAGCTGGGCGCGGAAATGGAGATGTTTTGAATGGAATCGCATACAATTATAAATCGAACAAATGGTATATGACCGGAAAAAACTGGAGTAAACTGTTTGAAGTGAAATGGACTAAGCCAACGGTTTAATTGAACTAGCTATTATTCTTACACTCGTTTTACTGATCAGAACTCGTTTCAAAAGTTGTAAAAGGATTGAAGCGATCCATTGTATTAACCTCCTTCAACATACTATTTTCAACTCGTACCACTCGGCCAGGAAATTTCTCAACCATTGTCATATCGTGTGTTGCCATTAAAACTGCTGTTTTTTCTTCCTGAGCAATAGCCAATAAAAGGCGCATTATTTCCTGAGAAGTTTCCGGATCTAAATTTCCGGTTGGCTCATCCGCAAGAATTAATTCCGGCCTATTTAATAATGCCCTTGCGATGGAAACACGTTGTTGCTCTCCACCGGAAAGAGCATGCGGCATTGCGTTTATTTTCTGTTCTACACCAACCAATTGCAAAACGTCTTTTGCGCGTTTCAGCATTAAATTAGAGTCTTTCCATCCCGTTGCTCCAAGAACAAATAGAAGGTTTTGAAGAACCGTTCGATCCGTCAATAGTTGAAAATCTTGAAATACGATTCCAATTTTTCTGCGAAGCATTGGAATTTCTTTTTTGCTGAGTTTTCGTAAATCAAAACCGGCAACATTTCCTGTTCCTTCTGTTAAAATTAATTCTCCGTAGATTGTTTTAAGTAAGCTACTTTTCCCGCTGCCTGTTTTCCCGATGAGGTAAACAAACTCATTTACGTCCATTTCAAATTGCACCTCATTCAACACCAAGGCACGTTGCTGGTAGATTTTGGCGTTTTTTATCTGTATAACTTTTTCCACGGAATAAAATAATTTAGTGTAAAGGTGAAAAAATACTCGTAAGTAATAGCGAAACGGTTGATAATAATCTTAACAGATTCACGTTTAAAACTTTTAAACGTGCGCTCCATCTCAGAGCCGATGTGCCTTAATTTTACTTGATTAAAAGCAATTGTATTATGAAAAGATTTTTGGTTTTCCTGTTGATCTTCCTGCATTCTTTCACGTATTCCCAAACATCCGAGAAATACAACAGTGAATACGAAAATTTTTACCGCGGCGAAGAGTTGTTTGCCAAGGAACAATTTGCAGCTGCGCGAATTGAATTTAGAAGGTTTGCCGACGCATTCAATAAACCAAATGACCCACTGTTTATAAAAGCATTGTATTATGAAGGATTGTCTGCATTGGAATTATTCAACAACGATGCTGTAGCGCTGTTGGAAGAATTTAATAAAAACTATCCGGAAAGTGTTTTTAAAAAAGACATCTTTTTTCGGCTTGGAAAATATTTTTACCAAAAGAAAGATTTTACCGAGGCTTTGGTTTGGCTCGATAAATTGAAAGCTCAAGAGGTAGAACCAGAGAATAAAGAAGAATTCTATTTTAAGGTTGGCTATGCCAATTTTCAGGAAAATAAATTACCACCTGCTAAAAGTGCTTTTTATGAGGTAAAAAATGGAACTACGCAATATGCCGCGCCAGGTTTGTATTATTATTCTCACATTTCGTATATGGACAAATCCTACCAGACAGCTTTGGAGGGATTCTTGAAACTACAAACGGATGAAAACTTTTCGAAAGTAGTGCCGTATTATATTACCCAAATTTATTACCTACAGGGAAAATATACTGAAGTAACTAGTTATGCCTCAACGGCAATGGACTCTGGCAATGTTGTAAACAAAAATGACATGAACCATTTGGTTGGTGACGCTTACTATCGGATTGGAAAATTTGATGAAGCTGTGCCTTTTTTGGAAGCATTTAATTTAAAGTCTAATACCACTCGCTTTGATGATTACCAGCTTGGTTTTGCATATTTAAAGAGCAAAGAATATAGCAAAGCAATTAAAATTCTTGACAAAGTTACCCGAGAAAAAGATAGTTTGGGGCAGGTTGCATTTTACCATATCGCAGAAGCATATTTAAAATTAAACAATCTTATTGCAGCTCGATCTGCATTTGAGGCCGCTTCCGAAAGTGATAAAAATGTAAAATTACAAGAAGACGCGTTGTATAATTATGCTGTATTATCCTATAAATTGGATTTAAATCCATACGATGAAGCAGTTATTGCCTTGGAAAAATACTTGAATCGTTTTCCAAATTCAGAACGGAAAAATGATGTTTACCAGTACTTGGTCACCGTTTATTCTTCTACCAATAACTACGCGAAAGCGCTTGCCTCACTGGATAAATTGCCAAACAAGGATACAAAGTTAAAAACTGCCTATCAACTGGTGGCGTTTAATCAAGGGGTTGAATTTTTCCAAAAAGGAGAATTGGCAAAAGCAATTGCTTCTTTTGAATTGGTGGAGAAATATCCAATCGATGCCACCATAACTGGGAAAGCCAAGTTTTGGGCTTCAGATGCCAATTTCCGACTCAATAATTTAGATAAAGCTATAAAAGGATATAAGGAGTTTTTGGGATTACCAGCAACGCTTTTGCAAGATTTGAAAATAGACGCCTATTATAATTTAGGATATGCCTATCTTAAAAAGGAAGACATTTCTCAGTCTTTGGATAATTTTACGATTTACTGTAGATCAGCGGTTAAAAACAAAAATAAATTAGCAGATGCAAACATGCGCGCTGCAGATGGTTATTATATTACCAAACAAAATGAAAATGCCATAAAATATTACCAGGAAGTTTTAAAATTGAAATCGGGCTTCGAAGACCAAGCGCTATTTTATATGGCTAAAACGTATGGTTTTTCAGGAAAAGACGATTTGAAAATCATAAATTTAGTCGACATCATTAACAATTATAAGCAATCGAAGTATACACTATTGTCTGTATATGAAGTAGCACTGTTGTATAAAGCAAAGAGCGAATACGACAAATCCATGCGTTACTTCAACCAAATTTTATCAGATTTTCCAACTTCTGAGCTTTTCGTTAGCTCAAAAGTAGAAATCGCAGATATTTACTATAAGAAATGGGAATACGCCAAAGCAGAATCGCAATACAAGCAGATTTTGGCTGAATATGGCGAAGACCGCATAATTTGTGAAAAATCTGTTCAAGGATTGGTGGATGTGTATGCCGCATTAGAACAACCCGAAAAAGCAAGTGCTTTGGCGGAGCAATATGCTTGTGCAAACATTTCCGTGGACCAACAGGAAGGATTTTATTATACGCCTGCGTTGGATTCTTATGTTGACAGTTCTTATGCTGCAGCAATTCCGCAATTTGAAAAATACCTTGAACGTTTTCCATCGGGTAAATTTTCAGCAGAAGCGACTTATTTTATTGCAAATTCTTATTTTGAAACAGGAAACAAGGAAAAGGCAATTGAAAACTATAAAAAAGCGCTTGAAGGACCAAACAATGGCAATACAGAGTTTTCAGCATCTCGTGTCGCGCAGTATTTGTATAACAATGGCCAGTTTGAAGAGGCAATAGAATTTTACAGGCGCCTGGAAAAAGTTTCATCGAAACCTGCGGTTATTTTCAATGCTAAAATTGGCGCTATGCGTTGTAACTTCTTGCTGGAGGATTGGGCGAATGCTGGAGCCTACGCAAAGGGTGTTTTAGAAAGCAGCCAAATCAACAATACGATTCGCTTAGAAGCGGAATACGCAAAAGGAATGTCTAATTTTTACTTGAATAATTTCACCGAAGCGAAACTATCTCTAGAATGGATTGTGAAAAATTCTACTACCGTGATGGCAGCAGAAGCGAAATATTCATTGGCCGAAATGTATTACAAGCAGCAAGAATATGCTAAAGCAGACACAGAAATTCGAGCATTGATTAAAATGAAACCAACCTACAATTACTGGGTTGCAAAAGGTTTAATTTTGCAGGCGCGTATTTTGATTACAAAAGATGACCTTTTTCAAGCAGAGCAAACATTGATGTCTGTGATGGACCATTATTCCAACCAAGATGATGGAATAATTCTGGAAGCAGAAGAATTATATAACGAGTTGATACAACTGAAAAGTAAGCCAAAAGCGATTGACCAAGAAGGCGAAACAGTTATTGATGTAAATGAAGGAGGAAAATAAGCATGAAAAAAATACTAATTAGTAGTCTGTATATTCTTTTTGGTTCTCTTGCTTTTGGACAAGGAGGATCGGACGTTGTAACCATTGTAGGATTGGGGAACCGACAAGTTGAACCGGCATACAGAATGACGGAAAACCCGAAGATTATTGACACCACGATTGCTAGCCCGGTGTCGGAATACCCACTATTGTTTTTGCAATATTCTACCAGTATTGAATTAGATAAAATTAGCCCAGCAACCATAAAAACAGAACCAAAGTTGCTTCAGTTATACCAAACATATGTGAAACTTGGAGTTGGAACAGAATTAATGCCTTTGGGAGAAATTTATTTTGATTCAAAACGCGACCGAAAATTTTTATACGGTGCGCATGCGCAACATTTAAGTTCGTTCGGAAATTTTGAAAATTATGCGCCTGCGCAGTTCGATAGAACAAAAGTTGGATTATATGGTGCGTTGAATGAGAAAAGGTATTCACTCCGCTCGAATGTACATTACAATAACCAGGGATTGCACTATTACGGATGGAAAATTCCAACAGATTCCGTGAACCGCGATGAAACTGCTCAGCGCTTTCAAGATGTTGGCGGTTCGTTTAATTTTGCATCTCATAAAAAAGATAGCGCCACCCTAAACTATACTATTGGCACGGAGTATTCTAATTATACGTCCAAAAAACCGTTATTAGATAGTCTATCCGATTGGCGCGCTAGCGAAAATTATTTTGCGCTGAAAACAAGCGGTTTCTATAAATATGGTAAGGAAATATTTGCTGCAGATTTTAATGTGCGTTATAATGGTTACAAATATGGAGTCGAATCCGATACGAATAGTTTTGCACTAGATTCTGGAATTGTGCGCAACAATACACTAATAAATCTGAAACCTACAATTTCAACTTTTTCAAAAGACAACCGCTTTAAAGCGAAGATAGGAGTAGATATTGTTGTGGATGCGAATACCACGACCAAAGCACACATTTATCCAGTTGCGGAATTGAAATATTCCTTGTTCAATGATATTTTTATTCCTTATTTAGGATTAAGAGGCGGATTGAAACAAGTAACCTTTAAAACATTGACGCAAGAAAATGAATTTCTTTTAACCAATGTTATGTTGCGGAATGAGAGTACCGCAATTGATGCTTATTTTGGCTTTAAAGGAACACTGTCCAAGCGAATGAGTTTTAATTTGAGCGCAAGTTTTGCTCGCGTGAATGATAAAGCCCTTTTTGTTACTGACACAACTTTTTCAGTCGGTAATAAATTTAATGTCATTTATGACACCTTGAATCTCACAACGCTGGAAGGTTCATTATCGTATCAATTAAATGAAAAATTAAAGATCGATGCTATGGCACGGTATAATTCCTATTCTTTGTTGAATAATTCTTATGCATGGAATTTACCGCAATGGAAAGCTGTCGTTAAAGGAAGTTATAACTTGTTTGATAAGTTTCTAGTGAATTTAGATTTAAATTTTGAAGGTGGAAGAAAAGCGTTAGTTTATGCATCGGAGCAAGGGGTCACACTTGAAAACGGGCAGTATGCAAAAACACTTGGATTTATTGCTGATATTAATTTAGGCCTGGAATATAGATACAACAAGCGAATTTCTGCTTTTATTCAAATGAATAACTTAGCATCGCAACGGTATAATCGTTGGTACAACCACCCTGTTCAAATCTTCCAATTTATGGGAGGAATTACGGCAAGATTTTAACTGTTTAGAGAGGATTAAGGCAAAACGAGTTAGAGATAAAATTCTCCTGGTTAAATCGATTTAAAAAGGGAACAACTCCAGACTTAATCCGTTGTTTTTTCAGGTTCATTACTTGGGCTTGACTTCTTATTTACTTTTGGAAAATATTTTCGTTGCCGAATAAAGATTAAAATTACACCGCTTGTAATGGAAGCATCCGCAACATTCCAAATTGCCGGGAATACTTCTCGCCCAGCGAGAAAAGGCATCCATTCTGGCCAATTTGCTTGGAACTTAAACATATCCACAACATTTCCCATTAGGAAGCCAGTATGGCGTGTTTCGATTTTCCCAAAAATTCCACAATCCGTAAAAACACCAGATCCTTCTAGGTGATTGAAGCCCATGCATGGATCGTATGGAAAAATAAAATCATAGAACATAGAATCGATTAAGTTTCCACTTGCTCCAGCTAAAATCAACCCAATTGCAATAAGAAACTCCCTTCTAGCGCCTGCTTTTGATTGCGTATACCAATAATAACAAAGTCCAAAAATGGCGAGTATTCTGAAAATACTCAAGGCAAGTTTATGCCACATCTGATTGCCGAAAGTTGTGCCAAAAGCCATCCCTTGGTTTTCAATAAATTCTAGAAGAAACCAATCCCCAAGAATAGGTATATTTTCCCCTGGAAAAAAATGGGTTTTAATATAGATCTTCGTCAGCTGGTCTATAATTAATATAAGTGCAATTACGGCACCCACAATCAATAGATTTTTTTTCATTTGTGTCAACTTGGACTATACTAAACCGATAGAATTTTTAAGAAATGCTATAAATTCGCTAGCGATAAGAAAAGAAATTATCTGCCTTGTGCATTTTTTGCCGCTATACTCATGGTAGCATGCGGAACCAACATCAATCGCTCTTTTTGGATTAATTTTCCCGTTACACGACAAATGCCGTACGTTTTATTTTCAATTCGAACAAGAGCAGCATTTAAACTTTGAATAAATTTTTCTTGACGTGCAGCTAATTGAGCAACTTCCTCGCGCGATAATGTCTCTGAGCCATCCTCCATCATATTGAATGTTCTGCCAGTATCATCTGTTCCATGATCGTCATTATGAGAGAGGGAACCTAATAAAAGTCCGTAATCTTCGTGTGCTTCCTTAAGCTTTCGTTGAATTAATTCTTTAAATTCAACTAATTCTGAATCTGAATATTTTGTTTTTTCTGTAGACATAGTCTTTTTTTCTTCTGTTTTCAATTGTAGCACTCATTTTGTGCTCGGTGAACAAATATAATTCAAAATTATAAAGTACCAAGTAATTTCAATATAATCAAAGGTAGAATTACCGAATGTGAAATTTTTCTATTTTTACTATGAAACAGATTTCTGTATCTTCGCTTCGTGGTAAAATTATTTTTAGGCAATAGAGCCGGGGTATTATTTTTAATTCCAGTTCTAGTTTTCGTTTATTTAGGAGTTAATTATTCTATTGAATACTTTATTCATGGCCAAACCAGTAATTTAGGATTTTGGGGTGAGGCTGTAATTGTGTATCCTAAACTTTCCGCTATTTCCGCTGCAATTATTATTATTCTAAACGCGATTATAATTAACCACATCTTCAATACGAATGAATTTTTGGAACGAAACAGTTATATGTCGTCGCTTCTATATGTTGTTTTGATGAGTTTCTACCACTCTTTTTACAGTCTGGATGGGATTTTAATAGCTCATTTAGGACTTATTCTAATGCTGTATCAGTTTTTCAAGTTGCGTCAAAATCAAGATGGACGTAGTTCAATTTTTAACGGGGCAATATTTGCTGGAATAGCAGCGAGTTTTCATCCACCATTGATTGCTTTTTTCCCGTTTTTGTTGTTCATGATTTGGATAATAAGACCATTTATTTTTCGGGAAACAGTTTTGGCACTCATTGGTTTTGGTATTCCACTAATTTATGCCACCTTATATTTATGGCTTTCTGGCCATCGAATTGAATTGGAAATAATAGAACAAAGCACGAAATACACGAGTAAGCAACTGGATTTCCTTGTTATGGCGATTTTATTTACATTGTTATTTATTTTAAGCCTTGTAACCATTCGTGGCAGGATGCTACAATCTACGAATCGATTAAAAAAACTAGTAAGCATGCTTTGGTGGCTAGTATTTATAGGCGTTATATTTGGATTATTAGATTTGTTCTTTTTCAAGCAAATTGAACGTTTTAACTTCTTGATGTTGCCTCTTTCCTTCTTTTTGACTTTTTCTTTTTCAAACAAGACTTTTGGCGGAATCGCTACTTTTTTATTCTATTTAACCTTTCTCTATTCTTGGATTAAATTTTTCATCTGATTTAAATAAATTGGGTTAATTTGACTAATTTTACAGACATATTTTTCATGTGGTGAAAGCCAAAAAAACGGTAAAAAAAGATGAAATTTGGAGTTGTTACTTTTCCTGGTTCGAATTGCGATGAAGACATGGTTTATGTTCTGCAAGATATTATGGGACAAAAGGTTGAACGTCTTTGGCACAAGGATACAGATTTAAAAGGAGTTGATTTTGTTATTTTACCCGGAGGATTTTCATTTGGTGATTATTTGCGTTCCGGCGCAATAGCAAAACTTTCCCCAATAATGGGAGAAGTTATTCGACATGCAAACAAAGGGGGATACGTTCTTGGAATTTGCAATGGTTTTCAAATTCTGACGGAATCTGGATTGTTAGATGGAGCCTTGTTGCACAACAACAACCAAAAATTTATTTGCCAAAATGTTTTCCTAAAGCCAGTTTCTTCCACGAGTGCTATAACAAAAGGATTGAATCCTTCTAAAACATACAAAATACCTATTGCACATGGCGAAGGACGGTTTTATGCAGAAGACACAACCCTAAAAAAACTAGAGGAAAACGATCAAATTATTTTTAAATACGCTTCGCAGGAAGGAAATATAAACGATGCGTTTAATCCAAATGGAGCCCTTCATAATATTGCGGGAATTTCAAATAAACAAAAAAATGTTTTTGGTATGATGCCGCATCCAGAAAGAGCTGCAGATCGTTTTTTAGGGAATGAAGACGGTAAATTTATTCTTGAATCTTTATTAAAATTTTGCTGATAAAGCAACCACAAAAATGAGAGTATTACTTCTTGGATCCGGCGGCAGAGAGCACGCATTGTCATGGAAAATTGCACAAAGCTCACAACTTGAAGAGCTATTTATCGCCCCAGGAAATGCTGGAACGCGACAATATGGTAAAAATGTTGCCTTATCCACCACCGATTTTCCCTCCATTAAAACTTTTGTTCTAGAGAACCGGGTAAATATGGTAGTTATCGGCCCTGAAGAACCTCTTGTGAAGGGAATTCACGATTATTTTTTGGCAGACGAAGCGTTGAAGAATGTTCCAGTTATTGGCCCCGCAAAAGCAGGAGCACAGTTGGAAGGAAGCAAAGATTTCGCAAAACAATTCATGCACCGCCACGCTATTCCAACAGCAAAATATGCAACATTCACAAAAGAAACATTAGATCAGGGCTATAAATATTTGGATTCTATGAAGCCGCCGTATGTGCTGAAAGCAGACGGCTTGGCAGCGGGGAAAGGCGTCTTGATTCTTGAAAATCTGCAGGATGCTAAAGCAGAACTTAAGGCAATGCTCGCGAATGCTAAATTTGGAAACGCCAGCTCAAGGGTAGTAATAGAGCAGTTTTTAAAAGGAATTGAATTATCTGTTTTTGTCATTACAGATGGTGACGCCTATAAATTATTACCAGAAGCAAAGGATTATAAACGTATTGGCGAAGGAGATACAGGTTTAAATACAGGCGGAATGGGTGCAGTTTCTCCGGTTTCTTTTGCAGATCCCGGGTTTATGGATAAGGTGAAAAACCAAGTAATCATTCCTACCGTTAAAGGTCTAAGGCAAGAGAATATTCCATACAAAGGATTTATTTTCTTCGGAATCATTAATGTGAAGGGAGATCCATACGTCATTGAATACAACTGTAGATTAGGCGATCCGGAGACAGAAGTTATCATTCCACGACTGAAATCGGATATTCTCGATCTATTTGAGGGTGTTGCTACGAATACATTGTCAGAAAGAGATGTACAGTTTGTAGAAAAAAGTGCAGCAACTGTAATGATGGTTGCCGGAGGATATCCTGAAGCATACGAAAATGGAAAACAAATATTTGGGTTAAATAGTATTGAAGAAAGCATTGTTTTTCATGCTGGAACAAGTTCTGATGGCCCAGCAGTACTTTCTGCCGGAGGTCGCGTATTGGCAATTACATCCTATGGAAAAACGGTTCAGGTAGCCCTAAAGCGCTCGTATGATTCTGCACAGAAAATAGAATTTGAAGGAGCCTACTATAGAAAAGATATTGGTTTTGATGTACTTTAGATCCGTTTTTAATTTTAAGTAAAACTTAATGGCGTTTTCAGTAATAATTTTATCTCTTGTTTTTTCTGCCTTTTTTTCGGGTATGGAAATTGCTTTCCTTGCTTCCAACCGCTTAAAAGTAGAGCTAGACAGAACAAAAGGGAATTTTCAGGGAAAAATTTTAGGCTTGTTCTATAAAAGAGAATCCTTTTTTATTGCGATGCTTCTTCTTGGAAATAATACAGCATTGGTGTTATTTGGTATATATGCTGCCGTAATTCTAGACCCTATAATTGCATCGTGGGGAATATCGGAATCTGGCTTGGTTTTAGTGCTGCAAACGGTTATTTCTACTCTTTTGGTTTTGATTGTTGCGGAGTTTTTGCCAAAAGCACTTGTTCAAATCAATCCAAATGGATTTTTCAAAGTGGCAACCGCGCCAATGCTAGTTCTTTATGGCATTCTCTATATTCCGACGCAGGTTGTTATGTTCATTAGTAATTTATTTTTGCGTGTGCTAAAAACAGACCGTTCCAATTCTGAAAAAGTGTTTTCGAAAGTGGATTTGGAACATTATGTTTTAGATCTTTCTACACGCATAAAAGAGGAAGAAGAACTCGGTAATGAAATGCAGATTTTGCAGAATGCTTTGGACTTTTCCAATATAAAAGCCAGAGATTGCTTGATTCCCAGAACAGAAATAATTGCGATTGATGTGGAGGAAAACATCGATAAATTAAAGCATATTTTTATCGCTACAGGGCTTTCAAAAATAATCGTTTACCGCGATTCTATTGATAATATTATTGGTTATGTACACTCGTACGAAATGTTCAAAAGACCAGGCTCCATCAAACAAATTTTGTTGCCCGTGGGCTTTGTTCCGTCTTCAACGCCTGGAAAAGACCTTCTAAAAATGTTTACCAAGCAATCGGGAAATATTGTAGTTGTAGTGGACGAATATGGGGGGACAGCCGGAATTGTAACAATTGAAGATGTAATAGAGGAAATATTTGGAGATATTGAAGACGAGCACGACACAGAAGATCTTCTGGCAGAAAAAATTAGTGAACGAGAATTTCGTTTTTCCGGCCGAACCGATATTGACTTTCTAAATTCGGAATACGGACTAAAATTGCCGGAATCAGAGGAATATGAAACCCTTGGAGGTTTGATTATTCATGAATTAGAGTCTATCCCAGAAGCTGGAACCCAAGTTGAATTATCTAAGCAAACCTTATTTATTGAACAGGTGAGCGACCGGAGAATCGAAATTGTGCGTATTGTAATACATTAATAACCGCAGTTTCCAAGCAAAAACTTTCAGTAAAAAACGCGTCTATAATCAGAATTAATTCGTAAAAATGAAACTTGTTTTATCTCAATTTGATGCTGTAATTTTTGATATGGACGGTGTTCTAATCGATTCTGAACCCTTGTGGAAAATAGCGATGGAAGAGGTTTTTTGTTCTGTAGGATCTAGATTAACCAAACATGATTTTCAAAAAACTGTAGGTTTGCGAATAGATGAAGTTGTAGCGTTTTGGCACCAACACGAAGGATGGGATATTGTCTCTCCAAGGGAAATGGAATTGCAAATTGTCTCTAAAATGCAGGAATTAATTGAAGCAAATGCAACGCCTCTAAAAGGTGTAATTGAAACGCTAGAATTCTTGAAGGGACAAAATAAAAAGATCGGTCTGGCAACATCTTCCTACACTGTGTTAATCGATACCGTATTAAAAGAATTAGGAATCAAAGAGTATTTCGACAGTACCCATTCTGCAGAAAACGAACAATTTGGGAAACCCCATCCTGCTGTATATTTGGCTGTTTCAGCACAACTGAAGTGCGATCCAAATAAATGTTTGGTAATAGAAGATTCTTTAAACGGAATAATCTCCGCTAAAGCAGCTCGAATGAAAGTTGTTTGCATTCCTGAAAAAACCCATTTAAAAGATCCAAAACTGATTTTAGCAGATTATCATTTTGAGGATATGCTTGGAATGCTCGATAAGATTAGTTTTCTTGACTAGCTTTAACTAAATCGATAAACACCGCTAGAAAGATTCTTTTCTTATTTCTCTAGCGCTTCCTCCACCCACGATTTCCCCCAATCTTGTTTTTCCTGTTCTGTCCACAGAGCGGGGTAAAAAATTCTTTTTTGAAATCTCGGAGGTAAATATTTTTGCCAATTTGTTCCTCCTGTAGCTGCAATATCAGCAGAATCTTTGCTCAGATAGCGCGCCGCAGATTTATAATGTGCTAACGGCCAATTAATATTTACATTCGTATCGTTTTGTTTTAAAACGGCAATAACATCCGGGCTATTTTGGTCTTCAGCACTCAAACGGGTATAAACTTGCCAAAGGTTTTTAGTCCGGGATTTTTCCCCTAATGCAATGAATTCTTTTGAGTAGCGCTCTTCAAATTGAACAAGCGTTAGCGTTTTTTTTCCTGTTGTCAATTCAGTTGCACCTTCTTTCCAGTAAATACTCTCATACATTTCTGAAATTGTCGCGTCCACACCAAATGTTAAGCGCTTGTCTTTGTGAACCAAATTAAGGAAGTCTGTGCTATACATTTCAATGAAACGGTATTGGGCAGACTGAAAGCCACTTGCGGGGAGCAAAGACATTCTAAATTTCAAGAATTGCTCTCGGTCCATACCATGAATCATTATCTCGAAACTCTTAATTAGTGATTCAAAATACCGATTGATTCGTGTAACACGCTCCAAAAAAAATGCTTTATCAATTTTTTCTTTTTCTCCGAGTTGTTCAAATTCATGCAGGGATAATTTGAAATAAAGCTCGGTAATTTGGTGATAAAGTATAAAAATTACCTCGTCTGGAAAATTAGTTTTTGGTTTTTGAAGGCTCAAAAGTGAGTCTACTTCAATATAATCCCAATATTTTACCGTATCCGCATATAATAAACCATCCAAATGAGATAGAAGATCCTGTCCAAGCGCGGAATATTTATCGTTTAAAAGGGAAAGACGATTGTGTATTTCTGCTGTGATTTCCATGTTAAAATTTTATCAGGACAAAGGTAAAAATACTATATACTAATACTATTACTTGTTAAAAGTTTAACATGTTTGTTTATACTGAACTAATTTTGAGATTTTTCAATAATCAAATGCATTTCAAGTCAATAACCTGAGTCTATATTAAATATTGAAATCTTTTTTTCTTCGTTTAACTGCAAAAAAAAAGACCTCATTGAGGTCTTTTTCCAAGTTTAAAAGTTATTTTATTCCTTAATGAATTTTAATGTTTCAGTTCCACCTGCATGGCTCACTTCAACAAAGTAAACACCAGATTCAAAACCATCTAAATTTACAGTCATTGAAGCGGAAGTTACAGGAACATTTTTCATTAACTTTCCTTCCATGTTTTTAATTATTACGGATGTAATTTTCATTTGGGCATTCAAACCATCCAACGTGATTTCATTCGTTGCCGGATTCGGGTGAATAGAAATTGGGTTGATGATTGCCTCAACAACACCAGCTTGTCCAACGATAATTTTATATCCAACAAATTGATATGGCGCTGTAGTTGGGAAACCAAATACAGAAATACTTCCCGTTACATCAATTGAAATATTATAGGTTCCAGGGGTTGTACACGTTCCTGAAATCAATGCACATCCAACGGATCCTCCGGCAAAAACGCAAGATGCAATATTACATGCATAACTTAATCCTGTTGGCAATCCAGTTACAGCATCAACGGTAAAACTAATAATTGGATTTCCAGCTAGAGCAGCTATGACAACACCTGCGTCAGTAGGAACTTTAAATTGTAACTCTTGCGTATACGGAACACCAACTGCAGCCGCTGCAAAATTGATAACGGTATCTGGCCAGGCACCGAATGTAGAATCAGCATAATTTGGTGCAGGAGCAGTAATGTCTGGTGTACATTGAGCAGATGCATTTGTTAATCCAAAACTTACAATGGAAACAACGAGTAATAGTCTTTTCATATTTAAAAGTTTAAATAGTTAATATAGGCAAATCTACTAAAAATTATAATTACTTAATCAAGCATTGGTTTATCCCTTAATAATTGTATTTCATTCTACAGGATAGGATTCTGCTTGTTAACTTTTCGAATTCATCGATTCTTATTAATTTTAGCAGCTAAAGGAATTCTAAAGATGTCAAAATTACCCCACGTCGGAACTACTATTTTTACTGTCATGTCTAATTTGGCAAATACACATAATGCAATAAATCTTTCACAAGGGTTCCCTAATTTCCCTGTAGACGAAAAACTTACCGATATTGTGCAGAAGATAGCTAAATTTCCAGTGCATCAATATTTACCGATGGCAGGTTATCCACCGTTACTAGAAAAAATAAGCAAATCTATTGAACGCTGTTATGGAAGGAGCGTTGATGCAAAAACAGAAATATTAGTCACGGCAGGGGCGACGCAAGCCATTTTTGCAGCAATTCAAGCGTTAGTGAATAAAGATGAGGAAGTAATTATTTTAGATCCGAGCTACGATTGTTATGAGCCCCCAGTTCTCCTCACGGGCGCAAAATCCATACGCATTCCACTCACGGATGATTTTATGCCCAATTGGGAAATAATCGAAGCGGCGATGACTCCAAAAACGAGGATGTTGATTATTAATAATCCGCATAATCCTTCGGGTAAAACGCTGAACGAACAGGACTTTATACAATTAGAGAAAATGCTGGATAAATTCCCAAATGTTGTCCTATTATCCGATGAGGTATATGAATTTATAACATTTGAAAAAAAGCATTATTCCGTTAATTTAAATAAAAATTTGCGAAAAAAAAGTGTAATTATTTCTTCTTTTGGGAAAACATTTCATATTACCGGTTGGAAAATTGGGTATTTGGTGGCACCAGAAAACCTACTAATCGAGATCAAAAAAGTACACCAATTTCTTGTTTTCTCCGTAAATAGTATAGCTCAAGTTGCATTGAGTGAATATTTGGATCAGGTAGACGTGTTGCAACTGGGAAGCTTTTACCAAGAAAAACGGGACTTGTTCGCCAACCTTCTACACAATAGCAGATTTGAGTTGTTGCCGTCAGAAGGGTCCTATTTTCAAGTTGCATCATTTGCAACTATTTCCGATTTGTCGGATGTGGATTTTTGTGTTAATTTAGTTAAGGAACATGGTGTTGCAGCAATACCATTATCTGTTTTCAATGCAAATGGACGGGATCAAAAATTAATACGTTTTTGTTTTGCAAAGGATTCCGAAACACTTAAAAACGCCGCAGAAAGATTATGCAAGATTTAAGAGTAGCTCTAGTTCAGGCCAATCAAGTTTGGGAAAATAAACAAGAAAATTTAAATCATTTTTCAAAGATTACTGAAAATCTTGGTGCAGTAGATTTAATCCTTTTACCGGAGATGTTTCATACCGGTTTTTCTATGAATGCGCAATCTCTGGCCGAAGAAACAGAATCATCTTTAGGAATTGCATGGCTAAGGGAAACGGCAAAAAAACATTCCTCAGCGCTATATACTTCGCTAATCATAAAAGAAAATGAAAGGTTTTATAATAGAGGAGTTTTTGTTTTTCCAACGGGCGAGATTAATATCTATGATAAACGAAAATCATTTGGCTTGGCCGGGGAAGATGAAATTTATACAGCTGGAGAAAAGGAAAGCATAGTTAGGTATAAAGATTGGAATTTCCAGCTGCAAATATGCTACGATTTACGCTTTCCAGAAATAGTGCGCAATAGAATTTTACCGGAAGGTTTTCCTGCATACGATGTTATTTTGTACGTTGCAAATTGGCCTGAAAAAAGGAAAGAACATTGGAATACGCTCTTAAAAGCTAGGGCAATAGAAAATCAGGCATACGTTTTGGGAGTAAACAGGGTTGGTTCGGATAATAAAACCCAAGTTTATTCTGGGAATAGTACCGTAATTGACGCCCTTGGAAACACAGAAACATGCGAAGAATACAAAGAGGATATCCTTTTTTACACCCTAAAAAAAGAGCCGCATGCACTGGTTTTACAGTCGCTTCCATTTCTAAAGGATAGATAGATCTTTGCGTTTTGGGCTATTGAACTAAAACTTTTTAGCCGTTATTATCCACCTTAGACTAGTATATTAAACACACTTAATTAGTTAAGCATAAAATAAGTTTAATTTATTTAGCTATATTTGTTTCTAAACGTTAAAATAAATAATATGAAAAAAGTTTACATTGCGATTATTGCTATTGGGTTTGCTTCATTGGGTTATGCTCAAAAAGCTACTGAATCTGCTTTATTAGCGAATAAAAAATTTGCTACGGAGGTGATAGAATCTTCGAAAGCACCTGGAAATCTTGAAAAAGCAGGTGGAGATGTTATTTGGTCTGATAATTTTTCAACAGCCTCCAACTGGGTAATAAACAATTCAGGTCAAACAGCTGCTGGTTTTGGATGGGATATCGGTGCAACGGAGCAATCCTGGTATTTTACGTCAGTTATTAACTCTACTTCTGACGGAAATTTTGCAGAATTGAATAATGGTACTCCAACAACAACGCCAGGAACACAGGCTTTGGATGTTACTTACACGATTACCACTGCTGCACCAATTGATGTGAATGGATTGTCTGGAGGACCAAACAATTACATTTTAGAATTCCAACAGTATGGAGCAAAATTCAACGATGCACAAGAAATGTACATTAGTACGGATGGAACAAATTGGATTTTAGTCGGGGATAATTCAGACGTAACAACATTGAGTTCAACAGGTGGAGCAGCTTATACAAATCCAACGTTGAAAACTATCAATTTATCTGGCGCAATACCTGGTGGAACAAATTCATTATGGATTCGTTTTAGTTGGACTACAGCTTTTCCTTCCTCTGCTACAAATCCAAATGTTTGGATTACTTACGGATGGATGATTGACGATGTTCGAATTCTTGAAGCATATTCAGATGAATTCAAAATGTCTGCTGTTTTCTCCGGAGATATTATAAACTATTGGGATTATTATTCTACTCCTTTGGATCAGGTTATTTCTAGAACAGTTGGTGTTGCTATTTCTAACGAAGGTGGAATTTCTCAATCTAAAGCAATCGGGTTGAATATCGACTTAGCTGGAACATCTGTTTATGCAGGCGTAGCCCCTGCAGTAACATTGGCTCCAGGAGCTTCAGATACGGTTTGGTTTGACACACAATTTATAGCTTCAGCTACTGGTTTGTATACAATTACCGCAACATTGCCAGCAGATCAGGTGTTAACCAATAACACCATGATGGAGAATTTTGAAATGACGAATTTTTTATATGGTCAAAATCATCCATTGGGAACAGGAAAAATAAATTTTACGGATGAAGCAGAAATTGGAATTGGAAATATTTATGAAATTCAGGCAAATCAATTGTTGAAAGGAATTGATGTAGCATTTGCAACAGGAACAACAGCTGGAATTTTTATTGATGTTTTTGTTTTTGAAATGCCTTCTGGAAGTGTTCAAGGTGCAGACAATATCTTAGTGGCGGATTTCCAATACCAAATGCCAGCAACAGTTAATACATCAAGTACTTCGACATTGGTTTTACCAACCCCATACACCATGGAGGCAGGAAAAATTTATTATGCGATTTTAAGAACACAACAATCTGCAACGGATAAAATGGCTATCAAAGCTAGTGATAAAGGAGATGCTGATTTTTCAACTGTATGTTATGGTCCTTTTGGAACAGGAGATGCGGTTAACAATTATGTAGGTTGGGATGCAGCAGCAGCAGTTTCTTTAAACTTTAATCCATCTGTTCAGATTGCAGAAAATGAATCGCCAGTTTCTTTCGGTTCAATTTTCCCAAATCCAACTTCAGGAGCAACAACTCTTCAGTACACATTGTCAAATGATACAGATGTAAACGTTGCAATCGTAGATGTAACAGGCAAAATTGTTTATGCTGTAAACAATAAAAATCAAACTGCAGGTGCACATGAATTAAACTTCAATGCTGCCGCTTTCACAAATGGTGTTTACTATGTTAACATGATTACGGAAGGTTCTACAGTTACTACAAAATTCATCAAGAAATAATACACTTGAATTAATACCTTTGAGGGTCGGCAATTATGTCGACCCTTTTTTTATGGATTTTTTTTCGCTTGGATATTTCGGCTTGTTTTTCGCCTCTTTTCTATCGGCAACGGTAGTTCCATTTTCTTCAGAAGGAATCCTGCTTCTTTTTTTAAGTGCTACATATAGCCCCATTTCTTGTTTGTTTGTTGCAACTATTGGAAATTCTTTAGGAGGAATAACTAATTATTTAATTGGATCGTTGGGCAATCCTTTGTGGCTAAAACGATTTGGAATAAACGAAAATAAAGTAGCATCTTTTGAAAAACGAATCCAAAAATTCGGATTTTGGTTGGCGTTCTTTTCTTGGGTTCCAATTATAGGAGATCCATTGACAATTGCCTTGGGCTTTTTTAAAGTGCCCTTTTGGAAGGTTTTAATCTTACTAATTATTGGAAAATTCTTACGTTATTTCATCCTAGTTCTGCCATGGGTATGGTAGAAAAATCATGCAGTTAATTCTCTTCTGGTAAACTTTTTCGATAATTCTTGGATTTTTAGCGCCTTAAATACGAATAGATTGCTTCACAACTTCCTTCTTTAAGCCTAAAATATTCCAATCTAAATCACGATATTTGCACAAAAGCACATCCTATGTCAAAAGTTACAACCTTGAATGAATTTATTATGGATCGCCAGGCAGAGTTTCCTTTTGCTACTGGAGAATTATCCAGAATCCTGAGCGACATCGCCGTTGCATCTAAAATAGTTAGCCGCGATGTGCGACAGGCTGGTTTAGTAGATCATATTTTGGGCGCACAAGGAGAAATAAATATTCAAGGAGAAGAACAACAAAAGTTGGACGTTGTAGCGGATCAGCAATTTATTAAGGCCTTCGAAAATGGCGGCGAAATTTGTGGTATCGCATCCGAAGAAAATGATGATTTTGTAGCTTTCGCATCCGATTCTGCGAAAAACGGAAAGTACGTTGTTCTATTTGACCCCCTCGATGGCTCTTCAAACATTGATGTAAATGTTTCTATCGGAACAATTTTCTCCGTTTACCGTCGTACTTCAGAGGCTGGAACGTTGGCAACTTTGGAAGACATGTTGCAAATTGGTAGCGAACAAATTGCCGCGGGTTACGTATTGTACGGCTCTTCAACGATGTTGGTTTATACTACTGGGCATGGTGTAAATGGTTTTACGCTCGATCCATCGATTGGAGAATTTTGTTTGTCGCACCCAAACATGAAAATGCCAGAATCAGGAAGAATGTATGCAATGAATGAAGGCAATATAGACATTTGCGAACCGGGGATCAAAAAATATGTACAGTATTGTCAAAGTTTTGATAACGATAAAGGGGCGCCATATTCTGGTCGCTATATTGGTTCGTTGGTTGCAGATTTCCATAGAAATATGATAAAGGGGGGCATTTATATATATCCTGACACAACTACTTCACCAGAAGGAAAATTGCGGTTATTATACGAATGTAACCCATTGGCATTTATTGCTGAACAAGCTGGAGGGCTAGCAACAACTGGTAGAATTAGAGTTTTAGATATTCAACCAAACAAATTACACCAAAGAATCCCATTCTTTTGTGGGTCTAAAAAAATGGTGGAAAAAGCAATGAGTTTGCTGGACTAAAAAATGGAACAAAAAGTCCTTAAAGAACGCTTCTCGAAAATTCCACAAATCGATGAAACTGCGAATCAATTGCAATTTGCAGCAACGCGTGTGCACTGGAAAGGTTTGGTTGGTTCTTCTAAAAGTATCTGTGCGGCATCTTTAGCAAATCAAATGCCCGGGCACCATTTATTTATTTTAAATGATAAAGAGGAAGCGGCTTATTTTATTAATGATTTAGAAGGTTTATATCCAGAGGATAAACGTATTCTATTCTATCCGGCATCCTATCGCGTTCCATACCAGTTAGAGGAGACAGACAATGCAAATGTTGTTTCCCGCGCAGAAGTTCTAGAAAAAATAAATAATGGAAATAATGTTTGGATTGTTACCTATCCGCAAGCCCTTTTTGAAAAAGTTCCAACCCAAAAGATTTTAAGCAAGAATACCTTGCGTATCGATGCTGGAAAAAATTATTCTATCGATTTTATCAATGAATTATTATTAGAATACCATTTTGATAGGGTAGATTTCGTATATGAACCAGGTCAATTTTCCATTCGCGGCGGAATAGTGGATGTTTTTTCTTATGCCAATGATAATCCTTTTCGGATTGAGTTTTTTGGCGATGAGGTGGAATCTATTCGAACCTTTGATGCAAGCTCGCAACTGTCGCTATCTAATTTCAAGTATTTTAATGTCATTCCAAATGTTCAAGGTCATTTGAATTTGGAAGGGAATGGTTCCTTTTTTGAGTTTTTAGGAAAAAATGTAACCCTTTGGTTGTCCTCGTTTGATCAATTGTCGAATACGTTAGAAAAAGAATACGATAAATCTGTTCAAATTTTTACAAAACTTACCGAGGCTGTTAAGCGAACGATTCCGAATGAATTGTATTTGCATCCGAAAGAAGTAAAAAAAGAAATAGAATTGTACAGCATAATTGAATGGGGGCCTGAGTTTCATTTCAAAGCAGACAAAGTTTTTCAGTTCGATTTTTTACCACAGCCGAGTTTCAATAAAAACTTTGCGCTACTTAGGGAAGATTTAGTGAAAAGAACGGATTTAAAATTTACCAATTTAATTTTCTCCAATCAGCCTAAACAAATTGATCGTTTGTACCAGATTTTTGAAGACATTGGCGGCGGTGTTGCGTTTGAGCCGGTAAACGTGGCATTGCACGAAGGATTTATTTCGCCCTCTCAAAAAATGGTTTGCTACACCGATCATCAATTGTTTGAGCGCTACCACCGCTTCCGCTTAAAAGAAGGTTTCCGACAAGCAAAACAAGCGTTGACGTTGAAGGAAATTTACAATTTGCAAAAAGGCGATTATGTAACACACATTGATCATGGTGTTGGACAATTTTCGGGCTTGGAAACAATCGATGTAAATGGAAAACCGCAAGAAGCAATTCGTCTTGTATATAAAGATGGAGATGTTTTATATGTTGGCATTCACTCGTTACACAGAATTTCAAAATTCACAGGAAAGGACGGATCCGTTCCTAAAATGAATAAACTTGGCTCTCAAGCTTGGACAAATTTAAAAAACAAAACAAAAAAGAAGATCAAAGAATTGGCCTTCGATCTTATCCAACTATACGCAAAACGTAAAAGTCAACCGGGATTCGCGTTTTCTCCGGATTCTTACTTACAAAATGAATTGGAGGTTTCCTTTATGTACGAAGACACCCCCGACCAATTTAAAGCTACGCAAGCAATTAAAGTGGATATGGAAAATCCAACGCCAATGGATCGATTGATTTGTGGTGATGTTGGTTTTGGTAAAACCGAAGTCGCAATTCGCGCAGCTTTTAAAGCAGTTGCGGACAGTAAACAAGTTGCCATTTTAGTTCCAACCACAATATTATCCATGCAACATTTTAGAAGTTTTAAGGAACGATTGAAAGATTTCCCCGTGAATATTGATTATATCAATCGCTTTAAATCTTCAAAAAACACGACCGAAACACTCAAAAAATTGGCAAATGGTGAAATAGATATTTTGATTGGCACACATGCAGTAGTTGCAGAACGGGTTAAGTTTAAAGACTTGGGCTTGATGATTATTGATGAGGAACAAAAATTTGGGGTTGCGGTAAAAGATAAATTAAAAACCCTTCGCGCAACTGTCGATACACTTACATTAACGGCGACACCAATACCAAGAACGCTGCAATTTTCATTAATGGGCGCACGTGATTTAAGTATTATCAACACGCCGCCTCCGAATCGGCAACCAGTATTAACAGAAATTATACAGTTTAGCGAGGAAGTAATTCGAGATGCAATTGCATACGAAGTTAGTCGAGGAGGACAAATATTTTTCGTGCACAATCGCCTGGCAAATATCAAGGAAATTTCTGGAATGATTCAACGTTTATGCCCTGGCGTGCGTGTTGCAATCGGCCACGGTCAAATGGATGGTGCCCAGTTGGAAAAGATAATGTTTGATTTCATCAACCATGAATACGATGTTTTGTTAGCAACGACTATTATAGAATCTGGGATAGATATTTCCAATGCCAATACTATAATTATAAACGACGCACATAATTTTGGTTTGAGTGATTTGCACCAATTGCGCGGGCGCGTTGGGCGAAGCAATAAAAAAGGATTTTGTTACCTTGTTGCGCCACCATTTAGCATCATGACTTCCGATTCCAGAAAGCGCTTGGAAGCATTGGTACAATTCTCTGATTTGGGCTCTGGATTCAACATTGCAATGAAAGATTTGGATATACGAGGAGCGGGAAACATGCTTGGGGGCGAGCAAAGTGGATTTATTTCAGAAATTGGGTTTGAGATGTATCAAAAAATCTTGAACGAAGCAATTGAAGAATTACGTGAAAGTGAATTCAAAGAATTATTTGAAGAAAGAAATACGGATTCCATGCTTAATTTTGTGAAGGATTGCATCTTGGAAACCGACTTGGAAGTTCGAATTCCGGATGATTATGTCAACAATGTTGCGG
Source organism: Flavobacteriales bacterium (assembly GCA_947476955.1). Taxonomy (GTDB): domain Bacteria; phylum Bacteroidota; class Bacteroidia; order Flavobacteriales_D; family Crocinitomicaceae; genus M0103. Next base: position 32,161 of record CANJSS010000004.1, read on the forward strand.
AGCGTTTGAGCTTATACCAAGAGATGGATAATCTTAAAAATGAAACAGAATTGGTTAAATTTTCAGAAATGTTGATAGATCGGTTCGGCCCTTTGCCAAAACAGGTTAAAGAATTGGTTTTATCCTTCAAGTTACGCTGGTTGGCGCAAGAAATGGGGATGGAACGGTTGGTAATCAAATCAGGGAAAATGGTTGGATATTTTATTTCCAACCCACAATCGCCGTTCTATGAAACGGAGGTCTTCAGTCAGATATTGAACCATATTCAACGCAATGGAAAAAACTGCAAATTCAGTGAACAAAATGATCGATTACGTATAATTTTTGCGGATGTGAAACATATCAAAGATGCATTCGAACAGTTTGCTGCCATAATTGCATAAAGCAAAATTGCCGACTTTCACGAATCTAAAACCTCAAAAAATTCAAATCAAAGAGGCTTCGCGGAGTGTTTTGGAGCAGTAAAACGTTCCTCCGCAAACGGGAAAAGTTCTGCTAATTCGCCGGAATAGTAGAATTCAAAAGCCACAGATCCGAATGTATATTCACTATCATTTATTTTAAAAACAGAACCTCCAACGCCAGGATTTTTCTTGGGTTTAGATTTTTGGTAACCTAAATTAAACAGGGACGCCAATATTTCCGGCCGATCGTCGATTGGAAACCCAGCATTTTCCCATTGCGTTTTAATTTGCTTTACAAAAAGCGCCGCGTATAAATAAGAATAATAGTGGTCTTTAAATTGCACCAAACGCTGTAAACGCATGTTCATCGTGTCATTTAATCCATTATTGTAGTTGGTGACACTATCAAAATCCAGAATATTTTCATGGTCTGCACCTAAATAATAAGCGCTCGTTGCATCTTTCAGATTGCGTTCAATTTTCAAAGCTGTGTTTTCCTTGATTCCAGTTACGCCGTAAGAAAGATTTGTTTCCAACGCAAGAGATTTTAAAGGTGTAATGAAACCTTTGAATTTTTCTCTGCGTGAATTAAACAGACGAACTTGCTCCCCGACAAGACACGAAACGATTATTCGAGCTTCAACTCCAGAAACGGCCGCTGCAGAATCGATGTAAATTTTATCCTTGGAAACCGCTTCCGTAAAGTACTTCCATTCCTTTATGTTCATCCACTCAAAAACACTTAAACCTGTTGTTTCTTCTTGCGATTTGTTTTTTGAGAACTCTATTTTCCGTTTTGCGCGTTGGTATTTTTTATTCTTCTGGAGCCGCAAATCAACCGCATCCAACATTTGAAGTGCGAGTTTTTCGTCTTTGGTATTTTGATAGGCGCTCAAAATATGCTGCGCATTAACAGGGAAAAAATCATTCAAAACAATAATCCTTTGCATTACTTCGTAACGGTGCTTTACCATAGAAACACTGTCGACCTTGAAGGATTGGTTGTATTTATTGTGCATTTCCTGAAAGTATCGATTATTGGAGTCCAATTTCCCAGATTCTCTTGTCCAATTGAACTTCATAGCAAAATAGGTTAGCGTCAAGAATGCGCCATAAATTGCAAACAGATAGAGAATGGTAAAATAGGGAATTCTAAACCAGCGGCTTTTAAAAAACTTTTTCATTGTTTGGTTATGCTTTTAAGTAGTGCGTGAAAATAGTGTTTATATCTCTTTAATAATGAATAAGTGAACTATTATTTTTCCCTTTTTTAGGTTGTATTGTTAAATCAGCCTAGCCAAAATAGAGACATTTTCTACTTAAATTTTCTCAAGTTCAAGCATTTTTTAGTTTCACTTTAAACAAGAACGGTTTTATTTGAAATGCCTTTCATTTGCGTTAAATTCGGCTATAACAAACTATTTTCGTAAATTTCCCGTTGTATTTAAAAAATATTTTCCACTATGAAATTTTTATACTTTTTGTCTGTATTAGTTGTGCTTTCTTCATGTGGTATGACAAGGCCGCAACACCACATTAAACTAATCAAAGCTGGACATACAGAAACGGTAGTATTAGTAAAAGAAGCGTCCCAATCTACTGAAAAATCCAGCATCGAAAACACCATTTTGATAACGGACGAAAACACAGTTGCTAACGCCAAAGAAAATACTTTAGAATCTATTGGATTAATAAACACGCCAACCCAAAAGCTCCAATCTCAGCAAAAAGTTAAAGATATAGAACCAGAAGAATCAGAGGAGGAGGCTAACCAAAGAATTTTAAAACAGGCTTTAAGAGCGGAAAAAGATGCAAGAGCGGCACTTGGCTTTATGGGTGTTGGTGCAATTTCACTTATCGCGCCTTATTTCGGTATTTTGTTCTTTGCAATTGGGCTACTATTTTATTCCAAAGCAAAATCATCTAGATATATAACTCCTTTTGGAAACGACAGGTTGGAAATGAGCAGAGATGTAATGATTTTTGACAGCATTGTATTAACACTTTGGCTGTTGCTGATTGTCTTGATTTTCTTAGCGTTTTTATTGTAAATCAGTTTAGATCTCTACTTCGGGTAATTCCTTCTTTGAAATTATGGCTAGAAAAAAAACGGCAATTGTATCTGTTACCAATGATTTATTTACGGATAATCGGGTAGATAAAATTTGCCTTTTTCTAGAACAACAAGGGTACAATGTAACGCTTGTCGGCAGAAAAAAGAAAGACAGTGTGGAGCTGAAGACGCGGAGCTATAAAACAGTTCGAATGCGGTTATTTGTAGAAAAAGGCCCTTTATTCTACGCTTCTTTTTCTTTAAGACTTTTTTTGTTTTTACTTTTTAAGCGAACCGACCTTCTTGTTTCAAATGATTTGGATACTTTATTGGCAAACTACAGTGTGAGTAAATTCAAAAGCAGCACCCGCTTGGTTTACGATTCACACGAATATTTTACCGAAGTTCCAGAATTAATAAATCGTCCATCCGTTCAGAAATTTTGGGAAGGAATTGAGCATTGGATCTTTCCAAAATTGGAGACAATTTATACTGTCAATGAATCTATTGCGCAGCTGTATTCCAAGAAATATTCCAAAAAAGTATCTGTTGTGCGAAATATTACTCCAAAATGGAACTCCGAAATCAACGCAACGAAAAAAGAAATGGGAATTCCGGAAGACACATTTTTGGTAATAATGCAAGGCGCAGGTATTAATATCGATCGAGGTGGAGAAGAGGCGGTTGAAGCAATGAAACTGCTCAAAAATGTTACGCTTTTAATCGTTGGGGATGGGGATGTTATTCCGCAACTTAAAAAGCGCGTTATGGATTATGGTCTGCAGAATGCCGTTTTGTTTTTTGGAAAAAGACCCTACAACGAAATGATGGTTTTTACCCATTTTGCAGATATTGGATTGACTTTAGATAAACCAACAAATTTAAATTACCGCTACTCATTACCAAATAAAGTGTTTGATTATATGCATGCTAATACACCACTAATTTGTACACAATTAGTGGAAGTGGAAAGGCTGGTTTTGAAGTATAATATTGGGGTTGTTTTAACAGAATTCTCTCCAGAAAAATTAGCTGAAACGATTTCAGAATTACAGAAAAATCCAACCCTTTTATCTGAATTTAAAGAAAATTGTACCCTTGCGGCCCGCACTGAAAATTGGGAAACGGAACGAAAAATACTCGAGCAAATTTATCCAAAAGTTGATTAAACAAAAAATACATATCGTGTCTTTGGACGTTCCTTTTCCGGCGGATTATGGTGGCGCAATAGATATTTTTTACCGGATAAAAGCCCTGCATAAATTGGGGTTTGACATAACCCTGCACGTCTTTGAATACGGTCGTGGAAAACAGCAAGAATTAGATAAATTCGCAAAAGTCATTTATTATTCGCGGAAAAGAAGCGTTTTTCAGCTATTGGGAAGTCGTCCATTTGTTGTTTCTTCTCGCCGCTCTAAGGCTTTACTAGCGAATTTATTGCAGGACAATTCTCCAATTATTTTTGAAGGATTGCATACAACCTGGTATCTGGAAAATGAAGAAATTCAACAAAGACTTACCTTTGTTCGCGCTCACAATGTGGAGCATGAATATTACAACGGCCTTAAAAAAAACGCTCTATTTTTAAAGCGCTTTTATTTTTATCAAGAGGCTAAAAAACTTAAACGGTATCAAACGATTTTAGCGAAATGTAAACACGTTCTTGCTATAAAATTAGAAGATGCAGAATACCTGAAAAAGTTCAATTCGAGCATATATATTTTACCCGCTTCAATTCCGGATATTATAGGGGAATTCATACCGGTAAAAAGGTATTCTTTGTTTCATGGAAACTTATCCGTAAAGGAAAATGAGTCTGCCGCAATATGGATTATTAGCGCCTTGAAAAGCGTAATCGACCCTACTTTTCCATTAGTAATCGCTGGAAAAAATCCAACGAAGAAATTGCAGGAAATTTGTCGCAAAGAAAAAATTGAATTGCTAGCAAATCCATCGGAGATAGTATTACACAAGCTTATTCAGGAAGCACAGATTCATGTTCTATATACGAGCATCCCAGCAGGGGTAAAGTTAAAATTATTGGCTTGCATTATGAGTTCAGGACAAATCCTTGTAAATGATAAAATGGTTTTAGGTTCTACCCTGGAGAAATTTTGCACAATCGCAAAAGACGCAAAGGAGTTTAAAATCGATTATATTGGCTTACAAAATGGCGTGTTGACCAGAGAAGAATTTGCACAACGGGCGCAATTTATACAAGCAAATTTTAACAATGAGCAGAATTGCAGTTTAATTCAAAAAATAATTAGCCATGAAATTAGTTTGTAGCATCTATATCCTATTTTTTAGTTTGTTTGGATTTTCCCAAATAGATGGGATTTGGCACACCAGTTTTTCCATAATGGGCATGACAAATAAAATAGAAATGTCTATACGAGATTATCCAAATCAAACAGGAATTTTTCTTACAGAAACAGGTAAATTTAAAGATGTCCGAATGGATAAGGTGGAAATAACGGATTCTTCCCTTTCTTTTAGTTGGACGAAAATAGGCCTTTCCTTCAAGGGAAAATACTTTTCAAATGGCGATTCATTGGTTGGGGTTCTCTCGCAGATGGACATAAAATGGCCGGCAAATTTTTACCGACAAGAGCAAGCGCAGATTGAGATTAAGCGTCCACAAGAGCCAAAAGAACCGTTCTCCTATTCGAGTCAGGAAGTGAGTATAAAAAATGGAGCGATTACCCTATCTGGAACGCTCACTTTACCGAACGCTAGTGAATTTAATTATCCAATTGTGGTCTTAGCTTCTGGATCTGGTCCACAGGATAGAAACTGTGAAATTCTCGGACATAAATCCTTTTTGGTGATTGCAGATTATTTAGCAAAGAACGGAATTGGATGTTTGCGGTTTGACGACCGCGGTTATGGCAAAAGCACCGGAGTTTTCCAGAAAGCAACATTGGAAGATTTTGCTTCTGATGTGAAAGCATGCGTTGATTTTATAGCCAGAGATTCTCGTTTTTCGGACAATAAAATTGGAATTATCGGTCATTCGGAGGGCGGAATGCACGCGCTAATTGCCGCAAAAAAGAACAAACAAGTAGATTTTGTCGTTGAATTGGCAAGTGTTGGAACTTCTGGAGCGGAAGTGTTAATTGAGCAACAATATTTGGTGCCTCTAAAAATGGGCAAATCGGAGGAATATGCGAAATGGAATTCAAATCTTTATGCTGGAATATGTCTCATTTTGATGGATTATTCGATTGAAAAATCAATCGATCCCATGAATGATTTTTTGCGTGAAATGTACCAAAAAGCACCACAAGAATATAAGAATCAAATGACTGAAATGAATTTTAACATGGCGTTAAACCAGTTTTTGAACAACGAGTGGGGGAGGCAATTTATCGCTTTTGAAACGAAGGATTATTTAAAAAAACTGAAAGTTCCACTTCTTGTTATAAATGGTTCTGAGGACATTCAAGTTCCTGCGAAATCCAGTCAGGCCTCGTTTTCATTATATGCTTCAAACAAATCGAAAGAGAAAATGAAACTAATTTTAGCGGAAGGATTAAACCATTTATTTCAACACTGTAAAACCTGTAGCGTCTTGGAATATGGTGAGCTAGAGGAAACTTTTTCGACAGATATTTTGCTTCAAATGACGAATTGGATCAACGAATTATAGCCTTCTAATTTTACTTTTCTACCTCATTGTCCCGAAAAGCGGAAGGAATTAAATCTGGAATTATTTTTAATACCAAAGGCAACAAAAACGCCCCGCCAGGGAGCATAAATATAGCGAGTGACGGCATCGATTTTACAATATCCATAAACTGCAGTTTTACGGTTTCTTTTTCCTCCTTGGAAAGCTCTGTCATGGTAGATTTACGAATTAGAGAAACCAATTCTTTGCTTTGTTTTAGCTCGGTTGCCAGTTTATCTGTGTTTCTTCCTAGAATTTTTATCCACCGTTTTGACAAACTACTGTATACTTTTTCTACGGAAGAGGACGATTTTAGAAAGGGAATATCTTTTTGATTATTTAGAAGGAATTGTTCTGTTAAAGTCAGCCCAAAATTTAGTTGGCTATCGGAAACACCAATATGCTCGCTCAAGATTTGTAAAAAGGACAGCTCTCCCTTTGATTGATCGTAATTGGAAAAAATAACGAACGACGCTAAATCCACCAAAAATAGTTTCAGCAATTCATTCGACTTTACTTGTTCTGTAAAGTCCTTTAAAGCTGCCCCTTTTTGGAATCGGGCTTCTGCAATATCGCGTTGTGTTTCAGATAAATTAGCGGACGCTAAAAATACGGAAAACAAATCCTGTTCATTTGAATCTATAACCCCATCAGACATACACGCCAAAGAAATTGCTGTCAAGGTATTCATTGCCATTTCATCATAATTCAACAGTGTACTTTTACTATGATTCGTTAGAAAATCATAAAATAAAATTACATCTAAATAGATGAGCACATTATTGAAATAATTTACCCAAAGTCTATTTTCTAGAAAATTGATTTTGATATCTACACGCTTTGAAAAAATTGTTTCAATTTTTTCTTCTTCTTTCTCTTTTAAGAAGAAAGTAAAGATTTTTTTAATTGCTGATGACCCATGGAATCCATAAAAATCTGTTAAAGCCTGACTAAATTCTTTTTTATCTATTTTTCCTCCGTTCGTATTTAGTGAATAAACAAGTAAAAGCGATTCGAATAATAGGATTTTTAATTTCTCTTCCGCAGTCCATTTTGTGGTGTCCATATTTTGGGCGAAAAGCAATTGATTTGGGAATCCGAAAATTATTCCTGTTCTTGCAAGGGAAGCATGAATAAATGCTGTCTCCTCCATTTCTGCTGACCGTTCATAGCTTATATTAATCTGGTTTTTTCCAACCAAATCAAAATATTTATTGATCCAACCTTTTGAACTAGGGACAAGCATAATTACATATTCAAATTATCCGGTAAAATTACAACTATTGCAGCAAAAAACGAGTAAAATTTATAGGAAGGTACTCAATGAATTTATTCATAAAGGGAACCGTTTTAAAAAAAGTATACTGCAAGGAAATTGTTGCTCCATTGCCAAAACTGGCGTGAAAAGAAAAAAATTGCGGATTAAAAATAAAAGTTGCTTAATCATTCCTTGGAATTTAATGAAGACGCAATTTACTTTTTTAAATTTTTCCTGCGACTACAAACGCCTTCGTTTTAGTATAAATTAATGTGCCATTCGTTGAAAAAGCTTCAAAAACAGCCACGTGAGTTCCAATTTTTGCCTTAACGCCTTTGTCGGAAATGCCATCCCAAGTAAATGTTCCACTTGAAGCTAATAATTCGTTACTAAAAAGGGTCCTGACTTCCCTTCCGCGATCATCAAAAATTGTAAATTTCCCAAGTAATCCAGATTCGCTCATCGAATAGTTGATTTGAAGAAAATCCTCGTTTCCGTCGTTGTCCGGAGAAATAGTTTGGCTGGTAAAAGTAAATTCACCCGACATTAATGCAGGTAAGTATTGAGAATTTTTTCCGCCAGGTGTTGCAAATCCAATTGCTTCTGCCGCGGAATGCCAATTATTTGAATCATCTGATGGTCCGCTTGGATCAATTTTTTCCAAAGAAACACCATCTGTGTTATCTAGCAACTTGAAATGCCAATCATCAGAATAGGAAACTTTGTCAATTATTGCAGCGCCATAGACTAAATAAACAGTACTTGAATCGTTAGTGAAAGTTGGAAGTTCGCTAAAGACAAATTTTCCAGAAATAGCCGCAGGATAGTTTTGTTTAACAAAAGCGGAATCTTTTCCAATTACTGCATACTCTTTTGGTGATAAATAATAATGCTGAACAATTGCCTTTTTATTAGCAATTGAATCGTCGTAATTTCCAATTTCATACAAATAAAGATCCAATAACTTCGAGGAAGTGTTGTATACTTCAATCCAATCGTAACCTCCAGTATATGGGTCGAATAAAATTTCATTGATTACAAGATCTCCGGAAACTGCATTTTCCGGCAAAGCAAAAGCGCCACTTAAATTTGCTGTATTCATCCAACAATCGCTGATATTCTCGAGGAATATTGTATACGTTTGACTACCGATCAAATTTTCTACAAATTGGTAAGTAACGGTCGTTGGAAACGGATTGGAGATAAATGTATTTGCTAAAGTTAAATTTGGAGAAAATGAAACCAAAGCATTCGCTAAAAATGTAGAATCCATCCCTTCCGAAAAAGTTACTGTAAGGTAATTTGGTGCCTGGGGTAATAATTGTAGTATACTTGGTGCAGTCGCATCTGGCGAAAGATCTTTTACCGAATTTTCAAGTCCGGGTGTTCCGCCAATTACAGCAATACTTCCTTTCCAATTGCTTGCATCCGAACATGGGTCATTCGGATTGATTAATTCAATGGAATAGCCGCCATCTTCTTTCGATGGATCTTGATACCAACTATCTGTATAGGAGATTTTATCTAAGATATTTCCATTCAAATCTTTCAATACAATGTCGTCTCCAGTATTATTTAAACTTGGAAAACTAGTCACCGCTGCTGCCACAAGAAAGGAATCTATTTTGGTTGAAGAACACAACACCAAATATTCACCTGGATAAAGCCATTTTTGCTGAATTGTTCCATCGGAAGAATTATCTCCTAATTTCCACCCGTCCAAATTAAAATATTTGAAGCTGTTGTTATATAGTTCAACGTATTCTACTAGCGGTAAACCGACAGAAGGATTTTCATCACAAAGAAATTCGGTGATTATAACATCTCCAACTATGGGGTTTTCTGCCACAAGATAGGTGAGCGATATAGTCTGAACAGCAGAACTATTCAGTGCAATATCTTCTATATTGTTTGCGAATATGGTATACGTGTTTCCGTTTACCAGAGGGAATGTTGTTGTTAAATGAACAAGTGCTGGATTATTTGCATCAAGAACCGCCGATGTTGCAGATAAAAATGGCTGAATGTCATAGAGTGTTTCATCTTCTGCAGTAACAGGATTTAATGCCTCGTTGAATAAAACATCAATTTGCGAAGCACTTATAGCGTTTGCGGTTAATAGCACTGGGGGAATAATATCATAAATTATAGGGCCAACATAGAAATCATCGAAGAAATGTTTCTGAAAAAAAGATGCCGTGGATTGTGTGATGGAAATCCCGAAAAAGCTACTCGTTGGATTGACGGCGTCTGTAATAATTCCTTCTGTAAAGTAAGTGTTTCCGCTTCCGCTGATATCTCGCTCAACTTTCCATTCATAGGCTGGAGAACAGGTTACTTTTATCTTCAAATAATTGTTGGTAGTGTTTGTGATTCCATCTGCACCATCAATTATTTTTGTAGAAACACCTGCAACTTTTCGAAACAGCGAAATTTCGTCGGTAGTTCCTCCAATTCGAATAAAATAGCCACTAATAGCAGAGTTTAATAAGTTTGATTGGTTAGAAGTCAGGTAGATATCTGTATAATTTGCACTAGAAGTGTTGAAATTCAAATACGTGTAAAATTCCCATTGTCCGCCTGCAACTTGTGTGCTTTGGGTTGCCAGATAAAAACTTGAACTTATAATTGTTTTATTAGAACGCAATTGTAAATCGCCTGCAACATCCAAAAGTGTAAAAACGGAGTCATCGCCCAACCAGGTTGGATTGCTCGTGGTATTATTATCCGAAAAATCCTCTGATAATTGCGCGTGCACAAACTGTTGAAGTAGAAAAATAAAAATGGCTAAAAAGTATTTCATTCGTTTGTTTTCTTTGAAAGTAAATATACTAATTTTGGTCAATCAAATTATGCGTTTATGAAAGTTGCAGTTGTAGGAGCTACCGGTATGGTTGGTAATGTAATGTTAAAAGTTCTGCGTGAACAAAATTTCCCTATTACGGAATTAATTCCCGTTGCTTCTGAAAAATCTATCGGCACGGAAATTGATTTTGGTGGCTTGATGTTTAAAGTTGTTGGAATGGAAACCGCTATTGCGATGCGTCCAGACATAGCATTATTTTCAGCGGGTGGAGAAACTTCGCTGGAATGGGCGCCAAAATTTGCTGCCATTGGTTGTACGGTTATAGATAATTCTTCTGCTTGGCGCATGGATACAACAAAAAAATTGATTGTTCCCGAAATTAACGGGGAGATTTTAACTTCTGAAGATAAAATTATTGCCAATCCAAATTGCAGCACGATTCAATTGGTTTTAGCGCTTTCGCCATTGCATAAAGCATATAAGGTAAAACGAGTGGTTGTTTCTACGTACCAATCCATTACTGGAACAGGCGTAAAAGCAGTGCAGCAAATGGAAAACGAACGAAATGGAATTTCCGGTGAAATGGCATATAAATACCCGATTGATAAAAATTGTATTCCTCAATGCGACTCTTTCGAGGAAAACGGGTATACGAAGGAAGAGATGAAATTATCGAATGAAACAAAAAAAATATTGGATACGGCAATCAACGTAACGGCAACTGCAGTGCGGGTGCCGGTTGTTGGCGGCCATTCGGAAGCAGTCAATATTGAGTTTGAAAAGGAATTTGATTTAGCAGATGTTCGACGTTTATTGCACGAGCAACCTGGGCTTGTTTTAAAAGATGACTCAACAGCGTATTCCTATCCAATGCCAAAATATGCTGAAGGGAAGGATGCTGTTTTTGTTGGCCGAATTCGTCGCGATGAATCGCAGCCAAAAACCCTAAACATGTGGATTGTTGCAGATAATTTGCGGAAAGGCGCAGCAACGAATGCGGTTCAAATCGCGAAATTATTGATTGAAAAAGGATTGATTTAATCGAAATTGAGTTCGTTCATACTATTAATTATTGTACGTAGAATGTATTCACCTATTCTTATTGGAATAAAAAAGGCTGCCCCATTTGAGACAGCCAATCCATAGTGAGTAGTGGTTGTATTTTAACGTTTTACAGGAACTGTATTAACGTCTTTTATTCCATCGTAGGAAGTTTTGGCAGGTGTGCCTAATCGGAAACCAATTCCTCCCATTAAACTCATTTTACCCTGTGTACTTTTCGATTTATCAATAACTGAATAAATCATTTCGGTATTCAAATAGAATTTTTTTGCTTCTCCTAAACTAATCGTATAACCAAGACCAGTATTCAACCGCCATCCGAGGATTGTTCGTTTCGTTTCTAGTTCTGACAAATAAACAGAAGAACTATACGTATAGACCGTTCCGTCCCATGATGAAACATAGTCATAATTGTAGGAAACTAAATATTCGTGACTTACACTTGTTTGGATTCTACAAAAGTCGGCAGATAGATTTGCATACAGTCCTTTAAAAATTGATTTTTGGTATCCTAATCGAAGCGCCATTCCTTTTTTTACAACGCCATTGTTATTCAAAGGTATATTCAAATGTGAATTTAAATATTTTGTTTGAAAATTATATGCGTCGGGATTATATTGAAGAACTTGATTTTCGAGACCTTTCGGAGTATATTCTAGGACAGCTAGGGGTTTAAAACCACAGTTCTGAAAACCTATTATAATTCCATTATTTTTGGAGCCAATTACCGCTTTAATTGGAAAATTAATACCGTCATCAGTAACACCAACTTTAAAATTGCTATTTATATCCAGATTTAACAAAGATTCAGGAAGACTACTTTTCTTTTTTGGAGCATCTGAATTATTTTGAGCGAGCACCGTAAAGGAAGTAAATACCAACAAATGGATTGTGAATATTATTTTCATAAAGAAAAGTTTAAAGTAAAGGCAGCACTATTGTGTGCTGCCTAGGTTATTATTTCTTTTTCCAGAACATTAATTTTCCTAATAAACCTCCCTTTTTAGGCGTTGTTTCATCTTGGGAAAGACTGTCGTTAGATCCTTCATCAATTCCCACAGAAGCAGGATTTGCCACTCCTTTTAAGAATGCGTTATATTCATCAACAAGAGAGGATGTTTCCGTTGTTTTTGTTAATTCATATTCCGCTTCCACATTAAGTGTAGTTACTTCTAGTGACTGTAGCTTATCAATTTTATCAACATTTACAGTTTTATTAGAAGCTACATCCGTAGTGGTTGATGTTTTAATAATTCCATCCTCCTTCAACTGTTTCATTTGTTTAATAGCTAGATCGAAAGCTTCTTGGTCCTTTTTTGTTTTTTCAGCTTCTAACTCATCTTTTACTTCTTTAAAAGATCTTGGGTTTTCATAGTACCCTGCGAATCCAGTAACGGTAGACGTACTTTTCCCTCCAAAGATCAAAATTCTTGCAGAAGTTTGTGTTTTATAAATTGGATCTACCAAAACGTGAATGTTATTATTTACAATCGCATTGAAGTAAGCTTCATTTTTAGAATCACTAGGTGATTTATGGCGACGGCTGGACGAAGCTTGAATAACTTTGTTTTCGTCAACTTTCAATTCCACACCAATTTTATCAGCAATAACAACACTTTTTTCAGGAATTTCAGAGATTCTATGTGAATGCTTGTAGGAACTGCATGAAGATGTTGAACCAATTGTAGCAAGCCCAATTCCAACAGTTAGTATTTTGAAAATATTTTTCATTTTTATAGTTTTTAAATTGTTGGTTTATAATTAATTTAATCTAGAAATAAACTTGAAGAACTCCTCAGTTGATTTTGTTCTGTTTTCTGTTTTATAGATCGAACAAGGCTTGCAGTTCTCGTCAATTCGGTATTTTTCAACTTCTGTAATAGAAGTCATAGTGCCAATATTTGCTAGTGCTTTGTAATTTTTAATTGTCATTTGCATAGCCAATTTATCTTTTTCAATTTTTTCAGCTGCTAAAGCGTCTTCAATTGCTTTCAAACTTCTTGAATTTTTATAGTATCCAGCGAAGCCGTACACTTCAACATTACTTTTTTGTCCAAAAAGTGTTCTTGTTGTCTGAACATTGTAGATTGGGTCTACCAGAACGTGAATAGAGTTGGATTGAATTGCATCGTAGTATGCTTCATCTTTCGCGTCTTTAACACTTTTATGTTTCCCGGATTTTCCTTTGCAGGTTTTTCCAAGGTCAACTTTAAGGTCAACAGCGATTTTATTTGTTACAACAATGTTTTCTTCAGCAATATTAGAAACTCTATAAGAGTGCTGA
>CANJSS010000005.1 GCA_947476955.1 Flavobacteriales bacterium
AGAGGATTTACTTTTTTTAGTCCATTAGACATTGGTTTATCCTTCCTAGGTGCCGTTATTCTTTTTATGTTGATTTACACAAAAAGGCAACGCAACAAAGACATAGATTACTATAAATACTTGATTCCTGCATTTTCATTTAAAGTCCTATTTGCATTAGCCAATGCATTCTTCTATATTATTGTTTATGAAGGTGGTGGAGATTCAATTTATTATTTTGAAGCTGCATTGAAACTCAATAATTTATTTTGGGTAAATACGTATGGCTATTTTCAAGAATTATTTCAAAGTCCAGAGGTCCGTAATTTGTACTTAAACTTTAATATAGAAACCGGTTATCCTCCAAGATGGATCTACGACGAAGAGGAAGGATTTTTTATTTCCAAAATAGCTTCTGTATTCGCATTTTTTACATTTAAGAGTTATATCTTAATGTCTTTAATTTTCGCTTATATTACAACCCTTGCTTCGTGGCGATTATATGAGATGGTTAGAAGTTATCGCTTGCATTCTGATTGGCATTCAGCTTTGGCTATATTTTTTATTCCATCGCTAAGTTTCTGGTGTGCAGGAGTTTCTAAAGACACAGTGATCTTCGTTGCGGTATGTTTCTTATTAGTCAATTTACACAAAATAATTAGTTTGAATAAAGATTCTTCCTTTCGAAATTGGTTGGTAATTTTTATTTGCATTTTTGTTTTATTACAAGTACGTTCATTTATGATAATAACGGTATTTGTTCCTTTAGCACTTGCCTATTCAGCACGGTTATCAAAAAAGTTACAAAACCAACCATTTCAAAAAAATGCAATTAAGTTTTTATTTGCAGTTGGCGGAATTGCGGTGATTTTTCTATTTTTTCAATCTGAACAAGCTGAAGAATTTGCCACTGAAGCATCTGTCATTAGTCAAGATATGGCTACCAATCCAAATTATGGATCAAATAGATACGATTTAGGAATTACGGATTATTCTCCAGCAGGGTTGATAAAGGCGTTGCCAGTTTCGATAATTGCCGGGTTTTTTAGACCATATATTTGGGAAGCTTTGAGTACGTCATTAATAATAAATGGCATCGAAAGTGTTATTTTATTCTATTTTACTTTTCGCTTTCTGGTAAACAAAAATATTTTTTCCCGATTAAAAAGAATTTTATCAAGTGAGTTCTTAGTTTTCTCGTTATACTTTTCCATTATTCTTGCTTATTTTGCTGGATTTACCTCCATTTTATTTGGTGTATTAGTTCGGTTTAAGGCTCCAGTTTTGCCTTTTTTAATTCTTGTTTTAACTGCCCATTATATAGATGAAAAGAGAAAATTACCAGATAATTAAGATTTTTATCTTTCCGTATTATTCATTTTAAAATTAAAGGTTCACATGCAACGAATAGTTATTGTCAATTATGGAATGGGAAATCTTCACTCGGTAAAGAAACGATTGGATTCTTTGAAAGTTGAAAGTGTTATTTCCTCTGATTATAATGAAATTTTGTCTGCCGATAAACTCATCTTGCCCGGCGTTGGCCATTTTGCAAAAGCAATGGAAAATCTTCAAAATCTGGGATTAATTGATGCACTAAATGAAGCTGTTTTAGTCCGAAAGACTCCCGTGCTAGGAATATGTCTTGGGATGCAGTTGATGTCAAAATTTAGCGAAGAAGGAAATGTGGAAGGATTAGGTTGGATTGACGCGACGGTAATTCGATTTTCGGTAAGCAATACTTTAAAGTATAAAGTGCCACATACAGGATGGAATCAAATTATATCTAGCAAGGATAGCAAACTAATGTCTGGAATAGTAGATGGCTCTGAATTTTATTTCGTGCATTCCTATTTCATGCAATTGAATGACAAATCGGATGAACTTAACGCAACAGAATACGAAAACACATTTTCTTCTGCAGTTGAAAAAGGAACTATTTTTGGGGTGCAGTACCATCCTGAAAAAAGCCATGGCATTGGAAAAATTCTTTTGAAAAATTTCGTCGAATTATAGCTGCAGAATTCCTTTTCTATGACTTATTAGTAAATAGTTTGAGGTATTTCTCTTGATTTGCAACCACAGAAAAGCGCTCGTCTATTGTTCTTTTTCCTGCTTTTCCAAGTTGTATGCGTTTTGCTTCATTTTCTAATAGAACCGTAAGTTTCTCCTTCCATTCTGCTAGATTCTCGGCTAAGAAACCATTTTTTGAATCTTCAATTATGGTTTTATTAACACCAATTGGCGCTAATACCGTTGCGATTTCAAGTGCCATGTATTGTAATCCTTTGAAGCCGCATTTGCCTTCCGACCAAATATCCTGTTTTAAAGGCATAATCCCAATCGTAATTTTTGCTAAATCTTCAATTTCTGTTTCCTTAGACCACTTAATAAATTTCAAAGATGTAAGTTCAAAACGTGGAGGTTCATTGGAAATAATTAAAAAATCAAAGCTGAAATCATTTTCCAAGTCTATAATTATTGGCAAAATTTCCTCTAGATAATGCATTGTAGTATGGGTTCCAGTCCAGCCAATCGTAGGCTTTTCTGTAGATTGATTACTTACACGATTATGGTGATGGATGGTGTCAATAGTAGTTGGGATAATTTGAACGTTTGAGTTGTATTGCTTTGCGTAATTAGCTAAATAAGCATTTCCTGCTGTAATTTTATCTGCCCATTTCATGCAGTAGTTCACTTTCCAATAGGATTTCAACCGTTGAAAACGAGCATTTGTGTCACTGTAATTTGGCAGCCAAATTGCATCATCAAAGTCGTATATAAATTTTCTGCGTAAAACTTTTGCAATAATCCATTCAAAGATTGGCGGTCCGAGCTGTGCTGCTTCCCGATGAATATAGATATGATTAGCTCGCCTAAGCTGAAAAAGTAGGAGAAATCTTCTCCAGAAGCTTCCTGAAATTCCGGCAATTTTCTTCAAAGTATTTCCTTCCTGGTATAATGTTTTCCATGTGGAATCATTCAAAAAAGGATGGATGTGTATTTTATATCCATTTTCTTCTAAAAAGGTAAGGTATTGTTCAAAACGAAAGCGCTGAGATGGTGCTTCACCGAATGGATAAGGTACAATAAAAAAAATCGTTTCAGACATCTTTGCAAAGATACAAATTCGGCATAATATTTGGCTTTTGGCTTTTTATTTGGAAAGGAGGTTGTAAACCTTTAGATAACGCCCAACGCCAGTTTTTAATGCGTAAAATTCGCGCGCACCTTCCATTGTTTTTTCTTTGGAGAATAAAGTTGGTATCTCGCACTGTTTTAAATAGTTCTCTTCTGTTAAATTAACTAAAACACTTCCTGAGTCGTATTTTTTAACCACTAAATCTGTATCTCCAACTCCTGCGTTGCAAACCAATGGAATTCCCATTGCCATAATTTCTCCTTGTTTTGTTGGCGAAGAAGCTTTTTTAGAATAGGTGGGACGTATAAAAAATACCGAAAGATTAAATAAACTAATATAAAGCGGAACGGCAGCATGGCGACAAGAAGTCACCAGTATAGAGCTAGATAGTATTCCTTTTTCTTCCGCTTTTGAGAGAATAGTTTCTGGATTTTCGCCAGTCACAAACAAGAATTTTGCTGTAGGATTCGTTTTATTTAAAACTTTAAAATAATCCAACATCTCCGAAAGCATGTACCACGTTCCAATTGAACCAACATAACCTAAAATAAAATCAGCTTTATCCATCCCAAGTTGTTGGCGTAATTCCTCTTTTTTTTCAGGTTGAATTTTTGCAGGATCAAATAAGTCTAGATCAACGCAACAAGGAATCACCTCAATTTTTGGCGGATTATTTTGGAATTCCGACCAACTTTCTATTTCCTCTTTTCCATTGTAGGTAAGTGAAATAACATAATCTGCATTGGAAAAAAATAGAATTTCTTTTTTCTTAAAGAAAGAATAAACCTGTTTGAAAATGGGACTTTTCATGTCCCAAATATTCCCGTCTACCCGCTCATCTGCCCAAAATCCCCGCATATCGAAAAGAAATTTTGTATTATAACGCTGTTTCATTCCCATTCCTACCAAGGCAGAAATATAGCTTCTGCAGTGGACGATTTTGAATGCATTTTGTTGGTGCAACTTTTTTGCAAGCTGTTTCATTCGAATCACATCATACAAAGTAGACAACAATGGTGGTTTTTTTGTGTATTTCAAAGGATGCCAAACAATTTTGTCGCGGTCACAAATTGCCTGAATATGTTCGCGGTGAATTTTATATTTCTCTTCCTTTTCAAAACTGATTAAGTGAAATTTAAATCCCTCTTTTGATAAACCGGATAAATAGGGCAGAACCTGTGACTGCCCCAATGGATCCGTCATCCCATCGTAAGAAATATAAAGTACGTTTGTCAAATCCATTGTCTTTTTTTCGCTCACATCCACTTTTTATACCACATTTGAAACATCAGTAAATACCACAATTTCACATCCAGTTCCTTTTTTCCATGGAAGAAATCTGTTTTTAACTTCAGTACAAATTCCCACTGAAAAATGCCTTGCTCTTTAATTTTAGATTCCTGTAAATTTTCTTCCACCAATTCGCGCAAATCATTTTGCAGCCAATTTGCAATAGGAATCGCAAATCCCATTTTTGGGCGATCCATCATTTCTTTTGGAATGTAATCGTGCACAATTTCTTTCAGAATATATTTTTTTTCACCATTGTGGTATTTATAATCATCCGGTAAAGTTGCGGCCCATTCTATGATGCGGTGATCTAAAAAAGGTTCTCGACCTTCTAAACTAGCTGTCATCGTTGCGCGGTCTACTTTTTGTAGAATATCGTCTACCAAATACGTCTGGTAATCAATCGCCATCATATATGCCAAAGGAGAATAATTTTCTGCTTGTAAGGCATTGGAAAGGTATTTTGTCTCTAGTCTGTTGACGTTTGATAAAAGAACGTTTTCAAGTTGTTTATCTGTGTATTGCTGACTCAAACTCAACATGATTTGTTGTGGAGAAGGATTTCGGAGAATTCCTTTCAGTTTTTCATAGCGGTTGTGAAAGTTGTATTTGTTTTTTAAAACGGGAATCTTGTCAGATGGAACTGTATCCATTACTTTTGCGATCGATTTCCGCAAAAAAGCAGGTAGGTTTTCCATCTTTTTTCCATAGCGAATCAAATAATCGTAGCGGTTATATCCTGCAAAAACTTCGTCACCTGCATCTGCGCTTAAAGCTACTGTAACGTGTTTTCTGGACATGATACTTACCAAAGTTGTTGGAATTGCGCTACTATCGGCAAATGGCTCATCGTAATAAAAAGGCAATTGCTCAATAAGATTAAGCGCATCTTTTTGTGTACATTCAATTTCAGTATGTTCCGTCCCTAAATAATTTGCAACATCTTTGGCATACGGCGCTTCGTTTAAACCAATATCTGGAACAGCAATAGTAAACGTTTTTAATTTTTCTGTTCTATTCTTTTGCAGCAATGCAGTAACGCAAGCACTATCGTAGCCGCCACTTAAAAATACGCCAACGGGAACATCTGCAACCATTCGATATTCACAAGCTGAAGTAAGAATTTTTTCTGTTTCTAATTTTGCTTCTTGAAAAGAAATTTTTGTTTTCGGCTTATTGTATGCGTCATAAACATTCCAGTATGTCGCAATTTTAAGCGATTGATCTTCGAGTGAAAGAAAGGCATAATTGCCAGGTTCCAATTTATAACAATCTTTAAAAATGCAGTGAGGACTCGGAACATTTCCATATTGCATGAAAGCGCCAACAGCATCCAAGTTGATTTCCTTTTGAAAGGATGGGTGTTCGTGAAACGCTTTCAATTCAGATGCGAATAGGAAAAGTCCTTCTTTGAAATAATAAAACAACGGCTTCACGCCAGCTCTATCGCGCGCAATAAAAAAATCATTGGAAATAGAATCAAAGAGCACAAAAGCAAACATTCCGATTAATTTTTCCAAGCAATCTTTTCCCCATTCAGCATATGCATGCAAAAGCATTTCGGTATCCGATGCTCCAATAAACGAATGACCAAGGATGGAGAGTTCAGCTTTGATTTCTTGGTAATTATAAATTTCACCATTAAAGCAAATCCATAAATGCGCAAATTGCATCGGTTGTTTGCCGTGTTCGGATAGATCAATAATTGCTAATCTTCTATGGCCAAATCCAATTTGGGCAATTTGTTCCTCTAAAAAAAGTGTTCCACTACCATCTGGGCCTCTGTGGTAAAGTGTATCGGACATTTTATGAAGTATACCTTCATTAGATGTTTTTTTGAAATCAATAAAACCCGTTATTCCGCACATGACGCGAAAATAATCATGAAAAATGAATTAGAATCACCAAATCGGTCTTTTAAACCTCTTTTTCTTCATTTTATCCTAATTTAATAAATAAACGAGTTAAATGACATTTACGTTTTTTTAAAAATAACGATTATGAAACGAAACCAAATAATACTGCTCAGTATTTTCATACTTGTAACCGGGCTAATTTTCGTTCGTATCCGTTCCAATAAAAAAACTCCGATAAAAGAAATAAAGTCTGGCAAAACGATTCTTTATATTCTTGTTGCGCATGTTCAAAATTCCTCTAGAGATGTGTTTTTTGCGAAATTGAAAGAGTATTCGAGAATATGCGAGGCTTATTTGAACGAAAGGATTAATACGCTAAAACAACTTCCGTTGCGTTATTGCAGTTTAGAAATTAATAGTTTACCGATAGCACCAATCATTTGGTGCAAGAATTATCCCTAAAAAATGCTATGCGGATTTGAATGTTCCTCTATTCGATTTAAATCAATCACTGAATAAACTCAAAGGATAAAATAAAATGTAAAAATAGATTAGATGACAGGAAAAATTGGATTACGTTAAGTAAAAAACTAATCCCCTAATACTAATTTCTCGAGCTCTATTTGTTTCAGTTTTAAGTTTTTTAAAGCGTCTTTTTGATTGAATATCAGGAATATGTAATGCCATTTGTGCCCAATTCTCTTAGACCAGCGAACAAATGTAAAGGCGAACATTCCTGTTAGCGGTAAACTTAAAAAATAAAGTAATTTAATCCATAAAACTGGTTCTGCCACTTTTTCCAATACGATTAAAAACCCAAAATAGGTTATTGGATAAAAAATCAATCCGAGTAAAACGGAAATTGGAGCATAGTATTCAACATATTTTGTAAGTCTCGGCACACATTTATCGGTAAGGTAAAATGGAATACTATTGTGCAAAAATCCAAATAGAAATAGCGGAAGTCCAACGATTAAAAAAACTACAGATAACGCTATTTGACCTAGATATAATCGCGAACGAAACCGACGGCGGATAAAATCTGATTGAATTTTTAATTTGTTGGATTGCCATGTAATTTCATCTGTCAGTTGCTGAATTTCCGAAATTAAATAGGGTTGAAAGAGCTGTATTTCCTCCATTCGCACCTTAATTTGCTGTAAAAAATCAGCGTTCTTCTCCACATACTTTGTTTCCTCTTTTTTGTGGATAAAAGTATAAATAGCGTGAATAAGTTGCTCCTGCTCTTTGGATTCTGTCGTAACTAATACTCTTTCCAGGTGTAACCTAAACTTTGTCGTTAATTTCTTGGCTGCTAAGGAAGAGTTTTCCAAAAAATCGGGTAAAAAATCGGTTACGAATAATCCTTTTTCTAGCGTTACCATTACAGAACTGCGAAATTTTTCCGCCTGTGAATAGAATAATCCAAGTGGAACAATTTTCAAATTTAACGTGCCAGAATTTCGGTTTTCTGCTTCTAATGCTATTCGAGCTGTGCCGGATTTTAATTGCCGCAATTGTCGCTCTAGAAAGCTGTTTCCTTCAGGGAAAATAACCAAAGTTTTTCCTTCCTCGAGTAACTTATAGCATGCTTCAAATGAATCTTTATTTTTAATACCTGCAACTTCTCCATCAATTTGACGGTTAATAGGAATCATATTCAGGCTTTTCAAGATCTTCCGCTTTATTGGTGAATTAAAAAAGGTTCCTTTTGCCATAAAATAGATTGGCTGAGGACAAACATTTCCAATTATCCAGGCATCCATTAGCGTATTTGGATGGTTTGCAATAATAATCAATGGACCATCGTGATCTAGAAATTTTCCATTCTTTACTTTTATCTCTTTGTAGTAAAGTCGAATCCCAATTCCAACAATAACTTTTAATATTCTGTATAGCATACTCAAAGATAAGAGACAAAATGAAATAAGTGAAGATTGAGCTCGTATTGCTTTGGGTTTAATTCTGCTATTTTATTCCTAAAACATAGAATCATTTCCTAACTTCGTAGAATGAATAATTTTCCAGTTTCGTATTTAAATAGCAACGATGGAAGCGGAATTCTTGCCTTCGGGGAAGGGGAACGTTTTGTCATGAATGAAAATTCGAATTTGCAAGATCTTCAGCAGTTTATTAACCAACATGTTGGAAAATACATTTTTGGTTATCTTTCATACGATCTAAAGGAACAAATTCACCAAATTCCTTCTAAGAATCCAGATCATTTGAAATTTCCAGAAGCCTATTTTTGGGTTCCGAAGAATGCCGTAAGACTGCACAATGAAAATATTGAGTTTTTGCAAGGCCCTAAAGATGCGGAATGTTTCAATTTTATAAATACCTTTTTAGAGGAAGAAACGGATCAAAATTTCCACCACTACACCACCCAATTTAAGGCACGAATATCGAAGGAAGATTATATTCAAAAGGTAATCCAATTGAAAGAACATATTCAATTGGGAGACATTTACGAAGTTAATTTTTGCCAGGAATTTTTCGCTGAAAATGTTGAACTTAATTTCCATCTGGATACTTATTTCAAGTTAAATTCTATTACAAAAGCACCATTTTCTGCTTTTCTGAAATGGGATGAATTTGCCGTTTTTTGCGGCAGTCCAGAACGCTTTTTAAGTAAAAAAGGGAAAAGACTAAACTCACAACCTATCAAAGGAACAGCTCCTAGAAGTATGGATGAAAAAGAGGACGATTTATGGAAAGAAGAATTAAAAAATGACCCCAAAGAACGTGCTGAAAATATTATGATTGTAGATCTTGTTAGAAACGATTTATCTAGAATCGCTTTAAAGGATTCCGTAAAAGTAGACGAATTGTGTGGGATTTATTCCTTTGAAACAGTTCACCAAATGATTTCCAGTATTTCTTGCGAAATAAGCGAGGAGGTTACATTTACAGATATTTTAAAGGCAACATTTCCAATGGGTTCCATGACTGGTGCGCCAAAATTACGCGCTATGGAATTAATTGAGATGCATGAATCTTTTAAACGCGGATTATATTCTGGCTCAATCGGTTATGTCACGCCAACTGGCGATTTTGATTTCAACGTTGTTATTCGAACCTTACTTTATAATAGTAAGGAAAAATACCTTTCCTGCTCCGTTGGTGGCGCAATTACAATCCAATCCGATCCAGAAAAAGAATACGCTGAATGTATGGTCAAAGTGAAACGAATTTTAGATGGAATGAATGCGTAGTATAGAAAATTATATTTGTTCTTCTTTGCCAAATAATCCTGCATTACATTATTTTGTTGCATGCAGTGGTGGTGTTGATTCTATGGTTTTACTTTATATTCTGCAGAAAAATGGCTACGCAGTTTCTGCTCTACACGTAAATTACCAACTGCGTGGGCTGGATTCTGAAAAAGACCAGAAACTTATAGAAACAACCTGCAAGAGAGTTGGAATTTCGCTACACATTAAACGAATTGATCTTCACAAACTGTTGGAAATAAATGGAGGAAATTTGCAGGAAGAAGCTAGAAATGAACGGTATGCATTTTTCCAAAATTTTACAAAAACTGCGGATTCCAAAATAGTTTTTGGGCACCATGCAGACGATCAAGTGGAAACTTTCTTTTTGAATCTTGCGCGAGGTGCCGGGATTATGGGATTATCTGGAATGTTAGAGGAAAACACAGGCTATTTAAGGCCGCTTTTACCATTTTCTAAAGCCGAGATTCTCGCCTACGCAGCAGAAAACAATGTAGTTTGGAGAGAAGATATTTCGAATGAAAGTAATACATACCAGCGCAATAAATTAAGAAATATTATTCTTCCCGCACTCAAGCAATTTATTCCAGAATTATCAGAAAGCGTGCTGCTGCTCGTAAGCGTTTTTCAGGAGAATCAGCAAGAATTAGAAAGAATTGTGACACCAATTACGCGTAAAATTGTAACGTATTCATCCGTTTCTATAAAAGAGTTTAATTTACTTTCTAAGGAGGAAATTCTCGAACTTCTGCGACAACTAGGGATTCCTTTACGCATGTTTACAGAAGTTATGAAACTTCAAAATTCAGAAAAAGGGCACCATTTGAATCTTTCCAATAATTTTTATTCGTGCATCATTCGAGAAGAGGATTATTTCTATTTTCAAAGCAATACCGCCATTCAGAAAACACCAGTTTTAAGCAGAGAAAAAGTGGATTTTTTGCCAAAAAAATATACAAAAGACGCACTTTTTATAAATCCAATTGCAGTAGAAGGGGAACTTCACCTTAGAAAGTGGGAAATCGGTGACCGAATGTACCCGATTGGCGCAGGTGGTTCAAAACTGATTTCAGATATTCTTACCGATGCAAAAGTGCCCAATTATTTGCGCAAAGATCAATTTATTGTGCACGATGACCGGCAAATATTATGGTGTGTAGGTTTTGCAATTGGAGGTTTGCGACCAAGTGAAAAGGAATTACTCCATAAGATAACAGTGAATTTCGAAGGATAATTGCTACAGCTTCATACACTAAAAATACGTAACTATAATATCTTTAATTTTACAAGATGAATATCCCATTTCCGGCTGCATTTGCAAAACGTGTTACAGAAGACCCATTTCTTGGAAAAGAGTTGCTTGAGGCACTAGATTCAAAACCACCAGTTTCTGTAAGATTTCATCCCATAAAGCAAGCATCGGAATTGGAAATTGCTGCTTCTGTCCCTTGGTGCGATAGGGCGTTTTATTTGAAAGAACGGCCATCGTTTACCTTAGATCCATTGTTTCATGCCGGTTCCTATTATCCGCAGGAGGCGGGTTCTATGGTTTTAGCAACGGTATTAAACGCGTTGAATCTTCCGGAGAATCCTAGAATTTTGGATTTGTGTGCTGCGCCAGGTGGAAAAAGCACGTTAATTGCATCATTTTTAAAGAATGAAGGACTTTTGGTCAGCAATGAAGTAATTCAACCGCGAGCCAGAATCCTAAAAGAAAATCTTACTAAATGGGGATTTACAAATACGGTTGTTACGAATAATGACCCGAAAGATTTTGAGCGTTTACCGCATTTTTTTAATGCAATTGTTGTCGATGCGCCTTGTTCAGGAGAAGGAATGTTTCGAAAGGACACGAAGGCTCGTCAAGAATGGTCCGAGGAAAATGTGCAATTATGTGCTGCCCGTCAGAAACGAATTGTGATGGATGTTTGGGATTCTTTATTACCGGGTGGATTTTTAATTTACTCCACTTGTACGTTCAATCCAACAGAAAATGAAGATACTGTTTCGTGGTTTTTAAATGAACTCGGAGCGGAACTTCTGCCTATGTCGCTGTCAGATTCTATGCAAGCCGGAAGAAATGAAATTGGAAACTATTGTATTCCTGGAATTACAGAATCTGAAGGGTTTTATATTGCCGTACTTCAGAAGTCGGACGACAGTATTGGTAAAAATCGTTTTACGCGGAAAAATGATTTCCATTGGCAAAAAGATTTGTTGGATCTTGGAAATTTTTCGAATTTGGAGAATATAACAGTTTTTAATTGGAACGATAAGCTCTTAGCATTGCCAAAAGGGCAAGAAGATGCAATGCTGCATGTGCAGTCGCAACTCCGATTACAAAAAATGGGAACGACACTTGGTGAAATTGCTCGAAAAGGTGTGATTCCGAATGAAGAATTGGCATTAAATCCATTTCTTTTGAATTATTCAGGGAAAATCGAGGTGGAATTGAAACAGGCGCTGAGCTACCTGCACGGTGATACATTTTCTTTGTCTGGAAAGCAAGGTTTTCAGTTGATTACATTCCAAAAAGAACCTTTAGGATGGGTGAAACATTTAGGCAACAGGTTCAATAATTTATATCCTAAAGAGTGGCGTATCAGAATGAATGTTGACTAGAAAACGATAAAAATCTGAATTTAAAAATTTCAACCTGAACAAAAGTGCTTGAACTGCAGAAACTAGAAACTTGCTAGTTTTTCCTTTTTAAATAATTTACGATACATATCGTAAATAAAACTCAATCTTTTCTCATCGTTCGGGTAATCCCGGTATAATTTTGCTGGAGTTTTAAGAATTCCCTCAAACTCGTCCATTGAAACACCTAATTTCTTTGCGATGTATTTCTTTTCATCTTCAATCGTTTCAGGATTATAAGGTTTCTTGGAAAGTTCCAACAATGCTTCTTCTCGTGTTACTTCGCCGGTGCAGATTTGGGAAGAGAAGGTTGCTCTTCGGTAGTCAATTCCAAATTTTTCAAACAAATAATAGGATTGAATAAATCCTGTATATTTAGATTCATAATGTTTTCCGCCGTAATACTTCCAATCCAATTTCTCTTTTAAAAGCGCCATTGCATCTTCTTTAATGTAAGGCACACTGTTCAGAATGTAAATCATCTTTACTTTGCGAATCAGCTTGTAATACATTTCTTTCCAAAATCCGAATGTTGGGAATTTTTTCAATCCAATCCTTCCGAATTTTCTTTGAATATGGTTGAAATAGGTTAAATCTTTTGCATTGTAATGCCATGTTTTTGGCAGAATTCCTTCTGAAGCAAAATTCCCACCACTGATAATGTATTTTACATTGTATTTATCCACAACCTTGTGCAATGCCGCAAGAATAGCAATATCTGTAGGCGTATCTGCCTCTGGAATTGAGGCCTTTAAAAATGCTAATTGTAAATCTTTGAATTCTTCCCAATCAAGAACGAAGCTTTCATAATCAATTTTTAGTTTTCTAGCAATATTTTTTATATTCAAAACGGCTTCTTCTGAATTCCAGCCATTATCCAAGTGAACACCCAGTACTCTCAATCCTTTTTGCTGACAAACATAGGCAACATAACTACTATCAACGCCTCCACTCAATCCAACAATGCAATCATATTCTCTTCCAATACCATCCGACTTCATCTTAAGTACCATGCTTTCCAGATCAGAATCACTTTTTTCGCCCTGGTAATTGTACCGTATTCTTTTATCGTTAAACTCTGTACAATGATTGCATTCACCATCTGCATTAAAAGAAATATCCACATCTGAAGTGTCCATCACGCATCTGCTACATATTTGGTAGTTGGTTACTGACATTTCAATAAATTAATTTGATTGATATTTAAAAACTTCATATCGACAATAGTGATTATTTTTTTCAACTTCCAAAAATACAACTAATACTTTAAAATAGAAATTTTATCCTATTTTTTTCTGGATAGGATATTAAAACACCCTTTTTTGTTCCCTGGTATACAAATAAACTTCCCGCTGCCAGGCCATTTGCATATCCCTCGTGATAGGCTCTTACTAAATCATTTTCAGAACCAGCTCCTCCCAAAGCTATGACTGGAATAGCCACTGCTTCTGAAATACTTCGAATAAGATCTATATCATAACCCATCCTTGTTCCATCCTTTTCCATAGATTGCACAATTATTTCACCTGCACCTTTTGCTTCCATTAACTTGGCAAAATCTACAGGAGAATACCCACTTGATTTTGTACCAGCTTTAACCCACGTTTGAATACCTCCAAAGCGTTTCTTTTTCACATCCATACAAACTACAATTGTGGATGAACCAAATGTTTCGGATGCTTCCCGAATGAAATCTGGATTTTCTGCTGCATATGAATTTACAATTACTTTTTCAGCACCAGCTTCAATTATTTGACGGATATCCTCAATACTGCGAACGCCGCCACCAGCGGAGAATGGCATATTTGCTTCTTCGCCAACATCTTTAATAAAATCAAGAGAAATTAATCGGTTTTCACGTGTTGCATCAATATCCAAAAAAACGAGTTCATCTGCTTGAAGTTCATTGAATATCTTGACAGCATTTATAGGATCTCCAATATATGTGTGATTTTTAAACTGTTCAGATTTTACGAGAATACGATTTTTTAAAAGTAGAACTGGAATTATCCGTGGCCGAAACATAAAATTATTTTAAAAGGTAAAAATACAATGATTTTTTGTTATAAAAAGTTTAAATGCTTTTTTTTAGTTGATTTTGCCTTAGTCAATGGTAAAAAAGTATTTTATTTGAAAAAGGAAAACAAAAAGTAGGTTTTCATTTACCACTAGCGCATAAAATCTTGGTATTTTTGTGCATCATATAAATTACTGAATATGCAACTCATTTTCGCGACACACAACAAAAATAAAGCAATAGAAATTCAGTCCATCGTGCCGGAAGGCATTCAAATTATCACTTTAGATGATTTAAATTGTAAGGAGGACATTCCAGAGACAGAAAAAACACTCGAGGGAAATGCTGTTTTAAAATCACGATTTGTTGTAGAAAAATTTCACTTAAATTGTTTTGCGGATGATACTGGTTTGGAAATTGAAGCATTAAATGGTGAGCCAGGCGTTTACTCAGCGCGTTATGCCGGTGAACCATGTGACTCTGAAAGAAATATGCAACGCGTTTTGGATAATTTATCAGAAGTTGAAAATCGAAATGCTCAATTCAGAACAGTTATTTCCTTGTTTTGGGAGGGTGAAATGTATCTTTTTGAAGGTGTAGTAAAAGGTAGAATTGTTGAAGAAAAAAGAGGGGAAGATGGCTTTGGTTACGATCCAATATTTGAACCTGAAAATTGCGGTAAGACTTTTGCAGAAATGCATTTAACGGAAAAAAACAACCTTTCACACCGTTCTCGAGCATTAAAAAAAATGGTTGAATTTCTTCAAACTCAAAAAAAATAATTTAAGTTATTCGTTAACGTTCAACGCGCTTAAACGATTTAAAAAATAAGTACATTTGTAACTCGATAAAATCCGGTGGAAATTTTCACAAATAAAAAGCACTATGAATTCAAAAACCTCAAAAATCACCTATACCCTAACCGATGAAGCTCCTGCTTTGGCAACCTATTCTTTTTTACCTATTGTAAAGGCTTTTGCAGAAACAGCGGGTATTCAAATTGAAACAAAGGATATTTCTTTATCTTCTAGGGTTTTAGCCGTGTTTCCTGAGTTTTTGTCAGCGGATCAAAAAATGAATAACGCTTTGTTAGAATTAGGTGAATTGGCAAAAACGCCAGAAGCTAACATTATAAAAACCCCAAATATTAGTGCATCTGTTCCACAATTAAAGGCTGTAATAAGTGAATTACAAAGTCAAGGATTTGCAATTCCATCCTATCCAGAAGAGGCGAAAAATGATACAGAATTAGAAATCAAGGCAAAATACGATAAGATTAAAGGAAGTGCTGTAAATCCAGTTTTACGTGAAGGTAATTCGGATCGCCGCGCACCTCTTTCCGTTAAGAATTATGCACGTAAGCACCCACATTCAATGGGCAAGTGGCAAGCAGATTCCAAATCACATGTTGCTCACATGCAGGATGGCGATTTCTTTCACAACGAAAAATCAATTACACTAAAAGAAGCAGGAACTTTCCGAGTTGAATTTATAGAGAAGAATGGAAGTGTTTTGTTGCTTAAAAAAGATGCTCCGTTGCTAGCCGGTGAAATTATTGACACCACCTTTATGAGTAGAAAAAAATTAGTTGCTTTTCTGGAAAGTCAAATCGCAGATGCTAAAAATCAAGGGATACTTTTTTCCCTTCACATGAAGGCTACAATGATGAAAGTTTCAGATCCTATTATTTTTGGTGAAGCAGTAAAAGTTTTCTTTCGCCCGGTTTTTGAAAAGTATGAAACAGTTTTATCTGAATTAGGCGTAGAGGTAAATAATGGTTTTGGGGATCTCTTGGTGAAAATTGAATCTCTACCAACAGCGGAAAAAACAGAAATTCTGAAAGCAATAAATGCATGTTATGTCAATGGTCCAGCCATTGCAATGGTCAATTCTGAAAAGGGAATCACGAATTTGCATGTACCGAGTGATGTCATTGTAGACGCCTCCATGCCTGCAATGATTCGTAATTCAGGACAAATGTGGGATGTAGAAGGGAAATCTTGCGATACAAAGGCAGTTTTACCAGATAGTAGTTATGCTACAATTTACCAAGTTGCGATTGATTTTTGTAAGGAGCACGGCGCTTTTGATCCCGTAACAATGGGAACAGTTCCGAATGTTGGATTGATGGCGCAAGCAGCCGAAGAATATGGTTCACACGATAAAACATTTCAGATTCCCGTTGACGGAATCGTCCGAGTGTTAGATGGAAATGGAAATACACTTCTCGAGAACGCTGTTGAAAAAGGTGATATTTGGAGGATGTGTCAGGCGAAAGATGCCCCTATTAAAGATTGGGTGAAATTAGCGGTTACACGTGCAAGATTATCTAATACGCCAGCAATATTTTGGTTGGATTCAGCACGTGCGCACGATGCTCAAATAATTCTCAAAGTCAATCAATACCTTCATGAGCACGATACAAATGGATTAGATATTCGGATTTTAGCGCCGGATGCTGCCATTCAAGCTACAATGGAGCGTCTGGTTCAAGGAAAAGACACAATTTCTGTTACAGGAAATGTTTTACGTGATTATTTGACCGATCTATTCCCAATATTAGAGGTTGGAACGAGTGCTAAAATGCTATCAATCGTTCCATTGATGAATGGCGGTGGGCTTTTTGAAACTGGCGCTGGAGGATCTGCACCAAAACATGTGGAGCAGTTTATTGAAGAAGGTCACTTGCGTTGGGATTCGCTTGGGGAATTTTTAGCACTTGCGGCTTCATTGGAACATTTAAGCGTTACAAATGGGAACACAAAAGCACACGTACTTGCAAAAACATTGGATGAGGCAACTGGCGAGTTCCTGGATAAAGATAAATCTCCACAACGCAAAGCAGGCGAACTGGACAACCGTGGAAGCCACTTTTATTTGGCGTTGTATTGGGCGCAGGCACTAGCAAAACAGAATGAAGATTTAGAATTAAAAGCCCAATTCTCCGAACTTGCAAAGGAATTAACAACTAAAGAAAGCCAAATTATCCATGAATTGAATTCGTCCCAGGGCAAAGCAATAGATTTGGGTGGATACTACCATCCAATTAGTAAAAAAATAAGTGAAGCGATGCGACCAAGTGAAACATTCAATTCTGCCTTGGAATTAGTTGCAGAAAAAAGTTTTTAAACTTAAAAACAGGAAAAATATCTTTCATTTCGAAAGTGTGTTTTAATTCTAAATTAAAGTATGGCTAAATTTTTTTCAGCTCTTTTTATTCTGTTGATCTTTGTGCAATGCAGAAGTATAAATCCTGCTGTTCCTGAAAAGAACGTTGCGTTCATTCCAACTTTAATTCAAAAGGAATCAACGGTTTACGTGCCTATTAAAATTAATTTATTGCCCTATTTAAAAGATACGGAAAAGTCTTTGCCTAAAACATTTACGGGAAAAGAAGAGATTTGTTCCGGTGTGAGCTATTCATATAAATTTGATCGAAATCCTATTCAATTTGAGTGTAAAGGGAAAGAATTATACTATGAGGTGGATGGTAAATATTCTTTAAAATTAAATTATTGTCCAGAATGCACTTACCTTTTTAAGGATAAAGGCTCCTGTCTAGTTCCCAGAATATATTTCAGCTGCGGTATCGGAGAAGAAATGCGGCGCGTAACAGTTGGTTATGCCACTCAATTTAAAATTACACCAGAATTCCGGTTTAAAACGACTACAGAACTTCGCAAATTTGAGACAATTGATCCCTGTGAAATTAGTGTTTTCAATTACGATGCCACGAAAAAATTACGGGAGGAATTGACCATTGAGTTAAAAGAACTTGAAAAAGTTATAGATAAGGAAATTGAATTAATTGATATACGCTCCGAAATTGAGGAGGTTTGGAAAGTGATGAATGCACAAACTTCTTTAGGAAGGTACGGTTATCTTAAAATACATCCGAAATCAATTTCCCTTGGCGACATACAGTTCACTAATAATACTGCCTTTTTGGATCTTAATTTGACGATTCAACCGATAATTACAACATTTCCATCCGAAATCTCGAGTGTAAAATTGCCCAAACTGAGCGATCATCAACGTGCAAAAGGATTTGATATAAATCTAGATATTGTTGCTTCGTATGATTCCTTGAGTGCAATACTTTCTGAAAACCTAGTTGGAAAATCAATGGAGATAAAAAAAAACGAGGTTATTTTTGGGAAAATGAGTGTGGAAGGTGCCTTAAATGATCAACTCATTTTAAAGGTGGCTTTCGGTGGAAAAAGACAGGGTGAATTGTATCTATTAGGAACGCCCAAATTTGATGCAGAGAAACAGGAAATTTCTTTTCCGGACTTGGAATTTGATTTAAGAACAAAAAATGTATTACTGAAATCTGCAAAATGGTTGTTTAACTCTAAAATTACCGATATGTTGAGATTGAATGCACAATACAACTTGAAACCCCAATTGGAGGAAATGAAAAAAATAGTTCAAAAAGAAATGAATCGCGAAATTGAAAAGGGCGTGACCTTGAGTGGAAAAGTTGAAACTATTTCTTTACAAGGAATTTATCCAGGTTTTTCTAGTTTAACAATTCGCGTAAATTCAAAAGGAGAATTAAGCCTAAGCATGTAGAATTATACTGCTTTCTGGCAGAAACGGTTCATTTAAATGCAGCTGCTTTGCGATCCTTCTTATAAAGATGAATATCTAATAGAAAATCACTATCTTCTTCCAGTTTGTTTCCAATTACTACAATCGAAGCGCCAGCATCGTGTAGGTCTCGAATCTGCTCCACCGTCCTAATTCCACCACCAACAATTAATGGAAGATCTAGTATTTTTAAGTTTGTAATAATCTCCGATGGAACTTGGTGTTTTGCGCCACTTCCGGCATCAAGATAAATCAATTGTTTTCCTTGGAACTTGCCCGCGAGTGCAGTTTGTTTCACAATGGAAAGTTGTTCTCTGGGAATAGGAGTAGTTTGACTCATGTATGCAACGGAGGACTGTGTTCCGCCATCAATTAAAATGTAGGCAGTTGGCATCACCTCAAGCGACATTTCAAATAACTCCATTGCAGACTGTATGTGATGACCGATTAAAAAATCAGGATTTCTGCCGGATAATAAACTTAAATATAAAATAGCGTCTGCTTCTTGGCTTATTTGAACGGAAGATCCCGGGAAAATTACGATTGGAAGTTTTGTTTGTTTCTTAATGCACGAGATTGTCGCTTCAAATTCTTTTCTTGTAACGGAACTTCCTCCAACAAATAAAAAATCGATTCCTAAAAATTCTGCTTGCCGAATCAAATTTTCCAAAATTGGACCATTATCACTTTTTTCAGGATCAATTAGAACAGCAATAGCATTCTTTGTTCTTTGAATGGTTTCTAAAATTGTTCTTTTCATATTTTTTTCTTTGCCGAGGTATTTACTGAAATAACAAAATTTTCATATACAAAAGTATTCAATTCTACGAACCATTCCTCGGATGCATGATTGATTTTCCCAATCCATTCCGATTCAGTAACCTTTTCCAACTGTAAATCTGTTTTAAAATTCAATTCTTTCCTGCCAGCTAATTTATACAATGCCTCTTTCGCAGACCATACCTTGGTCATTTCTAAATCACTATTTGTATCAAAGATTAGCAACTCATCCGTTGTTAAGAATTTTTTGCACACTTTTTTTGCTTTTTCCTGAATCATCTCTAGGTCCAAACCAATCTGGTGTCTTTTTGAAAATGCAATACCAACTTGATTTTTTGTGTGACTTATGGATATATATCCTTCTCCCTCAATGTACGGAGCGCCATTTTTGTCGTAATGAATATGCTCAAAACCGAAAATTCGATGTCTTAATATACGTGTAGCAACATATTCTTGTCTACGTTGTGCACTAGTAAAAGTGTGAAAACGTTCTTTTTCCGCATCAGTAAGTTGGTCCAAATATTCGGAAGTTTCAAACGCCGAAAAATTCAACAAATGAATATCGATGTTTTTTATCTGTATGTGTTGTTGCTTAAAATGCACGAATTAGAATTTATACAAAAAAACGAAAATTTATTAACATGTGCTAGACATGTATAAATCCCTTGAAAATGAGATTAAACCAATTTTTTATACCATTTAAAGGAGATAGTTTTGTTAAGGAAAGTTAATGAATATATTAATTAATTTTTTTTAACAAATATGTTATGAAATTGATTTTTTCTATATTTACGGGCTTTCTTGAAGCAAAATAGTTTAATAAATAGACTGTACTTATGTTACGAAAACTTAATTTATTACTAGTAAGTGTCTTGTTGACAGTTGCTTATGGCCACGCCCAGTCTGGTTTAGGTTCTTTGAAAGGAACCGTGAAAGATGGTGATACCAAACAACCAATTCCATTTGCAAAGGTCGTTTTGATCCAAAATGGAAACGTTAAAGGAGGAGCGACAACCGATTTTGATGGAAAATTCCAAATTAATTCAGTTGGGGCAGGTTCTTACGATGTAGAAGTAAGAAATGAAGGAGAGGGTTACCAACCATCTTCTTTAACTGGTGTTATTATTTCAGCTGATAAAATAACGTTCTTGGATAATTTATCTATTTCCAAGGCGAAAAATATTCAAGATGTTGAAGAGGTTAAAGTTATTGCCTATAAGGTTCCTTTAATTAGCCAAGATGGTGGTGCTTCTGGATCTACTGTAACAAGAGAAGATATCTCTCGACTTCCTGTTCGTTCTGCGGCTGGAGTTGCATCAACAGTTGGTGGAGTTAGTTCAAATGAAGGTTCAGGAGAAATTTCCGTACGTGGTTCTCGTTCCGATGGGACTTATTTTTACATTGATGGTATTAAAGTACGTGGATCTTCAAATCTTCCAAAATCGGCAATTGAAGAAGTATCGGTAATCACAGGTGGACTTCCTGCAAATTATGGAGATGCAACAGGTGGTATTATATCGGTAACAACGCGTGGACCTTCAGCAAAATACTTTGGTTCTATTGAAGGCGTTTCTTCTGGTATTTATTTGAATGGTAAAGATCCAGATGGATACGATGGAAAAGTTTTAGGATTGGATAAATTTGGCTATAATGTAATAGAAGGTATGTTCTCAGGCCCACTTTGGATGCAAAGAGATTCTACTGGAAAGAAAACGAAACCGCGTTTGGGCTTTTTGGTATCTGGAAACTTTACAGATGAATTAGATAGCCGACCAGTTGCTGGTGGAAATTACAGAATTAAAAAGGATGTAAGAGATGAGTTGCTTTTAAATCCTTTGCGCCCTACATCAACAGGTGATGGAACGTATTACAACGCTTCATTCTTGCGAAAGGATGATTTTGAAAAGGTGGCTTGGAGAATGAATGCAAGACGTCAGGTAGTTTCTGCACAAGGAAAAATTGACGTAAACACTGGACCATCTATGAACCTTTCCTTTGGTGGGTCATTAAACTATAGCTCAGGTAATAACTATTCATACAGCGGGTCTTTGCTAAACTTTAATAATTTCGGTGTTTCAAAATCATTGGACTGGAGAGTCTTTGGTCGTTTGACACAGCGATTTACAAATGATGCAGAAGGAAGTGCATCGAAATTGAAATCATTTGTGTATACTTTAATGGTCGATTTTTCGAAAACCAAAGAAGATGTATACGATGCAAACCATAAATATAACATGTTTAATTATGGTCATGTTGGTACATTTACAACATCGAGAAGACCAAGTTATGAATTTAACGACATAACAAAAACGTATGTTCACAACGGTTTCCGTGATCTAGAAGTTGCATTTGTTCCTTCTGAGACGAATGCAGCATTAGCAGCTATTACAACACAATATTATAGTATATACGAAAACAACCCTGAAGGACACTACGAAAATCTATTGCAAATTCAACAAGGAAATGCCTTGAGAAATGGAGATGCTCCGGCAAGTGTTTATCAAATTTGGGGCAATATCGGAACGCCATACAACTATTTCGGTAAAACTGAAAATGACCAGTTGCGTGGAACAGGATCTTTTTCTGTGAATATTGGAGACCACTCTTTGTCTTTTGGATTTGAATTGGAGCAACGGTGGGATAGAGGTTGGACTTCTGGAACAACAACAGGCGGTGGAACAAATGGTCCTTTGGGAATTTGGAGTATTGCTCGCCAATTAACGAACTTCCATATCGATGAGTTAGATTTGAATAGTGGAACAATTTCCGATTCCGGTTCTTTCAAAACAATAACTTACAATAGATTGAATACTGGTTATGCTTACACATCAGGAACTGGTGAATATGGCGGAAAAGAAAATAACGATAACCAATCTTTCTTTGATTATAATTTAAGAAAAGAATTAGGTTTGAATGTTGCAGGAAACGACTTTGTGGATATTGACCAATACGACCCTAATATTTTCAAATTTGATATGTTCTCACCAGACGAATTGTTGAATGGTGGTAATTCTTTCGTTTCTTATTGGGGGTATGACCATACCGGAGTTAAGGTGCGTGGTACAACGGATATCAATAAATATTTTAATGATTTTGATGAGAATGGCAACTACAAACGTTTTGTAGGCGCATTCCAGCCAACATACACAGCTGCTTATTTAATGGATAAGTTTGCTTTCAACGATATCGTATTCAACGTTGGTGTCCGTGTCGATGTATTTGATGCAAATCAACCTGTTTTGAAAGATCCTTACTTATTCTATAATGCAAGAACAGTTGCCGAGGCGAAAGAATTAGCAACGAATGATCCTGGTCAATACGATTGGGTTAACATTCCAGATGCAATGGGCGATGATTACACTGTTTATGTGAATGATGCTAATAATCCTACTGCAATCAATGGTTACCGTGTTGGAACAAATTGGTATAACGCAAATGGTATTCAAATTGAAGATCCAAAGGCAGTTCGTGGAGCAACAGGAATTCAACCATGGTTATTAAATCCAACTCAAAAAATACCGAGTGCAGATGCATTTGAAGATTATAAAGCACAAGTTAACGTGATGCCTCGTGTGGCATTCTCATTCCCTATTTCGGATGAAGCTTCTTTCTTCGCGCATTACGATGTTTTGACAAAGCGTCCTACTTCTGGTTTCCGTTTTGACCCGTTTGAATACCAATTTATTCAATCAAGAAGTGCTATTATCAACAATGCGAATTTGAAACCAGAAACTACAGTGGATTATGAGCTAGGTTTCCAACAAGTACTGTCTAAGACATCGTCTTTGAAAATATCAGCTTTCTACCGTGAGCAAAGAAACAATGTTCAATTGATCAATGTTTTTGAGGCATATCCTGCAACGTATCGTACCTATGGTAACCGTGATTTTGGAACAGTTAAAGGAATGACAATTGCTTACGACATGCGTAGAACTGGAAATATCCGAATGACTGCAGCGTATACTCTTCAGTTTGCCGATGGAACTGGTTCGGATGCAACATCTGCTGCCGGTTTGATTAATGCAGGGTTACCTAATTTGCGAAACATCTTCCCTTATTCATTTGACCAACGTCATGCTTTTGCAATCACAATGGATTACCGTTATGGTGAAGGAGCAGATTATAACGGTCCATCTATCTCTGGAATCAACATCCTTGAAAATACAGGTTTGAATATTGTGTCTAATATTTATTCAGGTTCTCCTTATTCTGCCCAAACATTTATTACGGATGAAGGAATTGGAAACTTAAATGCTGGTTTGAGTGGAACCCTCAATGGTTCTAGATTACCTTGGTCATACCGTTTAGATCTTCAATTGGATAGAACGTTCAATTTGGAGTTTGGAAAAGCAGAAGATAAAAAGAAAGTATCCTTCTTGAATGTTTATATTCGTGTAACCAACTTATTCAATCAATTCAACATATTGAATGTATACAGAGCAACTGGAAACTGGGATGATGATGGTTATTTAGCTGCCGCAGCAAACCAATCTTCCATTCAAAACCAGTTGGATGAACAAGCATTTAGAGATTATTATACAATGAAAATTCAAAATCCATTCAACATCAGTTCGCCAAGAACGATTCGTTTGGGAGTCAAATTTGATTTTTAATTCATAATTAAAAAAGCATTATGAAAAAGCAACTAATAGCAATTGCACTGGGAGTTTCCATGATATGGTCAAACAGCGCGCTTTCGTACTTAGGTCCGAATGATAAAAGTAATAAAGGACCAATTCTCAAAGGAGCAAATTGTTCGCCTTCGACTTCTAAAATGTATTTAGAATTCAATGATGTAAAAGCATTAATTGAACAGGGTGGTAGTATGTTCCAATACAGAGCCGGAACAGCTGTTGCTTCGTATGAAGTGCCAAAAGGTACAGGTCTGCATGTAATTTTTGCGGGCGCTCTTTGGATGGGTGGAACGGATGTGAATGGTCAGCTTAAACTGGCTGCATTGCGCTATAGAAGTGGAAACGATTTTTGGGCAGGTCCTTTGACGGTTTCCCCAGGTAGTGGAAATTATAATCCATTATATCCTGTTGGCGATGATGTTGTAAGAGATTATGGTGAAGCAAATATTAATCCAGAAGATTGTATTGCATACGATAAATTCTATACAATTCGAAAAGCGGAAATTGTACGTTTTAATATCTGGTATAATTGTAGTATTGATCCTGAATTGGATGGCTGTACGGATATCACTGAACCAACTACTGATGAATTAAACCGAATTTATGGTTGGCCAGCTCATGGTGATGTATCAAGAGGTCAAGATTATTATTTGGCACCTTATTATGATAGAAATGAAGATGGTGTATACAATCCTCAGGATGGTGATCACCCATGGTACGACGATATTTTGGGTAGAGATGATATAGAATGCGGAATTGATAGAAGAATTTCTTTATTCGGTGACGAAACACATTGGTGGGTATTCAATGACAAAGGTAATATCCATACAGAAACGAATGGTGATCCAATTGGTATGGAAATTCGTGCTCAAGCGTTTGCTTTTGCTACAAATGACGAGGTGAACCGAATGACATTCTACAACTATGAATTAATTAATAGAGGAACTCAGACGCTTTACAACACGTATTTCTCACAATATTTAGATGCAGACGTTGGAAACTATGCAGATGATTATGCTGGTTGTGATGTAGCAAGAGGATTAGGCTACATGTTCAATGGTGACCTTATAGATGAATCAGATGGTGGGAAGCCCGGGTATGGTGAGAATCCTCCAGCAATTGGCTGTGATTTCTTTGAAGGTCCTTACCAAGATGCAGATGGAATAGATAATGTTGGTCCTTATTTTGACGAGGCAACAAATACGGAAGTAGTTCCTTCTGTGCTCGAAGCAATCGCAGGGGATGGTATTGTTTACAGAGGCGTTGGTATCGGTTATTCTGATAATATTATTGACAACGAACGTTTTGGTATGCGTCGATTTACATATTATACTTCAACATCTCAATTCCCTTACAATGACCCTACTACAGCTGCGCAATACTATAACTTCATGAGTGGTAGCTGGGCAAATGGTTCAGAAATGGTTTATGGTGGTTTGGGGTATGTTGGATCTACTGGAGCAACGTCAATTCCATCTGATTATATGTTCCCTGGTGATTCAGACCCAATGTTTTGGGCAACGGGAGGTGAAAACATGAGCGCAAGTTTTCCAAATGGATGGGATGAATCTACGAACAACAATCCAAAAGGTGACCGACGTTTTGTTCAATCTGCTGGTCCATTTATCTTGAAACCGGGAGCAGTAAATAACATTACAGTTGGTATTGTATATGGTAGAGGTTCGGATGGTGATTTATTCTCGTCTGTTGAAGCAATGAAAAGAGCAGATACTAAAGCACAAGCTTTATTTGATGCATGCTTTAAAATTCTTTCTCCACCAGATGCACCAAGATTGACAATTCAAGAATTGGAAAATGAGTTGATTTTAATGATTGACAACCCTTCTTCTTCTAATAATTACCAAGAAGGATACGAGGAGATGGACGAAATTAACATTCCGGATCCAACAGTAGATAGATTCTATCGTTTTGAAGGTTACCAAATCTTCCAATTGAAAGATCTTTCTGTTTCAATTGGAGATATCAACGATCCGGATAAAGCGCGTTTAGTTGCACAATGTGACAAGAAAAACGACCAAAGTAGAATCATTAATTTTGAATTTGATGAGGATCTAGGTTTTTCTGTACCTACAGAAAAGGTAGATGGTGCAAATGAAGGGATCAAGCACTCCTTCCAAGTAAAAGAAGATGTTTTTGCGCAAGGAGATAGACGTTTGATTAACCACAAAACATATTATTATGTGGCGATTGCTTATGCATTCAATGAATTTAAAAAATACAATCCAAATGATCCAACAGGATTAGATGGTCAAAAGATGCCATATATTTCATCGCGATTAAATTATGATGGTTCAGCGATTTCTGCAATAACTGCCATACCGCATAATCCGACCCCAGAGGCAGGTGGAACAGATCAACGCATTGATTATGGTTCTTCGCCTAGAATTACCCGAGTAGATGGATATGGAAATGGAAATCGAGCGTTGGAATTTACGCCATCAACTTTGTCTAAAGTGTTAAACGAAGGCTATGTTGAGCAGCCAGTTTACGATTATGGCGCGGGTCCAATAAATGTTAAGGTAGTTGACCCTTTAAATTTGGCTAGTGGCTATTATGAATGTAAATTCAGAGACTACGTTGCTTCTTCATGGAATTCTGCAGATACAGCAAGCTGGATAATTTACCGATACGCTAGTAAAGGTGGAGCTTTATTGGATTCTGTAACATCTGAAACAACCATTGAAATGGATAACGAACAAATTATTCCACAGTGGGGAGTATCTGTTCAGATATACCAAGAGCGTTATTATGGTGAAGCCGGGAATCAGTCTGTAAAAGTTACTGATATGATTGAATCGAGTATTGAATTCGCAGATTCTTCTAAGCGTTGGTTGACTTCTATTTCAGATAATGATGCATTCTTCCCAACAAACTGGGTTCGTTCAGGGGACTATTCTCCGGTGAATCCTGATGATTGTTTGCCTGATGAATTACCTCATTTTAATCCATGTAATTATAAGGATGAAATAGGACAAGATCCGAGCAAAAAGTTTGCTACGATTCTTGGTGGTGGAATTGCTCCACATAGGTTAGTGGGTTACCAAGCGGATTACATGCCAATGGCATACTTTAATCTTACAAATCCGGGATCTTCAAAAAATAATGCTTCTATTAGCTTCTTGCCAAGTGTGAACATTGTTATCACTTCTGACAAGTCTCTTTGGACACGTTGTCCAGTAATTGAATTGGGAAGAACACCAGCTTTAAATGTTGGCGGAGCAGCAGGTGGCGCACGAAGAAAAAGTTTGAATGTTGGTAAAGATGGTAAACCAGATGGAACAGTAGACGCAAGCGGTAATCCAGAAACAGGAATGGGATGGTTCCCAGGTTATGCAGTAGATATGGAATCTGGAGCACGTTTATACATGGCATTCGGTGAAAATTCCTTCTTGGGTGGCGAAAATGGTGCTGATATGATTTGGAATCCAACAGAACGTTTGGTAAATGGAACAGGTTCTCCTTTAATGGGTGGAATGCACGCTATTTATGTATACAGTTACAACCAAAAGACAATTAACAATTTTGCTTCAGGCTTTGACTTCCCAGCATATATTAAAGGAGATGCAGAAACATTATCTGGTAATTTCTTGTACCAAAAAATGTTGGAAATAGAAACAAACAGTTCAACTGCGAAGCGGGAGGTTTATGGAAGTTTATCTTGGGTTGCATATCCAATGCTTGCACCAGATCAAGAAGTTAACTCTACAGACGTTACAATTCGTTTGAGAATTAATAAAGAATATAAGAATTTTGTAGCAACAAATGATAATGGTGGAAAACCGATGTATTCTTGGTCAATGGATGACATTTCAACAGTTACAGCGAGCCAGGATCAATTGAAAGATGCATTAAAAATGATAAATGTTGTTCCAAATCCTTATTATGCATTCTCAGAATACGAAAGAAGCAGATTGGATACACGTGTTAAAATCACAAATCTACCTGAAAAATGTACTGTGAAGATTTACACTGTAAATGGTAAATTGGTTCGTACATTTAAAAAAGATAGTCCAGTGACTTCTATAGACTGGGATTTAAATAATGCAAAAGCTATTCCGGTTGCAGGAGGTGTTTATTTAATTCATGTCGATGTCCCTGAGGTTGGAGAAGTAGTTTTGAAATTCTTCGGTGGCATGAGACAAGTCGATTTACAAGGAATTTAATCATTGATCTAAACAAGTTGAAATGAAAAATTTGATCATAAATATTAAAAATGTATTAGTTGTTGGAGTTGTAGTTTGCAGCTTCGCAGCGCGTGCAGGTAATGAAGACCGTGTTGGTTCTGCAGGGGCTTCTCATTTATTAGTTAATCCATGGGCACGAAGTGCAGCTGGTGGTGACGCGGGAATTGCCTCCGTAAATGGAATTGAAGCAACTTATGTAAATATTGCTGGACTGGCATTTTCGGACAAAACCCAAATTAAGTTCAATTACAGTAATTGGATGGGGAATGCCGGTATATCTTTTAATAGCGCTGGTTTTTCGCAACGTCTATCTGAGTCAGATGTAATTGCGGTGAGTGTGCAATCCATGAATTTTGGAGATGTTCAAATTACAACAGTTGCAAATCCAGAGGGGAATATCGGTTTCTTTTCACCAAGAGCAAATATTTTCAATGTTGGATATGCACGTGCATTTTCTGCTTCTATTTATGGAGGAATAAACTTTAAAGTTATTTCAGAGAATATTTCCAACTTGAAAGCAAATGGTATTGCTATAGATGCAGGTATTCGTTATGTAACTGGTGAGCAAGATCACATCAAGTTTGGAATTACACTTAAAAATGTAGGTCCTGTAATGCGCTACAAAGGGGATGGTTTAGCCCAACAAGTATCCTACCTTTCTACCGGATTTAATGGTTCACTTGAGGAAAGATCTTCTACTTTTGAAATGCCTTCCTTATTATCTATCGGTGGTTCTTATGATTTCATTTTTAATGAAAAAAGTAAGTTGAACTTGGCATTGGGCTTCACGGCTAATTCTTTTTCAAATGATCAATACCGATTAGGATTAGATTATGCGATGACGAATGATAAAGTTGCTTTCAATTTCCGAGCGGGATATGTTTACGAGAAAAATTTATTCTCAGCTGAGAATCGCTCAAATGCATTGGTTGGACCTACAGCTGGGTTTTCAGTGGATGCTTTAGTAGGAAAGAACAAAAGTGCACTTGGAATTGAATATGCAACTCGTTTAGCAGGAGTATTCGGTGTAATTCATACAATCGGTGCAACCATCAATTTGAAATAAGTATTTTTCTTTTTATATTTGTTAAACAAGAGAGCTCCAAAGGCTCTCTTCGTTTTTTTTTATATAGATTAAATTCTCCATCATGTCACAAATAAGTTATTATACAGCAGAAGGTTTAAAAAAATTAAAGGATGAATTGCACCTAATGAAAACAATTCAACGTCCTTCGATATCAGATCAAATTGCGGAAGCTCGGGATAAAGGGGATTTATCTGAAAATGCAGAATACGATGCAGCTAAAGAGGCACAAGGTTTGTTAGAGATGAAGATTTCAAAATTAGAAGCAATAATTTCTAATGCGCGATTAATCGACAATACGAGTATCGATAATTCAAAAGTTTTTATCCTTTCAAAAGTGAAGATCAAAAATATTTCGAATGGAATGGAAGTGGAATATACGTTGGTTGCAGAGAATGAAGCGGACTTAAAGGAAAAGAAGATTTCTATTGACTCTCCATTTGGCAAAGGTTTATTAGGTAAAAAACAAGGAGATATTGCAGATATTCATACACCAAATGGTGTCTTACAATTTGAAATTATTGAAATTTCTAGATAATGAGTTCTATTTTTTCTAGAATTGTGTCCGGTGAAATTCCATGTAACAAAGTTGCAGAGAACGATAAATTCTTAGCATTTCTAGATGTAATGCCGTTAAAGGAAGGACACGTTCTGGTAATTCCAAAAATAGAGATTGACTATATTTTTGATATGGAGGATACTCTTTTAGCGGATATGATGATTTTTTCTAAATCAGTTGCTC
Organism: Flavobacteriales bacterium; assembly: GCA_947476955.1. Taxonomy (GTDB): domain Bacteria; phylum Bacteroidota; class Bacteroidia; order Flavobacteriales_D; family Crocinitomicaceae; genus M0103. The sequence goes on from CANJSS010000005.1 coordinate 30,196, forward strand.
GTAAATTGAAGAAGGTTTTTCCTTGCAAAAAAATTGGAGTTACTGTAATCGGATTGGAAGTGCCACATGCGCACATCCATTTAATTCCAATTGATTCGCTTTCGGATATGGATTTTTCGAAACCCAAACTCAAATTAGAAGAAAGTCGTCTGTTGGAAGTAGCGAAATTAATTTCTGAAGCAGTTTAAATTTCTTCGATTCATTGCTACTATCCGCTTTAAATTCCCTTACTTTTTTACTGGTTTTTTTGATTTTACAGGAGATTTAGAATCTTTTTGGCTCTTTGATACTTTTACTGTTTTCTTCAGTTGATGCCAGTTGCAGTCGTAAAGCACATATAAAGTAACCGTATATTTCCCGTCTTTAGCATAATAGTGTTTCGGATTCTTCCTTGCAGAGTTAGTTCCATCGCCAAAATCCCAGTAATATTTAGCTCCACCTATTGTTTTATTTGCTAAAGTAATACTCAACCATTTTTCAGTAATGGTAAAATCAATTTTCGTCGATTTTTGGATTTTTGGAACCTGAATTGTATCTAAATTATAGTAGTCTAAATTTTGAAATACATAATCAGCGGCAGTTTGCTGTATATTCAAAGCGTGAATTTGTTCAATTTTCTTTGGGCAATGGCTATTCAAAGGTGAAGATTTGTAAATACACGAATAAAATGTGCAAGCAGCAATGTAACTTCCGTAAATAGAAGGATGGGCATTATCTTCTGTATACAAAATTAGTTCCGGGTAACGGTTGCGAATTTCCTGCCATACCATTCCTACAGGTGCGATAGGATAACTACCAGTTGCCTTGCTTAATTGCAAATAACCTTTTTGAATGCGCTCCTGCATAAGGGCATATGTGTCTCCCACAATCGAATCACTAAATCCTTCTGCATATCCCCAAGTCATGTAAAAATAGATATTTACGCACGGATTATGGCGTTTTATACTATCAATCAATTGCTGTGCGTAGGGAATTGTTTCAATTGCTATTCGTGCAGAATCTCGCGATAATTCACGGCTATATCCTTGTATAAAAACATAATCCCAATTTTTAGATTGAATTTTTTTATAGGTATTTGGCCTAAGCGTGTGCTCCTTCAAAGAACTTCCGCTAACCGCAAGTGTATCTGCAGTAACTGCTTTTCCTTTTGAAACAGAAAGATTTGTATAAATTTTATATAAATCATTCATATGCGTGTAACTGTTTCCAATGAATAGAACGCTCGATGGCTGAGCAGATAAAACAGAATAAGCTAAACTGAAAATAATGGTTAAGCGGAGCATTTAAGCTTGTTTTTTGAATTTAAAAATCCCGATAATTTTACTATAAAAACGTTCTAATGGTTCAATGTATTTCACAAAAATAACAAACAATACAATAAATAGTACAGAAATACCAAAAGCATAAAACGGATATAGATCTCTATTGAAAAGATTTGGTGTTAATCCAAAGCCAGCAATTCCTCCATACAAGATGATAACGTGAATCACATAAATTGGTAACGTATTTTGACCGATTTTTAAAAATAAATTTGATTTTATATTGAAGTATTTGTCTACCATCATGAGAATTCCTATAAATGCCATCACTTGTCCAAAACGAATAAATGAAGTCGAATTAAATTCAAAAACACCAACTTCTGTCATTCCAATTGATTCTGTAAATAAATCTATTGATTGGAAAATTCCTTGTGAAAAAATTGCCAAAACTAACCCGATTAAAATGAAAGACAATCCAAACCAGGCTTTCAGGGCATTTTTCTCGTTAATTCGAATTATACTTCCTAACATGCCTCCTAAAATAGTATATCCTCCATATCGAACAATACTAAAATCTGAAAATTCCCCATAAAAGAGATTTTGAATTAGTGCTGGCGCTCCAATTGGAATGTAACTCGGTTTGTCTTTAATATGGTCGGCAACCAATTGTTCTTCTATTTGTATGTAGTTTTTCAAGTAAGCATAACATATAAAAATCAGCATTCCTGCTGTAAGATAGTACCAATATAAAGCCCCCTTTCCAATCCATTTGTAGATTCCATAAATTAATAATAAAAAGAAAATCCCAACGCCAATGGATTGAAGAACATGGAATGCATAAAACCATTCCAAATGAAATTCTGAACCGTAATACACGGATTTACAAATGCTCCAAAGGTTTAGCTGTATGAGGTATCCCCAAAAAATAAGTTGTCGAACACGTTTAAATCCCTTTTTTACTCGGATATTTTCAAAATAGTTTATCTCGTTATTTGCGGAGAGTAAATAAACAAAAATTAATCCTGTTACTGTAAAAAATAGGGGGGAAGTTAATCCATGTAAATTATGCCAGAAATTATACAGTAAATATTCGCTTTTTCGGTAGTCGTTTGAAAGAGCCGCACCAGTAAAATGGCCCTCAAGCATCAGGATAATAGCCATAGAACGAGCCATGTCTATAAACTTTAGTCGCGGTTTTTTTTCAAGTTCTATTCCAATTGGCTCACCCATTTTTTTTCTGTTTGCATACAAAGATAATTAAAAGAAAAATCTTGTAATACATTCCTTATCTTCATTCAACCAAAAAACTAATTTCACTGTTACAAGCCTTCACCATTCACCATTATTGTGATTGGTTCTGGATAATTTCTAACGTAAATTTGAACAGGGAAGGAGAATAATCCTTTCGGTAAATTCCCTGTAAATTCTAGCCCGATAGTAATGGTTCCTCCCGCTGGAATTTGATTTGCGACTTTCACTTTCACATTTTCTTTTTTTGTCACTATGCGCTCTATTTCAAGCACTCTATTGCTTTTATTTTTAAAAATAATAGACTTCGAAAATTGTTTGGTGCTAGGAATTTTTGCAAGATCTATATAGCGCGGTGTAACTTCGGTAAAAAAGAATAAACTGTCTTGATTAAGATATGTGACACTTTGAATTTCAATTTTCCGCTCAATCGCAGCAGCTCTGGAATAAACGGAGTTTTTTTGATCATGAAAATTGTCACTCGTCAACTTATTTGCGGTGTATTCTCCAAATGGAATTTGAGAAATAGTAACACTTCCCCCGTTAGCTGCGCGTTTGCTTAAATAGGGTCGAAAAACGCCGTTTTTTGTATGCATCAAATAATTTTCCAACGACGAAATTCTACGCTTCGTTAAATTAACGTTGTAATCCGTTTTTGCCAATGGACTTGCAAAACCTTTTACAGTAATATTAATTTTTGCGCCCTTCTTCAATTCTTCCAGCAATAAGTCTTCAAAAATCGCTAGATCTTTCGCGCCTTGATCAACGTATTCAATGAAGAAACTTTCAATATCTTCTTTTGCTTCTTCTGCTTTAGAGCCATTCAAACCATTGGAATATTCGGATTGGTATTTATCCAGCATCGCACGGTATTCTGAATATCCTTCCAAATAGTTAACTTTCGAAATGGTGTCTCTAGATTTTGGGTCCGGACAATCGTTGTGAAAATAAAGCGTAACCGGTAAACGCTTGTTTAGCGCTGCTAATGTTTCTTTGGGAGTTGCTTCTTCAACAACAATAGGGGGAATAGCAGAGAAGATATCGCTACAGCAAGTTGGGTTTTTACTGAACAACACACCAAGTCGATTACTCGAAACATAAGAAGTATCGCCACTTTTAAAGTAATACAAATCATTTGCTGCACTATTGAATGGCAATCCGATATTTTCCGGTTTTTCAAATTGTGTTGTATAGTTACTGCGGAAAATATCGTAACCACCAAATCCATCGTGCCAGGAGGAAGAAAAATACAGTTCGTTTTTGGCGCTATTCCACCAAGGACTTAATTCATTATCGGGAGAATTTAACGCTTTAATATTTTGTACTTTGCCAAATTGGTTGCCATTTTTGATAACCGAAAACCAAAGATCCATTCCTCCCAACGAACCCAAACGATTGGATGAAAAGAATAAAACTTCTTGTCCGTTTAGTTTTCCAATATTCGGCATACTGGTATTTGCCCCGGCTTCATTGATAATCTTTCCCAATGAATCAATTGCTGTCCATGCTCCATTTTTGTAGGAAGCAACCATGATTTTACAGTTGTAATTATAGCCTTCATCCGAGCATAAACTGAAGTAGAATTTTTTACCGTCGTTGGAAAACGAGCCATTTCCTGTGCTCAATTTCTCTACAAAAAGGGATTCAATTCTCTTGGAGCCAGTTGGTTTCCCATCTAGGATAGGCGATTGATACAAGCGGGTTTTATAGCTTTTAGTGTACACTTCCTCCGAAAAATTGATTGAATCTGCGCGCAGGGAAGAAAATATTAATTTACCATTGTGAATGGTATGTCCGAATTCTGTATCTGGCGAATTTATCGTTTCAGGAAGTCGCGAAAAAACAACATTAGACGTATCGTTTACAGCGTTTTTTGCCCAAAGGCAGGATTCCATTTCCCGCTTCGATTTCAGATAATTATACCCTTTTTTATCCGTAGAGAATTTCTTTTTTGCCAGCTTAAAAGTTTCTAATGCAACGGCATATTTCCCATTGTGTTTTTGCATTAATCCTAGCTGAATTATCGACATCGGATAAATTGCCGCTGCTTCCTGCTCATATACTCTTGCGTAATAAAATTCTGCTTTTCGGTAGTCTTTGAAAGCTCTTAAGGCTTCTGCATATTTCCAAAGTATTTCAATTGAATTGGAGTCAATTGCCATAGCATTTTCGTATAATTCTACCGAATAATAGTAATCGCCTTTGGTATATTTGTCTTCTGCAGCCTTCAGGTAATTACCCAGCTTAGACTGAGAAAAAAAACCATTCCCAAGGGAAAGACAAAAAAATAGTGCTATCAGATAAAATCTGGGCATACGCGGTGGATTACTTTTTTTGGTTTAAAATGGTGCAGAATATAGCGGGTGGCAATTTCAAAACCACCACGAAGATTACTTGCTGGAACTAATTTTGAAAAATTTATATCGTAGCTTATTCCGATAAACCAATCTTGGTAATCCATTCCCATGCTAAGATATGCGGCGTCATTGTTGCGGTACCATAAACCCGCATACAAAGCCCGATAGGATTTTGCGTTTTGAAGCAAGGTATATTTCAATGAGGAACCGAGCAGTATTTCACGGTATTTTCCTTGGATTGAAACGGAGAAACTTGGCACTAAATCCCAATCAATATCTAACTTGTAAAGTGCTTTAGCGAAAGCATTCACACGAATATCGCGTTGCACAATTTGCGTATAAAATCCTTGATTTGGTCTATTTAGGTTGTAAAATCCAATTCCTGCAGTTATCGTTTGCCGTTTGCCTTTGCAGTAATCATATATAGCACCAAGTCCAATTGTGGCATTGATTTTAGTGTCGGATTGGTAAATTTCGTTTGTTGGTAATGTTGGGTCAAAAGTTATACCATTGAACTGGTTATCAAAGTAAAATGGATTGGAATTCACTTGTCGATAATTGATTCCAAGAGAAATTCCCGGACGGATTGAATGGCTAGAATCTGCCGAGAGTTTAATTAAATAGGAGCCACTTGCTTGAAATTCAATCGTTCGAAGTTTGCCATCGCCAACAGCATCGTGAAAAAAAAGCATTCCTAAACCAATTTTTTTAGCATTTTTTAAGTGAGTATCCGCTGAAACGGAAAAAGTACTAAACGGCACGGTAACACTTTTCCATTGATTTCGGTAATTGGCAACAAAGCGATAATCACCATTGAAGTGGCCGGTATTCCCAGGGTTTTGAAATAATGGAATAGCGTTGAATTGCGACCAATGTATATCCTGTCCTAAAGCCGTGGAAATCTTTAGAATTAAAAATAATACAAGAAGTATGTTAATTTTCAACTACCAGTAATAATCAGGTATGAAGATACAGAAATTTAGATTAATAAGAAAACAAGACGTGAAATTCAAGCAACTCTATGTAAATGCATCAATTGATTTAGAAAGAATTTAGGGTGTTGAAAGTGAAATCGGCAAAATCTTACCCTTTATCCATTGATTTGCGTGCAGGGAAAAATCGACAATAAATTCCGCCATTTTTTCCGCTGAAACAGGCGCTTGATAACCTGGAAACGCTTCATCAAGCATTTCCGTTTGTGCGGCTCCCAAACACAAACAATTCATACTTATTTGTTCGTCTTTGTATTCTTCTGAAAACAACTCTGTGAAACTACAAACCGCAGCTTTTGAAGTGGAGTAGGCGCTTAATCCAGCAAATTTAACAGTGCCTTGAAATCCTCCCATTGAACTGATATTCACGATATGTCCATTTGCCGGAAGCATTTTTGGAAGTGCCGCTTGCACGGTTTCCATTACACCGATTACATTTATTTGGTAACACAATTGAATGTCTTCGTGCGATAAATCCGTGAAAGCTTTGTTTACCAGTTTTCCTGCGTTATTTATTAAAATATCGATTTGATTTAAATCTGAAAATATTGCCTGAGCCTGCGCGAAAACGGAGTGGCTTAAATCAAAGGCAACGCAACGCACATTTTTGAAATCTTGAAAATTATGCTCCATCTTTTCTTTATTTCTAGATAGTGCAAGGATAGTGTTATCTGAATTTTTTGCGAAATGCTTTACCATTTCACAACCTATACCTCGGCTTGCGCCAACTACTACAATTGTTCTATTAAGCATCGTATGAAATCGTTAGTTCCTCGCTCGATGGATGAGCCTGACACGTCAAAATGTAACCTTCTTGAATTTCCTTATCCGTTAATGAATAATTCATTTTCATCGTTGCAGATCCTTTTATGATTTTTGCTTTACACGAGCAACAAACGCCACCACGGCATGAGAAAGGTGCGTCTAACCCTGCTTTTTCCGCTGCATCTAATAGTGTTTTTCCAGTCGGAGAAAGTGTGAATTCTACTTTCTCTGCATCCAAAATTGCAGTTACCTTTGATTCACCATTAAATTCGGATACTACAACTTTTTCTTCCTGTTTCATTAAGACAGGTGTTGTAAATAATTCAAAATGAATTTTTGATTTTGCAACTCCAAAAAATTCTAAGGTACTGGAAACATCCAAAATCATTTGTTCTGGACCACAAATAAAATAGCCGTCGGCTTTTAAAATGTCTAGATTTGCTTTTATTTGATTGGTAAAATTTTCCTTATCCAACCGCCCAAAATCATATCCTTCAATCGTTTCCCCACTTAAAAAATAATGTTTTAAAGTATTTTTCAGTGTGTCTAATTCCTGCTTAAAAATGATGGAATCAAGGGTTCGGTTTCCATAAAAAAGTTCCATTCTACCGTTGCGTTTTTCCAGTGATTTTGCGATAGATAAAATTGGCGTTATACCACTTCCGGCTGCAATTGCAACAATATTTTTATTGGTCTCGCTAAGCAAAAAGTTTCCTTGTGGCTTCGCTACAAAAATGGACTGGCCTATAACTAATTTACTTGTTAACCAGGAAGAAATTTTTCCGTTTTTTACTGCTTTTACAGCAATGGCAAGTTTTTCATCCGGACCACTGCAAATCGAGTAGGACCTTCTTTCATCTTGTCCATCTAATTCAATCGCTAGATTAAGGTATTGTCCGGGAATAAAATGAAATTCTTTTTTCAAACTGTCTGGCACTGTAAATATAATTTTCACTGTATCAGCAGTTAATTTTTCTATCGATTCGACCGTTAATTGGTGAAATCCCTTTTTCGAATTTTCCGCGCTTAATTCCTTTTTTTTAAATAATCCAAATAATGCCATTTTTTTTATATTAGTCGTCAAAAGATACTTTTAATTTTTCACTCGTAGGATGTGCTTGGCAGGTCAAAATATAACCTGCTTCGACTTCATCTTTCTCCAATGCATAATTTACATCCATCGTTGCAGTTCCCTCAAGTATTCGAGCTTTGCATGTGCAACAAACACCACCTTTGCAGGCAAATGGCAAATCTGCGCCAGCTTTCAACGCAGCGTCCAAAATTGTTTCTCCGCTAGAATTCAAAGCAAGATCAATTACATCACCATCTAGAATAATGGTAACGTTTGACGCAATGTTTTCCTCATTTGAATTAGGTTTTACTGCAGTCTTACTGCTTCCAGGCGTTGTGAACAATTCAAAATGTATATTTTCTTTGGCTACGCCATTTTCTTGCATACTCTCTTTTACGCCGAGAATCATTTCTTCCGGACCGCAAACATAGACTGCATCGACACTTTCATTTGCCAAAAATGCATGGTAAAGTGCGGTGCTTTTTTCCTTATTGATTCTTCCTTTTTGAATTGTGTTACCGAGATTTTCTCTGGAAAGAATGTGAATTATGCGCAAGCGATCCATAAAACGATTTTTCAGCGACTCCAATTCTTCCCGAAATAATATACTATTAAAATTCTTATTTCCAAAGAATAGCGTTATAGTACTTTCTTCTTCTTCATGCAGTACTGTCTTTAAAATAGATAGAATTGGTGTGATTCCGCTTCCCGCTGCAAACAAAACATAATTTTTTTGAGCCTTTTTTTTCGGATGCAGACAAAAGTTTCCAGTAGGCGTCATAACATCAAGCGTATCCCCTTTTTTAAGAATGGAATTTGCGTAGGAAGAAAATATACCATTTTCAACTTGTTTTATTGCAACGCGCCATTCCTGTTCAAAAGGAGCTGCACAAAGGGAGTAGGAACGACGTATAGCATCACCATTTAACGTTGCCTTCAATGTTAAATACTGCCCAGCCAAAAACGAGTAATTTTCTTTTAGAGATGCAGGAATATCGAATGCAACGGAAACGGTATCTTCCGTCTCCTTTCGAACATCGGAGATTTTTAAAGCGTGAAACCTAGGCGTCATGTATTGAATTTTAGCGTCAAATTTAAGCATTTGAGCGGAAATAAAAACAGAGAGTTTTTATCGACCTTCCAAAAAGTATAAAAATCAATGCAAGCAAACAGTTCAACGCTAATAGAAATAAGGTTTAAAGTGGCTGAGAAAATAAACATTTTAATAGAATAGTTTTTTGGAATCTCTTGTGCTAAAATAACTTTATTAAACACTTTAAAAATTAAAAAGTCATGAAAGCACAAAAAACACTTTGGATTAGAATACTAGCAATCTTTTTCCTTTCAGGAATAACAGCAATTGGGATTTTGTACTCTTGCGAAAAAGAAATAATCCAACCAAGCAGTAAAAATAATTTGAAGGAAAATTCAATTACAATACCAAGTGATGAAGCACGTGAAACTATTTTTATCTGCGGAAAAGCAATCAATAAAGATTTGATTGATACTGAAAACAATAAGGTTGGAAAAGTAACTGTATCAAACGATGCAAAGTATTTTTATGTTCGAATTATTGCTCAACCAGGATATGCTTTGGCGAGTTCCTATTTATACACGGGATTAGATTCTAATCTGCCAATGGATGCGAATGGCGATTTAAATTTTGCAGGTTTTAACTCCACAATTTTAGCGCGAGAGTATATTAGAGAGCGTAATTTTTCTGTTCCTTTAAGAGAATTGCCGGATGAATTTACCGCTTCATTAATGGTGCAGGTTGCTCATATGTTTGATCCGGATGGATTTGTTTACCGCAAAGCTGCTTGGGCGGATGGTGTCGTTATTGGAAATGTTAACATGGGAAGATTTTTCACTTACCGAAAGGCGAATTGCCAGATTCAAGAATACCAGACAATGCCAGATTAAATAGTTTTCTTATACGTAAAATAAAAGTCTCTTTTTTAAGTGACTTTTATTTTTTTGGAACGAACAACATTTCCTTTCTTCTGTTTAATTGCTCAAGATATTTCGTTAAATTTGTACTTCATTCAAAGACACTATGAAAGATTTCGATACAGCAGAATTGGAACGCAAGTTTCAAGAAAAGATTGATAAAGATATTAAAATCGAACCAAAAGACTGGATGCCGGACGACTACCGACAAACGTTAATTCGTCAGATTTCGCAACATGCACATTCTGAAATAGTTGGAATGTTGCCCGAAGGAAATTGGATCACACGTGCGCCGAATTTGAGAAGAAAAGCCGTTTTGCTTGCAAAAGTTCAAGATGAAGCAGGTCATGGTTTATATTTATATAGTGCAACAGAAACATTGGGAGCAGATCGGGAACAAACCATAGATGATTTGCACTCCGGAAAAGCAAAATATTCTTCCATCTTCAATTATCCAACGGTAAGTTGGGCAGATATGGGTGCAATTGGCTGGTTAGTTGATGGCGCAGCAATAATGAATCAAGTTCCTTTGTGCAGATGTTCTTATGGCCCTTATGCTCGAGCAATGGTGCGGGTTTGTAAAGAAGAATCTTTTCACCAACGTCAAGGTTTTGAAATTATGATGCAATTGGCTGGTGGAACACCAGAACAAAAAGCCATGGCACAAGATGCTCTAAATCGTTTTTGGTGGCCCTCGCTGATGATGTTTGGACCAAACGATGCGGAATCAAAACACACAGCTCAATCTGTTAAGTGGAAAATAAAACGCCATACAAACGATGAATTGCGCCAGCAATTTGTGGATGTAACCGTTCCTCAGGCAGAAATGATCGGCTTAACAATTCCAGATAAAGACTTGAAATTTAATGCAGAAACTGGTAAATATTCATACGGAGAAATAGATTGGACGGAGTTTTGGGAAGTTGTAAAAGGGAATGGACCATGCAATAAAGAACGCGTAGACGCGCGCCGGAAAGCAAAAGAAAATGGAGAATGGGTGAGAGAAGCAGCAAATGCATTTGCCCAGAAAAGAGCACTTAAAAAAAGTGCATAATTCATTTTTTTTCAATAATTACACCGAAATAGATTTTAAAAAAAGATACTATGTCAAAAAATGAATGGCCACTTTGGGAGGTTTTTATCCGAAGTAAGCAAGGTTTAAGTCATAAGCATGTTGGAAGTTTAAGAGCAGCAGATGCACAAATGGCAGTTGAAAATGCACGCGACGTTTACACACGTAGATCGGAAGGAATTAGTATTTGGGTAATCGAATCTAAGGATGTTTATGCTTCAGATCCAACCGAAGCGGATGCGCTATTTGAACCAGCAGACTCCAAAGTTTACCGCCATCCGACATTTTACGATGTTCCGGACGGGATTTCACACATGTAGAAAGTAAAAAATGAACACACTTTTTGAATATACCATCCGTCTTGCCGACGATAGTTTAATTCTTGGACATCGCATGTCAGAATGGTGCGGACACGGTCCAATTTTGGAAGAGGATATTGCCCTTACGAATATCGCTTTGGATCTTGTTGGACAAGCAACTAGCTTTTTGGCATACGCAGGTGAAACGGAAGGGAAAAAAAGAGATGCAGATGCTTTGGCCTTTTTACGATTCGATAGGGAATACAAAAATGCATTACTGGTAGAACAACCAAATGGTGATTTTGGTATGACGATGATGCGCCAGTTTTTGTTTGACGCATTCCGTAAGCCTTTGTTCGAGCGTTTGCAACATTCCTCCGATAAACAATTGGCCGCAATTGCAGAAAAATCTTTGAAAGAAACAAAATACCATTTGAAACATTCTTCGGAATGGGTAATACGGTTGGGTGATGGAACAGAAGAATCTAATGGCCGGATTCAAGATGCATTAAACACACTTTGGAGATATACACCAGATTTATTTTATGCAGATGAAGTGGATCAAGAAATGCAACAACAGGGAATTGCTCCAGATATGGCAGCTGTATATGCAGATTGGAATGCAACCGTTCAACACGTTTTTCAGGAAGCAACGATTGAAATTCCTTCAAATAATTGGAAACAAACAGGCGGAAGAAAAGGCTTGCATTCTGAACACATGGGACATATTTTAGCGGAATTGCAATACATGCAGCGCGCTTATCCGAATATGGAATGGTAACAGAAAAAGACATTTGGGAATACTTAGAAGAAGTTTCCGATCCGGAGATTCCAGTATTATCCATTGTCGATCTTGGTGTTTTGCGTGCTGTAAAATTAGACGATGAAAATTGCCATGTTACCATTACGCCGACCTACAGCGGCTGCCCCGCAATGAAGATGATCGAAGTGCAAATTATTGAAAAATTGCAGGAAAAAGGTCTGAAAAATGTAACTGTTGACTTAGTGCTTTCTCCCGCATGGACAACAGATTGGTTGTCGGAAAGTGGCAGAAATAAATTGCGGGAATATGGAATTGCGCCACCTGAGAACGAAGTAGATAAAAGTGTATTATTTGCAGAACCAACGGTTGTTCCTTGTCCAAAATGCCATTCAAAAAACACAAAAATGGTGAGTCAATTCGGAAGTACGGCATGCAAAGCACATTATACGTGCAACGATTGTTTGGAGCCGTTTGATTATTTTAAGTGTTTAAAATAGAACCCTTGACGAAGTATTTTTTAATACTCCCTACTATTATAAAACTTGGATCAATTTAACGTCGAAAATTAACACAGAATTTGGAGGTATTCCGCTAGTTCCGGATTTTCCATAAGCCAAAGCAGATGGCAGCAATAATTTACCATTTCCACCTTCTTTAAAATAGGGAATCCCTTCCGTCCAACCTTTGATAACGCCATTTAAACTAAACGAAATTCCTTGCGTATCGCTTTCGTCAAAAACTACCCCGTCCGTAAAGTAACCCTTGTAGGAAACTTTCACATACGAATTAGAATTACACGGTAATCCTGTTCCCTGATTTTCTATTACATAATATAGCCCACTTGCCGTTTTTTGAGGGGTTAAGCCATTTTCCTGAATGTATTGTTGGAGAATGGCATCGTCAGTTTGCGCCTGCTTTTCTGCTTTTTTTGCAGTACAAGAAACGAAAACAAGTAGAAAAAATATTGCTGGAGTTAAGCGTTTAATAGTTTGTATCATTTTTGTAAATTTTTGGTTTAAAAAAACGCCTTCCGAAGAAAGCGTTTTAAAAATAGCGTTTATTATTTGAACGACTAGTATTTATCCTAAAAATGGATATTTATAATCTGTTGGTGGAACAAATGTTTCCTTAATTGTTCTAGCTGCAACCCAGCGCATTAAATTCATCGCAGCACCAGCTTTGTCATTTGTACCAGAACCTCTAGCTCCGCCAAATGGTTGTTGTCCTACAACTGCGCCTGTTGGCTTATCGTTGATGTAAAAATTACCGGCTGCGTTTTCTAGACGTTTTGTTGCAAGATTTATTGCATAGCGATCATTTGAAATAATGGAACCTGTCAATGCATATTCCGAAGTTTCATCTAAAATTGCTAATGTTTCTTCAAATTTAGTTTCCTCGTATACATATATAGTTAAAACAGGACCAAAGATTTCTTCCGACATTGTTCTGAATTTTGGATCAGTCGTAACAACAGCGGTTGGTTCAATGAAATATCCTTTGGACTTATCGTAATTTCCGCCGGTGATTATTTCCGCATCGTTTCGAGATTTGCAATAGTCTATGTAACCCGCAATTTTATCAAAAGCTCTTTCGTCGATTACCGCATTGATGAAGTTGGATGTGTCTTCCGGAGATCCCATTTTAAAAGAAGAAACTTGTTCTACAAAGATGCGTTTTACTTCTGGCCAGATGTTCGATGGAATATAAGCTCTAGAAGCTGCTGAACATTTTTGTCCTTGAAATTCAAACGCACCGCGCGACATTGCAGTAGCAACTTCTGCAGCATTGGCAGATTTATGAACCATGATAAAATCTTTTCCACCTGTTTCCCCAACTATTCTAGGATATGAGCGATAAGCGTCAAGATTTAAAGCGATATTTTTCCAAAGTTGTCTAAAAACATTTGTCGATCCGGTAAAGTGAAGGCCAGCAAAATGCTTGTTTTTGAAAATAACTTCTCCAGCAACTTGTCCACTAACGGTAACCATATTTATTACGCCATCTGGAACTCCCGCAGCTTTGAATAATTCCATGATTACGTGTGCTGAATATATTTGCGTTTCTGCTGGTTTCCAAACAACCACATTCCCCATCATTGCTGGAGCTGCGCATAAATTTGCTGCGATGGAAGTAAAGTTAAACGGCGTTAACGCAAACACAAATCCTTCCAACGGACGGTATTCAAGTCTGTTCCACATTCCAGGCAATGATTCTGGTTGTTCTTTATAAATTTGCGTCATGTATTGAACGTTGAATCGGAAAAAATCTACCAATTCACACACGGCATCAATCTCTGTTTGAAAAACATTTTTAGATTGCGCCAACATAGTTGCAGCGTTCATTTTATCTCGAAATGGTCCAGCCAATAAATCCGCCGCTTTCAAAAATATTGCTGCACGATCTTCCCAAGGTAAATTAGCCCACGCTTCTTTAGCGGCAAGGGCTGCATCAATTGCTTGTTCCACATGCACAGCTTCTCCAACATTGTAATGACCCAAAACTTTTTGATGATCATGCGGAGCAGTTAGTGTTTTTTTAGAAGAAGTTCTAACTTCTTTTCCACCGATATACATTGGAATATCAATTTCACTCTGGTTGTACATTTCGTGGTATTTGCGAAGTAAATTAGTACGTTCAGCTGAATCTGGTGCGTATGACCTTACGGGCTCATTTACAGCGATAGGAACTTGGAATATGGCATTTGACATAAGAAATATTTTTTTGCAAAGTTAACGATTGTTCGCTATCCTTGCAATGAAGTTAATTACAATTAGCCATTTTCAATCCCATGAAACAGAAAAAATTTAAACTTACCCTGTGTCTTCTACTTTTTGGATTTTTTAGTTTCGCTCAAAAGGGTGAAGTTTCTTCTAAAGCAAGTTCCCAACCAAAAATTCAGGCAGCGGCTCAAATTTCTTTGGAAAACTGGAATCTATACATGCGAAATGATTTGGATTCGCTTAAATTGGATGCGCTGCATATTTACCGTCTTGGCGTGCAGGGTGGAAACTCTTTTGCAATACACGTAGGGAAACGCTCACTTGGTAGTTATTTGATTCGCATTGGAAACCAGGAAAAAGGAATTGAGTACCTAAAGGCAGCAAATTTTTATTTCGCCAAAAAGGAGAATTATATTTTACAGACGGAAACATTGAACGAGATTGGAAATGGTTATTTATACTTTTCAAAACCCCGAATTGCAGAAAAGTATTATTTGAAATCGCTTAAATGCGGAAAAAAATCGCCAGATCCTACCTCCGTTTTTTTAGCTGAAGTAAACTTGGCTCAAGCTTATATCGATATGGGAAACACGACAAAGGCAATAGCGATACTTAACCACTACAAGCAGCAGGTAAAAAAAATGAAAAAGTTGGAATCTGTATCGAACGCATATGCTTTGCTCGGTGCTATTCAAAGTGGTAAAGGAAAGTTTTCCCTTTCAAAAGAATTGTATAGAAAAAGTGCGTATTACGGATTTGCTTCCAATGCAATTGCGCAAATAGCACATGCCTATACGAATATGGCAATCGTTTATTTTCAGGAAGGAAATCAGCAAGAAGCATTAAACTATTTCAATAAATCTTTAGAAATCCGAATGAAAACGAAAAATGTCCGTTCCATTTCAGAGAGTTATTTTAATTTGGGAGAATACTATTCAGAAATTGGTGATTTTCAAGCTGCAGCAGCATATTATA
>CANJSS010000006.1 GCA_947476955.1 Flavobacteriales bacterium
GGGAAAAGCAGAAACGCATCTATTCCGAAAACTATAGCGGAAGCAAAAAAAATCAGCGAAACTGCAGTGAAAGAAGTTGTTTTGACTGGTGTGAATATTGGTGATTTTGGTCAAGATGGCGATGAGAATTTCTTTCAACTTTTACAGGAATTGGATTGTATTAAAGGTATAGACCGTTTCCGGATTTCTTCAATTGAACCAAACTTATTGAGTAACGAAATTATCCATTTTTGCTTACAGGAGTCTAAGCATTTTGTTCCCCACTTTCATATTCCGCTCCAGTCTGGTAGTAATCGATTACTTCAAGTAATGCGCCGGAAATATTTGCGAGAATTGTATGCTGAACGCGTAGCATTCATTAAGTCACTTCGTCCTGACACTTGCATTGGAGTGGATGTTATCGTTGGGTTCCCTGGTGAAACAGACGAGGAATTCTTGGAAACTATGGACTTTTTAAAAGATTTAAATATTTCGTATTTACATGTTTTTACCTATTCAGAACGCGCAAATACGACAGCGGTAAAACTTGGTGAACCTGTGCCAATGTCTATTAGACGCGAGCGCAGCAAACAATTACATATTTTATCCGACAAAAAAAAACGTGCGTTTTATGAACAAAATTTAAGATCGCTGAGGACCGTACTTTTTGAACACGAGGAAGATAATGGAATCATGTATGGTTTTACTGAAAATTATGTAAAAGTAAAAATGGCATACGATGCTCAAATGGTAAATACTTTCCAACAAATTGAATTGACGGAAATTGACAGAGATGGCATTATGAAATGTGCCTTGATTTGATTGCTCGCGTCATTTCTCGCTTTCCTGGCGGACCTTCTAAAATTTCCAATTCGAATCCGAGCGACTTTAAATCGCGTTTTACTTGACCTTTTGCGCAATAAGTTACAAAAACCCCACCTGGCTTTAGGATTCGATGCATTTTTTCTAGAATGCTAATTCCCCAAATTTCCTCCTGCGCCCGAGGTCCAAAAGCATCAAAATAAACCAAATCCTTCGTATCTTCTAATACGGCATAATCTTGTATTTTAGCGTGAATTTTTTCAAAGGAAAAGGTGTCTGAAAAGGTGTGTTTTTGATCCCATTTGGAAAGATGCATTTCTTTAAAGCTTTTATTAAACTCATTATCAACAAATGATTCATATCCAATTTTTTGTATAATTTCCATTTCCAGCGGAAAAGCTTCAATTCCGGTGTAAAAAATTTTTTGATTTACCCGATTGCCTTCCACCATCGAAAGTAGAGCATTTAGGCCTGTGCCAAATCCCATTTCAAAAATATGAACCTCCTTTTTTTCTTTGAACAATTGCAAACCATTTTTAATAAAAACATGCTGCGCTTCCTGCAATGCTCCGTGATAGGAATGGTAATTCTCTGACATTTCAGGAATGTAGATGGTATTTGAACCATCTGCCGTTTCGATTACCTCTCTTTTCATCTTGTAAAAATAGAAATTTGCCTTACAAATTTCGATAACTAGTGAATATTACTCAAATATTATGTCTGCTTCAATTCATAAAACCTAGTAAAGAATAGGGTTTAAATTTCATTAACAATTGTTAATAACCTTTCTTTATATCTTTTTAGAAAAGAAATTAAAATCCATTCGAAAAAAGAAAATTCATTCCCTATCTTTGTTTTATGGACATACAACCAGAAAACAGCAGAAAACCTGCTTCAAGAATTAAAAATGCTTCTGTATCGATCAATGATCTCGGCAAAGTTCCGCCGCAAGCCGTTGATATTGAACAAGCTGTGCTCGGAGCAATGATGCTAGAAAAAAATGCGGTTACGGACACAATCGATATTTTAAAACCGAGTAGCTTTTACGATCCAAAGCACCAGTATATTTACAATGCTATTCGCGAACTTTTTGGTAGTTCTAGTCCAATTGACTTATTAACGGTCATAAATAAATTAAAGCAAAATGGCGAACTTGAAGCATCCGGTGGTGCAGCATATATTTCACATTTAACAAGCCGCGTTGCATCAACTGCGCACATTGAGTTTCATGCGCGTGTAATTTCAGAAAAACACATCAAGCGGGAATTGATTCGTATGAGTAGCGAAGTTATTCGGGATGCCTTTGAAGATACGAACGATGTTTTTGATGTGTTAAACAAGGCAGAAAGTGATTTATTTAAAATTGCGGAGAACAATATGGGGAAACATGGAGATTCCATGCAGAACATTGTGCGACAAGCAATCGAAGAAATTGAAAAAGCATCCCTAAATTCGGATGGTATTTCTGGCGTACCAACTGGTTTTCACGCTTTGGATAAACTTACTTCCGGTTGGCAACGTTCAGATATGATTGTCATTGCAGCAAGACCAGCAATGGGAAAAACTGCTTTCGTACTTTCAATGGCACGAAATACTGCCGTAGATCACGGAAAAGGTGTAGCGATTTTTTCACTGGAAATGTCGGCCGTTCAATTGGTGAAACGTTTAATCGCTTCGGAAACTCGTCTGAGTGCGGAAAAATTGCGAAAAGGTGATTTACGGGAACATGAGTTTCAACAGTTACATTCTAGAATCACTAAATTAGCAACTGCTCCAATTTTCATCGACGATACACCTGGAATTTCGGTTTTTGACCTTCGTGCAAAATGCCGTCGTTTGAAAATGCAACACAACATCGATATGGTTATTATTGATTACTTGCAATTGATGACAGCGGGAAGCTCGAAAGGTGGAAATGGCAATAGAGAACAGGAAATTTCTACAATTTCGCGCTCTATCAAAGAAATTGCCAAGGAGCTGAATATTCCAGTAATAGCGCTTTCTCAGTTGAGTCGTTCTGTAGAACAACGTGGAGGCGATAAACGTCCAGTTTTGTCAGATTTACGCGAATCTGGGGCAATTGAACAAGATGCTGATATCGTTTCGTTTATTTACCGGCCAGAATATTATGGTTTAATGGTGGATGATGAAGGGAATTCAAATGCAGGAATTGGCGAAATAATTGTTGCGAAACACAGAAATGGTGCGCTTGACAGAGTACGTTTGCGTTTTATTGGTGAATTTGCGCGGTTTGATAATATAGAAGGTTTTACAGAAGATCCGAATGTATCATCGCATACAAATATCGCCGCTAATTCAGAATTTGATGATGCAAATCCTGCGGTATATCGAATGGCTAGTAAAATGAATTCCTTTGATGAAGATATCACAGATTTCGACCAGTCTATGCAAGATGAAACACCATTCTAAGTTTCTTATCGCTTAAAAAATTGATAAGTAATTGCAGAATATTTTAAAAACACACACGTACAAATGCTTAAAATAGTTGCCATTTTTCTTTCGCTGTTTGTTTCCTTTAATGGATTCTCTACACAGATTTTAATCCCAATGGATGATACGCAGTCTAATCATTTAAAAGCCTATGGATTAGCATTTTGGTCACTTGAAAATAATGTAACTCTTGAATGGTTATTAAACTACAGAGGAGGCTCTTTCTTGTTGCCCCATATGCGCGCAATTGAAGAAGAATTACTAGTTAGAAATGTGAAATACGAAGTTTTAGCAGACGGACAAGTCAATCAAATCCGTTCGCAAATTTCAAACCCGGAGGTGAATATGGAAATTGTACAATTGGAAAAGGCACCAAAGATTGCAGTTTATACACCCCCTGGAAAACAACCTTGGGATGATGCTGTAACACTTGTTTTGGAATACGCGGAAATTCCCTACGATAAAATTTATGATTCTGCAATTGTAATGGGAGTTCTACCAAAATACGACTGGCTACATCTTCACCACGAAGATTTCACGGGACAATACGGGAAATTTTATTCTGCTTACCGCTCCTATCCTTGGTATAAACAACAAGTGGTAGATGCAGAAGCAGAAGCAAAAATGCTTGGTTTCAATAAAGTTTCAGAGCTAAAATTGGCAGTTGCAACAAATCTTAAAAACTTTGTATTAGGTGGCGGCTTTTTATTTACCATGTGCAGCGGAACAGATAGTTTTGATATTGCACTTGCAGCGCACGACACAGATATTTGCGAATCAATTTTTGACGGCGACGGTTCTGACCCCAAGTGCCAGGAAAAGTTGGATTTTGAACGTACATTTGCTTTCGAGAACTTTAAATTGGAAAGAGATCCTATGGTATATGAATACTCCAATATCGATGGAACAGAATTACACAGACAAAACCGCGTCACTGAATCAACGGACAAATTTACGCTCTTTGATTTTTCTGCGAAATGGGACGTTGTTCCAACAATGTTAACCCAATGCCATACACCTGTTATTGATGGTTTCATGGGACAAACAACAGACTTTAGAAAGGAATTTATCAAACCAAATGTATTGATTCTAGGCGAAAACAAAGCTTTAGGAACAGCGCGTTATGTGCACGGAGAAATGGGTCAGGGAACTTGGACATTTTATGGCGGTCACGACCCCGAAGATTATGAGCACCGAGTTGGTGATCCTCCAACGGATTTAACCTTGCACCCAAATTCTCCTGGTTACCGTTTAATTTTGAATAATATTCTTTTTCCCGCGGCGAAAAAGAAAAAAAGAAAAACATAAATCAATTTCACTTTAAGCTTAGGATTAATTGTTTTTTTTGGTTAACTTTTGTTATGGATTGTTCCTAAACTTAAAATTAAAAACATGAAAATTTCTGACGTTTTAAAGAAAGCATACCACGAAGCACGCATGCGATTTACAAATCAGCTTTCCTTAATTAAGAAGGGAGATCTAACAAAAACGATTGAAGGAACGCCAAATAGTGCTGGTTTTTTAATTCGCCATATTGGCGATGTAGAACTACTTTTCGCTAAAAATGTTTTCGGTGCAAAAGACATACACGTTCATGCTCAAACAGTAATCGATCGAAAAGATTCTGGAAGCTGGACAAACTTAGAAGAATTAGTGAGCTACCTTATGACTTCCGAGCAAACTATCCTGAAAATAATAGATGAACAATCCGATTCCGACTGGGAAACTAATATTACCACAAATGAGTTTGGAACAAAAACAAAAGCAGAAGCCTTTGGGAGAATAATTTCACATACAGCCTATCACGCTGGACAATTGGCAATGATTCTGAAATATGGTAAATAGCCATTTGAAAAAATAATTTTAATGCACTTCAATTATATATAATTTAGAGTTTTGCAGAACTTTACGCTTTAACAAAAAACACGTAAGTTTGAACTACTATTTAATTTCTATGCGCATTCTGCTCTTAATTTTATTACCGATATTCATTTTTAGTAATTCAGTACTTGGATTGGTTAGTGATTTTCAAAAAGAATTTTATTCACCCGAAAAAAAAATAAAAGTTTCGTTTCAATTCAAAAATGGAAAAATCCAATACGCTGTTTTTTATAAGGAAAAATCGGTACTCGAAAATGGGGAACTTGGAATAGTAACAAAGGAAGACAATTTATCTATTTTTCAGGATGTTAAAATTTCAGAACGGCAATTCAATAATATATGGAAACCAGTTTGGGGGCAATCTTCGGAGATAAAAGAAGCCTATACCGAATTGTGTCTAGAGTTAACTTCCGTTTCGAATAATCGAAAATTAAACGTTTTTCTGCGGGCATACGACGATGGATTTGCTTTTAGGTATGAAGTTCCCAAACAAAATAGACTAAATAAAATCAATATTATTTCGGAAGAAAGTGCCTTCGATTTTGTTGGAAAATATATATGTTGGTGGAATTGGGCAGATTACAATACTTTAGAAAAAACCTATTTCAATACGCCGCTGGACAGCGCAAAACATGTTGCTACACCTTTTACGTTGGAAGGGCAAAACGGTGTTTTTGTGAGCGTTCATGAATCTGCAATTTTAGATTATTCGACTATGACGTTACTGCAGGATTCTACCCGTAAAAATTTATTTAAAGTGAACCTCGTTCCATGGTCCGACGGAATATTGGTGAAGACAAAAAAAACTGTATGTTCCCCATGGAGAGCATTTATTTTTGGGGATAAGCCTGGAGATCTAATTCAATCCAATTTAATTTTAAACTTAAATGAGCCTTGCAAGATTAAAGATGTTTCATGGATTCAACCTATACTTTATTCCGGTATTTGGTGGGAAATGCATCTTGGAATTTCCACTTGGAAGGAGGGTTTAAAGCATGGCGCAACTACTGAAAACGCAAAGAAATATATCGATTTCGCCTCTGAAAACGGCATAAAAGGTATTTTGATCGAAGGTTGGAATACTGGTTGGGAAAACTGGGGGGAAAAAGACGCATTCGATTTCACAACTGCCTCGTCAGATTTCAACCTAAAAGAAGTTGTTTCATATGCAAATTCGAAAGGTGTGGAAATTATCGGCCACCATGAAACTGGAGGAGATACGGAATCGTATGAAAAACACGTGAAAAAAGCATTTAAAATGTACCATAAACTTGGAATTAGAATAGTTAAAACCGGCTATGCAGGACCAGTAACACCAATAGGGGAAAACCACCATGGTCAAAGAATGGTTCAACATTACAATAGAATTATGAAACTCGCTGCGAAATATGAAATAATGCTAGACGTACATGAACCAATTGTGCTTTCAGGATTGAGCAGAACCTATCCCAATCTAATGACAGCTGAAGGAGTTCGTGGCATGGAATGGAATGCTTGGAGCGAAGGAAATACTCCGTCGCATACTTGCATTTTGCCTTTCACACGGGGAATTGCTGGCCCAATTGACTATACAGCAGGGATTTTTGATATCGACTTATCAAATTTCGCAAATCAACGCGTAAAATGGAACGGTTTAGATATCGGAAAAACGGCTGTTCATAGCACCCTTTCCAACCAACTTGCTTTACTCGTGATTTTATATAGCCCTTTGCAAATGGCAGCAGATTTACCCGAAAATTATAAAAATCATCCAGCGTTTAAATGCATCCAACAACTGCCAGCAACTTGGGATGAAACAATAGTTCTAGACGCGAAAATTGGGGAGTATGTTATTATTGCCAGAAGATATAATTTAACCTGGTTTATAGCCGCGATAACAAATGAAATCGGGAGGGATTTGGAAATTACATTTCCAAATTTGAACCAGAATATTCCATATAAGTCAAGCTATTTTTTAGATGGAAAAGATGCGCATTTCGAGGAAAATCCGGAAAGCTATTTAATTGAAGAAAAAATAAATGAAACAACACTCAAGAAAACCATAAAACTTGCGCCAGGTGGCGGTTTCGTAATACTACTTGAACCTATAAACTGATTGTATTTTTTATTTTCTATGAATCAGATTTTAAATTTAAAACAGTAAAAATTAAGCATAAAAAAAACGGTATCCTAAATGGAAACCGCTCTTAATATATCAAAAAACTATTCTTTTATTCTTTTAGTTTTTTAGTTTTCGCTTTTATCTTTTCAATTTTAATAGTCAATTCTTCTTTTCCTTCTTCGATATCAATTTTAATCAAATCTCCTTCTTGCAACGTTGCTTTAATTATCTCTTCAGCAAGCGGATCTTCAATGTATTTCTGAATTGCTCTTTTTAATGGGCGAGCACCGTATTTCTCATCGTAACCTTTATCCACAATAAAATCTTTGGCTTTCTCGGTCATTTCAATGCGGAAACCTAAATCATTGATTCTACCATATAATTTAGTTAATTCCAAATCGATGATTTTATGTATACTATCCCGCTGCAATGATTTAAATAAAATCATATCGTCAATTCGGTTTAAGAATTCTGGAGAGAAGGCCTTTCTAAGTGCATTTTGAATTACAGATTTTGCATTATCGTCACGGGATTCTTCTTTTGCTTTCGTTCCAAAACCAACACCTGAACCAAAATCAGCCAATTGACGGGCTCCGATATTGGAAGTCATAATTAGGATAGTGTTTTTGAAATCTATTTTCCGTCCTAATCCATCCGTCATGTGCCCATCATCCAAAACTTGTAAAAGCAAATTGAAGACATCAGGGTGTGCTTTTTCAATCTCATCTAGAAGAATAATGGAATACGGTTTGCGACGCACTTTTTCCGTCAATTGCCCACCTTCTTCGTACCCAACGTACCCTGGAGGCGCACCAACCAATCTAGAAATTGAGAATTTCTCCATGTATTCAGACATATCAATACGAATCAATGCGTCATCTGAATCAAACAAGTATTTCGCCAAAACTTTTGCTAACTGAGTTTTTCCGACTCCTGTTGGACCGAGAAAGAAAAAAGAACCGATTGGTTTATTTGGATCCTTCAATCCTGCTCGATTTCGTTGAATTGCCTTGACAACTTTAGATACCGCTTCATCCTGTCCAATTACCTTGTTTCGCAAATCCTCCGCCATGTTCACAAGTTTTCCCGTCTCGGATTGCGAAACACGCGTCAAAGGAATTCCGCACATCATCGAAACCACCTCTGCCACATGTTCTTCGGTTACAACGACGCGATTTGTTTTGGAATCATCTTCCCACTTTTTCTTTGCTAGCTCTAATTGATCTTGAAGTTTGCGTTCACTATCTCTTAATTCCGCTGCTTTTTCATATTGTTGGGATTTAATAACCTCGTTTTTTTGGTCTTTCAATCCTTCAATTAATGCTTCAACGTCCAAAATTTCTTTTGGCACATTTATATTTTTTAAGTGAACACGCGAACCGACCTCGTCCAAAGCATCAATTGCTTTATCCGGTAAATGCCGATCTGTAATATAGCGTTCCGTTAATCTTACACATGCATTTATGGCTTCAGGAGTGTATGTTACAGAATGGTGATCTTCATATCTTTCCTTGATATTATTAAGAATTTGAACCGTTTCCTCCATAGAAGTTGGTTCAATAATAACCTTTTGAAAGCGGCGTTCCAAAGCACCATCTTTCTCAATATATTGTCTGTATTCATCCAAAGTAGTAGCCCCAATTGCTTGCAGTTCTCCCCTCGCCAAAGCTGGTTTAAACATATTGGAAGCATCTAATGAACCACTTGCACCACCAGCGCCTATAATCGTGTGAATTTCATCAATAAACAATATAACATCTGGATTTTTTTCCAATTCCTGCATCACTGCTTTCATCCGCTCTTCAAATTGACCTCGGTATTTTGTACCGGCTACCAATGAAGCTAAATCCAAAGAAACGATTCGTTTATTAAAAAGAACCCGAGAAACTTTGCGTTGCACAATTCGCAATGCCAGTCCTTCAGCAATTGCACTTTTTCCAACACCTGGTTCTCCGATTAAAATCGGATTATTTTTCTTTCTTCGGGATAAAATTTGGCTCACGCGCTCAATTTCTTTTTCACGACCTACAATTGGGTCCAATTTTCCAACTTCCGCCATTTTCGTTAAATCCCTTCCGAAATTATCTAAAACTGGCGTTTTTGATTTTGGATCTGTTGGTTTGCGCTGTGCAGCAAATTGCTCTGCACCTTCCTCTTCTTGACCTCCTGGGAACTCGGCCCGCGGACTTGTGTTTTCTTCTACCATTGCTTCTAGTTCGTCTTTAACATTATCGTAAATTACGCCATATTTATTTAATACGCGGCAAGCAAAGCTATTCTCATCTTTCAAAATTGATAATAGCAGGTGTTCCGTACCAATCAGTGGACTTTTGTAAAGTTTTGCTTCAAGGTACGTCATTTTCAGAACTTTTTCAGCTTGTTTAACCAATGGAATATTTGCCAAGGGTGCAGTATTCAGATTACCTGACTTATTTAAACTCTTCTCTATTTCCGTTTTAATTTGCTTTAGATCCAAATGAAACTCATTCAGCAACTTAATTGCCGTTCCTTCTCCATCGCGGATAATCCCTAATAGAAGGTGCTCTACACCAATGAATTCATTTCCTAGTCGAAGCGCCTCCTCCCTACTATAGCTGATTACATCTTTTACTCTCTGTGAAAATTTTGCCTCCATAACATTCAGATATTCGGGGATAAAAATGTGCTATTATCCTTAATTACAAATATAAAACGAAAAAATTGTTAATAAGTACTCGATAAAGTCAATTTTCCACAGATTTTTGTTAGTAAAAACAAGACAACCCCCGTTTTCATTGGATAGAAAATTACTAATTTCGAAACTTGCTTTAACCCGCACAATTTACGTGCTAAAAATAAATATGTGACAAGATGGCAGATGGAGAAAAAATAATCCAAATTAACATCGAAGACGAAATGAAGTCTGCTTACATTGATTATTCAATGTCAGTAATAGTTTCTCGTGCGCTTCCTGATGTGCGTGACGGTTTTAAACCGGTGCACAGACGTGTATTATATGGTATGCAGGATCTTGGAGTATTCTCCAATCGTCCGTATAAAAAATCCGCAAGAATCGTTGGGGAAGTTTTAGGAAAATACCATCCGCACGGCGATAGTTCTGTATATGATACTATGGTGCGAATGGCACAGCCTTGGTCTCTTCGTTACCCGCTGGTAGATGGTCAGGGAAACTTCGGGTCTGTTGATGGCGACAGTCCAGCTGCAATGCGGTATACGGAAGCGCGTTTCAAAAAGATTACAGAGGAAATGCTTAATGATCTGGATAAAGATACAGTTGATTTTGCACCAAACTTTGATGATAGTTTAGAAGAGCCAACGGTACTTCCCTCTAAAATCCCCAACTTACTTGTAAATGGTGCGTCCGGAATTGCTGTTGGTATGGCAACTAACATGGCTCCGCATAATCTTACAGAGGTTATAGATGGAATTGTCGCTTATGTTGACAATAAGGATATCGATATTGAGGAACTAATTAAGTACGTAAAAGCGCCAGATTTCCCTACAGGTGGTATTATATATGGTTATGAAGGTGTGCGTGAGGCACTTTTAACGGGGCGCGGGAGAATTGTAATGCGCGCGAAAGCGGAAATTGAAGAAGCAAATGGTCGCGAGCAGATTATTGTAACAGAGATTCCTTATCAGATTAATAAGGCGGACATGATTAAAAAAACCGCTGATCTTGTTAATGACAAAAAAATTGAGGGAATTTCTGATATTCGCGATGAATCAGATAGAAACGGAATGCGTATCGTTTATGAAATCAAACGGGATGCAATTGCCAATGTAGTACTGAATAAATTATACAAATTTACTTCGCTTCAAACTTCTTTTTCAGTCAATAATATATGTCTTGTTGATGGTCGTCCAGTAATGGTAAACTTGAAAGATATGATTGTTCATTTTGTGAATTTCCGTCACGAAGTAGTTATTCGTCGAACGAAATTCGAATTGCGTAAAGCAGAGGAAAGAGCACATATCTTAGAAGGCCTTATTATTGCATCCGATAATATAGACGAAGTAATTAAAATTATCCGAGCATCTAAATCACCAGAAGAAGCACGCGAAAATTTAATGGTTCGTTTTGCGTTGTCTGAAATTCAATCACGCGCAATAGTTGAAATGCGTTTGCGTCATTTGACTGGATTAGAGCAAGATAAACTGCGCACTGAATTTGATGAGTTAATGAAGTTAATTGCTGATTTAAAGGATATTCTTGCTAACGAAGATCGCCGAATGCAGATAATCAAAGATGAGTTAACAGAAATTAGAGAAAAATACGGAGATGAGCGTCGTTCGCGGATAGAATATTCCGCAAGCGAGATGCGCATGGAAGACTTAATAGCAGATGAAGAGGTTGTTATAACGATTTCACATGCTGGTTATATAAAGCGCACGAGTTTAAGTGAATATAAAGTTCAAAATCGCGGTGGAATGGGCTCGAAAGGTTCCACTACACGAGATAAGGATTTCTTGGAGCATTTATTTGTAGCAACAAACCACAATTACCTTTTGGTATTTACTGAAAAAGGACGTTGTTTCTGGATGCGCATTTACGAGATTCCAGAAGGAAATAAATTAGCGAAAGGTAGAGCAATTCAAAACTTGATTAATATTCCACAAGACGATAAAGTTAAAGGATATGTTAAAGTTCTAGACCTAACGGATAAAGAATATACAGACAACAACTTTATTGTAATGTGTACGAAGGAAGGAATAATTAAAAAAACCTCCCTTGCGGCATATTCTCGACCAAGATCAAATGGAATTAATGCCATTACGATTCGAGACAATGATGAATTATTGGAAGCGCGTTTAACAAATGGCACGAATGAAATTGTTTTGGCAACAAGTTCAGGACGTGCAATTCGATTCAACGAATCTAAAGTTCGGCCAATGGGCAGAAATGCTTCAGGCGTGCGTGGAGTGACATTAACAAGCGAAACGGACCAAGTTATTGGAATGATTTGCGTTGAAGATATTTTCTCTACTATTTTGGTTGTTTCCGAAAAAGGGTATGGAAAACGAACGTATTTGAATGATCCAGAAGACAAGGAGCCTGTATACAGAATTACGAATCGCGGAGGAAAAGGTGTAAAAACATTGAACATCACAGAAAAAACTGGACCACTTTTATCCATACAAAATGTTACGGATGAGGAAGATTTGATGATTATTACAAAAGCTGGGATCACGATTAGAATGCACATTGACACGATTCGTACAATGGGGCGTGCGGCACAAGGGGTGAAATTGATAAACCTTAAAAACAGTGCTGCAATTGCTGCAATAGCAAGAGTTCCGCGAACGGAAGATGAGGATGAAATTGAATTGGATGAAGATGGAAATCCAATTGAAATTGAACCACTAGCAGATACAAATACGGAAAATGGCACGGAAATTGAAAACGACGAAGCAGAATAAATTTTAATTGTAAAACGATTTTTTAAAAATCAAACTAATAAAAAATGAAAAATAGTATAAAAAAATCTACACTGATTGTTGGAACTTTTGTTCTTGCTTCGGTATCGATCGCTCAGAAAAAAAACGAAACGAGCGCTGCTGTTGAATTTAAAAACAAATACCAGATGGCTGTTGCATCTGGAGATATGGAAACAGCAAAAAAATCTCTTATTAACGCAAAAAATTTCATCGATCTTGCAGCGGAAAATCTAGAAACGAAAGATAGTCCAAAAACACTGTGGCTCAAAGGAGAAATCTATGCCAACTTCCTTACGGTAGCGACACTATCAATGGACACAACTTTTGCGAAAATTGCAGGAGAGGATGCATTAAAAGTTTCAATTGCTTCCTTTAAAAGAGGTTTTGAAATCAGTGATAAATACGATTCTGATATTCGTGAGTCCGTTTACCAAAAACACGACCAATTAGATGGTATAGCAAATATGCTTTATAAAAGCAATATGTTAAAAGAAGCGGCAGAAATATATACAACTGAAGCTGATTTTTATACTGCAATTGGAGAATTGGATAGTTCATCCATTTTTAATTCTTCGCTGTGCTATGAAAAGTCAAATAATTTTGGATTAGCAGCAATCGGTTATGAAAAACTTGCTAAAATTGGCTACAAGGGTCCAACTACGTATGCTCTAGCATCTGTTGCATACAGAAAAAACGGACAAATTGCCGAAGCGAAAGCAGTTATAGTTGAAGGTAGAAAAAAACACCCTTCAAACCGTGATTTATTGCTTGAGCAAGTGAATACAAACATAGAAGCGGGTGACGCAGCAGGCGCAGAATCCGCATTAAATGAAGCAATTACTGCGGATCCAAATAACAAACAATTGTTTTACACGATTGGAACTATTTATATCGATTTAAAGCAAAATGAAAAAGCGGAGATGTCTTTGAATAAAGCATTGGAAATTGATCCTGATTATATCGATGCGCAATATCAATTAGGTGCCCATTTAGTTACTTGGGGAACGGATACCAAAATTGCAGCAAACCAGTTAAAATTTGGTGATCCAAACTACGACAAAATGTTGAAGTCTGCTGATGAAATTTACAAACGTGCACTAATTCCTTTGGAAAAATACATTGCTAAAAGCCCTAATGACAAAGATGTATTGAACATCCTTTTTCAAATCAATAAGAATATTGGAAATACCGAAAAAGCGTTAGAATATAAAAAACGAGCGGATGCTTTAAAATAATTTTTTTGCACTACTTTAAAAGGTCATCGAAAGATGGCCTTTTTTTTGTTTAAATTTTGCCGTTATCAATTATATAATTACCTTTGCACCCTTAAAACAAGACTGTTGCCCTAATTAAACAGTTTAGTATTCATCACTTTCGAGTTATTGGGCGCTCGAAATACAATTTAAAAAGCCAAATGGCAAAAACTACAAACACGCAGGGATCTGCAGACTTTGACTGGGATGCATTAGCATTAGACGGTTATTCTCACATCCAACGTTCTGAGTTATCAGACAAGTATGAAGTAACATTGACTTCCATCAACGAAAAAGAAGTTGTTGAAGGAACAGTTGTTCTTGTTACTAAAAAAGAAGTAATCATTAATATTGGTTACAAATCCGAAGGTGTTGTTGCAGCATCTGAATTTCGTTATAATCCGGAATTAAAAGCAGGCGATACAGTAGATGTATTCGTTGAATGCCAAGAAGACAAAACAGGTCAATTGGTTGTTTCACACAGAACAGCGCGTATGCACAAAGCATGGCTTCGTGTGAACGATGTATTACGTACAGGTGAAGTTATCACTGGTTTCGTGAAATGTCGTACGAAAGGCGGTTTAATTGTTGACGTTTTTGGAATCGAAGCATTCTTGCCAGGTTCTCAAATTGATGTTAAACCAATTCGTGACTACGATATATATGTTGGTAAAAACATGGAATTCAAAGTGGTTAAAATCAACCAAGAATTCCGCAATGTTGTTGTTTCTCACAAAGCGCTTATTGAAGCGGAATTGGAAGAACAGAAAAAACAAATTATCTCTGGTCTTGAGAAAGGTCAAGTGTTGGAAGGAACAGTTAAAAACATTACATCTTACGGTGTATTCATCGATTTAGGTGGTGTTGATGGTTTGATTCATATAACTGATTTATCTTGGGGACGTGTTAATCATCCAGAGGAGATCGTTGAATTAGACCAAAAAATAAATGTTGTTATTCTTGACTTTGATGATGATAAGAAAAGAATTGCACTTGGACTTAAGCAATTACAACCACATCCATGGGATGCTTTGAACACAGACTTAAATGTTGGTGATAAAGTTCAAGGAAAGGTTGTTGTTATGGCTGATTATGGTGCTTTTGTTGAAATCGCTGCAGGGGTTGAAGGTTTGATTCACGTTTCAGAAATGAGCTGGTCACAACATTTACGTTCCGCACAAGATTTCATGTCTGTTGGAGATTCAGTTGAAGCTGTAATTTTGACTTTGGACCGTGAAGAACGTAAAATGTCATTGGGTATCAAACAATTGATGCCAGATCCATGGTCTGATATTGAAGGAAAGTATAAAGTTGGAACGAAGCACAAAGCGAAAGTTCGTAACTTCACTAATTTCGGTGTATTCGTTGAATTAGAAGAAGGTGTTGACGGATTAATCCATATTTCAGATCTTTCATGGCAAAAGAAAATCAAGCACCCATCAGAATTCTGTAAGGTCGGAGATGAAATGGAAGTTGTTGTATTGGAAATCGATAGAGACAACAGAAGAATTTCTTTAGGTCATAAACAATTAGAAGAAAATCCTTGGGATGTATTTGAAACTATCTTCGGAGAAGGTTCTGTTCACCAAGGAACAATAATTGAGAACAAAGACAAATCTGGAATTGTTGCTCTTCCTTATGGTGTAGAAGGTATTTGTCCTTCTAAGCACTTGAGAAAAGAAGATGGACAAAACGCGAAAGTGGAAGAAACACTTGATTTCAAAGTCATTGAATTCAATAAAGATTCCAAGAAAATCGTTGTTTCCCATACACGTACATTCGAAGAAGGTGAAGATAAACCAACTGCATCTTCAGCGAAAGCGAGCAGCAAAAAAGGAAGCGCTGTCTCTTCTACATCTCAAGCAGTAAAAGCAATCAACCAAAATACAGAGAAATCTACATTAGGTGATTTTGATGCTTTATCTGCATTAAAAGAAAAAATGGAAAAAGGAAAATAATTCCTTCTCTATAAAATTTAAAAGCCGTCTTACTTAGTAGGACGGCTTTTTTTAGTTTGGTATTTTTGCTCCGCACTCGATACTGCATGCAGAGGAAAGAATTATAAAGCAATAATTAATCTACCGATTTTGCAAGTGAAATTAATCTATCAGCAGCCTGAAAACCTACAACTTGCTTCACTAATTTTCCATCCCCATCAATTACCAATAAAGTTGGATATGCACGAACCTTATACATTCTAGCTAATTCAGGTCCATCTGCATCTTTTTCACAATCGATTTTTAAATTGATGAATTTTTCATTGAATAATTCGCCAACTTCAGCATCTTTAAAAGATGTGGCTGCCATTTTTTTGCAAGGTCCGCACCAACTTGTATATGCATCTATAAAAATCAACTGGTCATTTTCCTTCGCCAAAGACTTAGCCTTTTCAAGTGAAAGGTTGGCGAATTTTATCCCATTATTTTCTTGTTTAGAAAGGGTTTCTTTTTTTGTTACAAAGGCTAATGAGATCACGCCAAGTGCAAGTATTCCAATTGTTTTTTTCATTTTTTTTCAATTTTGAGATTAATTTAAAACTATTTTTTGATTAAACAGCCGATACATTTCAATTTTAGCTATTTTTAATTTAGAAATAGCAGTAAGTAAAGTTCTTACCTTTGTTTCAAAAATTATTCCAAAAATATAATGGCATTTTCAATTCAATTTATTCATGCTTCTGAAGAAACGACGAAAGAAGTAAATACTTTTTTGGAAGAATGGGAAAATGAAAATGACTATATCGAAGTGCAAACAAGCGGTTCAACAGGAAAACCAAGCATGATTGTATTAAAAAAAGTAAAAATGCTTATTTCCGCAAAAAATACGCTTAATTACCTAAATATTAGCAAAAACGCTACAGCACTGCTTTCCTTATCTCCAACTACGATTGCTGGAAAAATGATGGTTATTCGTTCGATTGTAGGAGAATTAAATTTAATTGTAGGGCCAGTAAATTCCAATCCATTGGAAAACATTGATTTACCAATTGAATTTGTTGCAATGGTTCCTATGCAGTTGAAAAATGCGCTCGAAAATTGCGCAAACAAATTAAAAAAGATTCCAGCCATATTGATCGGCGGAGGCCCTATTTCCAATAGTCTTTCTGCATTGCTAAAAGAAAATCAAATTACCGTATTTCATACATACGGCATGACGGAAACTATTTCACATGTTGCTATGCGCAAAGTTGGGAAAAACCAGCAAACTGAATTTCAAGCACTTCCTGGAATAACCTTTAGCGAGGAAAACGAACAGCTGGTGGTGCATTACCCTGCGATTAATATTGATTTCTTAAAAACAAATGACCAAGTTCTTTTAACAAGTAAAAGGACTTTTCAATGGATTGGAAGAACGGATTTCTTGATCAATTCTGGGGGGAAAAAGTTGAATCCAGAAGAAATTGAAGACACTATTTCGGAACTACTTGACATTCCTTATTTTATAAGTAGTTTACCGGATGACAAATTTGGACAAAAAGTTATACTTGTTATAGAATCTACCTATTCTTTGAAATTAACGAAGGAAGTATTACATACCAAACTTTCCAACTATTCTATCCCTAAAGAAATTTACTATTTGGAGAAATTTACACGAACCGCAAGTGGAAAAATAAACAGAGGATTAACAATGCAACAGATTGGCTCGCATGTCGTTAAAGAAATACTTTGATATTTTAGGGTTATCTGAAAAGGCTACCTCGCTGGAAATTAGAAAACAATTTCGATCACTTGCCATGCGCTATCATCCTGACAAGAATACAACTCCGGATGCCAAAGAAAAATTCCTACAACTTACGGAGGCGTATGAGATTTTGATTGGTAAAAAAAATGCACCAGTTGAATCGACAGCTCGAAATAGAGCTAAAAAAGAAAAAAGTGCAGAAGAGCGAATGCGTGAAGCAAAAAAAAAACACTACGATCAGCTTTACAATGAACAACAAGAGAATGAGCGGTATTTCAAGAGTTTATTTACCGGGAGAAAATGGAGAATACTGAAGAGAGTTTCTATTATCGGACCGATTCTGAGTATTTTACTCCTATTGGATATGTTTCTGCCAAATCATTACGAAAACGATACAATTATATATTTCGACGAAATTCTTCCAAGCGGTGATGGATTGCATCAAAATTCATTGGTTCGAACAGAAAAAGGAAACAGCTATTGGATTTCGGGAATAAATTACGCGCGTTGTTCCGAATTTCCTGCTATTGTAATTGAACGTTCCTGGTTGTTTCACATTCCAAAAAATATTGTTTCAAAGCAAATTTTAACAAAAAAATCGTATGCTGTGCAGTTTACTTTTTTGTCTAACTTTTTTGTTGTGTGGCTTTTCTTTTGTTTACCTTTATTTGTTCGGATCTATAAAAAAAAGACTGTTTTATATACGGTTTTATACCATATAAGCCTTTATTTATCAACGACTTTATTAATTTGGTTTTTGCTTTGGGATGATCATTGGGCACATTTAATAGTGCTAGGATTTTTATAAAAAATTATTTTTTCATTGCCCGATCCATATCTCTACGATCGTCTTTTTCCTTTAAATCCTGTCGTTTATCGTGAAGTTTTTTACCTTGAGCACACGCGATTTCTACTTTAATCCATCCTTTTTCAGATAAATACATCCGCAACGGAATTAGAGTATTTCCTTTGGACATCAAGAATTTATCAATTTTAACGATTTCTTTCTTATTCAGCAATAATTTACGGTCTCCCCTTGGTTTATGGTTGTAAAATGATGCATTTTCATATTCTGAAATATGCATATTTCTCATCCAAACTTCACCCCGATTCATCACGCAATACGCTTCTAAGATACTTGCCTTGCCTAAACGAATACTTTTTATTTCTGTCCCTGCCAATTGAATTCCAGCAACATAAGTTTCCAGCAAATGGTATTCGAACCTAGCCCGCTTATTTTTTATGTTTACCTCGTTCTTTGACATTGTTTAATATTACCCCGACAAAAGTAGTCTTTTTGAATGAAACTTCGATTTACTAAAGGCTGAGTGTTCAAAACATCTCTATCAAAAGCGACTTTGAATATTTGGATTTTTGTAAATTTACTATGTGAAAATTCCTTCTAAATACATCGAAAATGCTGTTGAGCAGTTGTCCTCCCTACCTGGAATTGGAAAAAGGACGGCTTTGCGATTGGTTTTGCAATTATTAAACCGGACAGAAAGTGAAATTGAGCAATTCTCACTTGCCTTTACTGAAATGAAAAGTCACGTAAAAAAATGTGCCTCTTGTGGAAATATTTCCGATACACGTATTTGTACTATTTGTTCGGATCCGAAACGAGATCATTCTATAATTTGCGTTGTGGAAGATATTCGAGATGTTTTGGCAATTGAAGGGACAGAATCTTACCGAGGAATTTACCATGTTTTAGGTGGAATTATTTCACCAATGGATGGCGTTGGACCTTCCGACTTGAATATTCCAAGTTTGGTAGATAAGGCAAACACAGGTGAATTAATTGAAATAATTTTCGCGTTAAGTCCAACAATGGAAGGAGATACAACAAATTTTTATCTTTATAAAAAACTAGTTAACAAGGAGTTAATTATTTCTACATTATCTAGAGGTGTAACTGTAGGAACAGAATTGCAGTATGCAGATGATGTTACTTTGAGCCGTTCCCTATTACAAAGACAACCTTTTAAAGTCTGAGTTATATTCAAAATAAGCTATATTTATTTAAAAAAAATAAACATGATCAAAGAATTTAAAACCTTCATTTTACGTGGAAACATAATAGATTTGGCAGTTGCAGTAATAATTGGCGCAGCTTTTAGTGCAATAGTTGGATCTTTTATTGTGGATGTGATAACACCTTTATTATTGAAACCCGCGATGGATTCTCTGGGTGTTTCTCAATTGGAAAAACTCTCATGGAATGGCGTTTTATATGGTAAATTTATTGCTGCTGTAATCAATTTTTTCGTCACTGCATTTATAATATTTCTTCTTATTAAAGCATCAAACAAGGCGAAAATAAATAAGAAAGATGCGCTAGCTCCTGAAATTCCACCAACAAAAGACCAACAATTATTATCAGAAATCAGAGATATACTTAAGGTTAAATCTGCGGAATCAAAATAATTTTCTTCCATAGAAAGTAACTTTTATCTAATTTTCTTGTTGAAAATCAGCTGAATTATTGAATTCGTCCTCTGTATATATTTTGGCGTATTCCATTATTTTTGAGGATGAAATTTCATGTGTCCCATTGGGTAAATCAAGTAAACTTTGCACCATACATTTTGCGACATTAATCGATTCAACAGGCTTGTACTTATTTATTAAACCAGTTTTGCCGATTGCATTGCCCAGCAGAATTGACCATTTTTCAGTGGTACGTTCTTCCACTCGAGGGCCTTCCAATATGGACGGTTTAATTAAAATCAATTGTTTGAACCCAATTTTCTTTGCATTTTCATCCAATTGCGCTTTCATTCTGGAATAGAAGAAAGGAGATTTTAAACTTACACCCAAAGCGGAAATCAAAACACATCGTTCCACTCCTTTCTTCTTAGCGAGTTTCATCACTAAAGTTGGAATATCAACATCAATTTCAAATTGTTTTGCCTGTGATCCTGCTTTTTTTAAGGTAGTTCCGAATGTTATAAATAACACATCCATTTTATCGTAGATTGGTAAATCCAACAAATTAGAAAAATCCACCAAGTGGTTGGTAACTTTAATTTCGCGGATATCCAATTCACGCCTAGACAATAATTCTATCTTCTCAAATCGCTTATCGGAAATCAGTAATTCCAATAAATCATGCCCTACAAGTCCTGTTCCACCTAGAATTAATGCGTTCATTGTCTTTTTTTTATAAAAATACATTTCAATTACCTTAAACTTAAAAAAAAAATCTTATTTTCGAATCATTATTAACATTTAAAAAAAAAAGTAAAAAAACTTTTACATTTTTATGACTAGTATTTTTGTGGCCAAATTAGATTTTGGCGTAACTGGTGAACAGTTGAAGCAAGCATTTCAAGATTATGGTACAGTGCTTAAAGCAAGTGTTGCAATGGATCGAGAAACGGGAAAATCAAGGGGTTTTGGTTTCGTAGAAATGGCAGATCGCGAGGAAGCGTTAAAAGCAATTGATGAATTGGATGGTTCAATGATGAACGGAAGACCAATTGCTGTAAAAGAAGCTGAACAGCGAACAGATAGTCGACCACCGCGGGATTCAAATTCTCCTCGCCCAGATTTTAATCGTAACAATGATAGTGGTGCAACCAGAACGCCTTTTCAAAGAACAGAGACAAGTGTAGATTCAGAATCAACCGGTTTTGTGCCACCAGCAGTAGATTCTTTAAAAACGCTGGAGCAACGAAAAAAGGAAAAAGAAAAAAAATTAAAAGATTGGGGGGATACAGAAGGTCGCGCTAAAAAACCCAAAATGAACGCGTATAAAAAAAGTGGGAAATCAAACCGATTTTTTGATGACGAGGAAGACGATGATTTTGATATTCATTCAGTAAATCATTTCGATGAGGATGAAATGGATGAAGATGATGAAGATTTTGAAGAAGAAACAGAAGATTAAGAGATACTTTAAACGAATTGAAAAATACCTTACACTAGTGAGGTATTTTTTTTTGTTCAAATTCGAGTTAATTAAAACTCACTCTATTCATATAGAAATTAAGGAAACTAATCCATGGAAATCCTAATTATTTTCACATTGACACTTTTGAATGGTTTTTTCGCCCTTTCAGAAATAGCTTTGATTTCAGTTAAACGCAGTAGAATAGAATATTTATCCGAACAGGGAAATTCAAGAGCCAAAATAATTCTTGCGTTATTGGATAAACCCGAAAACTTTTTGTCTTCTGTTCAAGTCGGGATAACCTTAATTGGAATAATATCAGGAGCGTATGGTGGAGCAACTTTAACCGACGATTTAAACAGCATTTTAATACAATTTTCTTTTCTTAAAGACTATTCCCATTCGATTTCATTGTTCTTTGTGATTGGAAGTGTTATTTATTTCACGATAGTAATTGGAGAACTTGTTCCAAAAACAATTGCGATTAATAACGCAGAAAAAATCGCGTTATTTTGTGCTCCTATTATCCAATTTTTCACAAAAGCTACCTATCCATTTGTGAAGTTACTTACTCTTTCAACTAGAATTCTAATTAAAGCATTCCGAATAAATGAGGCCACAACAAATCATATCAATGAAGAGGAATTGAAATTAATATTATTTAATGCAGAAAAACAAGGCGTTTTGGAAACGGATGAAACTCAAATCCATCAAAATTTGTTCTTTTTTACGGATCAAACAGCCAAAACATTAATGACGAAAAATTCTGAGATTGATTGGATAAATCAAAAGTTGCCAATTGCACATACCCTAAAATTTATTTTAAAAAGTGTGCATTCAAAGTTCATTGTTTGTGATGGTCTAATTACCAAAGTAAAAGGCGTTATCAGTAGTAAAGATTTTATGGAAAACTATCAAAATAAAGATTTCACGCTAGATTCAATAATGCAATCGCCTCTCTTTGTAATTGAAAACACACCAACGCTCAAAATTCTCAATCTATTTAAAAGTAAAAAAGAACACATTGCAATTGTTACCGATGAACAAAGTAATATCACTGGAATTATTACCCTTCATGATCTAATTGAAGCAATTGTTGGAGAACTTCCAAACGAGGAAGAGCTTAAAGTTCAAAATATTATTAAACGCTCGGATAACAGTTTTTTAGTAAACGGGGAGACACTTATTTTTGAGATAAATACTTTTTTTAAAAAGGAAATAATGGATGAAAAAAGTCCACTTTACAAAACAATATCAGGATTTATTCTTGAAAATATCAAAAAAATTCCGCAGGTTGGCGATTCCTTCGTGTCAGGCAATTACTACTTCGAAGTGATTGATTTAGATGGACTTAGGATAGATAAAGTTTTAATTCGGGAAAAAACTAAAATGACTGAATTTCCTTGAAGGCTTTTGGTATATATTGAATAATATCACTTGCTAAAAGTCCATATTCTGTTTTTTTAATAACTGCAAGATCTGCAGCTAATCCGTGCAAATAAACAGCAAGAATTGCTGCATTTTTCGAAGAGTAACCTTGCGAGAAAAAAGCCAAAAGTATCCCAGTTAATGTATCACCACTTCCTCCTTTTGCTAAGCCGGGATTTCCGGTTGTATTAATAAATAGTTCCCCATTTGGTGAGCACAATATTGTTTTGGAGGATTTGAGTAACACATAGACAGAAAATTCATTACAAAATTGTTTGAGTTTTTGAATTTTCACTTTATTCGAATTCCATTTCCCTACCAATCGTTCAAATTCTTTTGGATGCGGCGTTAAAAGGGAATTTGTAGGAATTAATTTTAACCATTCCGGATGCAGACTCAAACAATTTAAACCATCAGCATCAATTATCAAACGGCTTTTGCTGGTTACAAGTAATTCATAAAGAGCGTTTTGTGTTACTGGATTCGTGGAAATCCCAGGACCAATTGCAATGGATGTGTATTTTTCGTCAGTTACAATTTTACTGCAAAAAGCATCATTTTTATCTTTACTGACAATTGCTTCCGGAGTGGATATTTGAAGAATTGCAACTCCACATGCCGGAGTGTGCGTTGTAAGTATTCCAATTCCACTTCTGAGGCACGCCTTTGAAGCCAAAACAGCACTTCCCATCATTCCTTCACTTCCAGCCACCAGTAAACCATGTCCGAAATCTCCTTTGTGCGCGTCTTTTTTGCGTGGCAAAAGAATTGATTGCAACAATTGTTTCGTAATATAGACTTCCATAAAACAAATTAAACTAAAAAAGTAAGTTAATATGAATTAAAAAGCAACCAACCCAATCCTAAAAAATAGAGTCTGCTATGCTTTTGTCACTGTTGTCGGGCAAACATAGTCCGTTTTTGGGACATCTGTTTTGGAAATCGCACTGTAACCGCCCGCAACTTCTATGAAATTATCGTACCCTCTCGATTTCAAAATAGAAGCTGCAATCATACTTCGATACCCTCCAGCACAATGAATAATAAAGGGTTTTTCTTTAGGAAATTCAGCCATATCTTCATTTATGAAATCTAGAGGAATACTTTTAGCACCATCAACATGTTCCGCAGCGAACTCTCCCGGTTTGCGGACATCGATTACAATTGGCTCATTTTTAAAGCGCTCTGCAAATTCATCCGCAGTAATTCTTTTAACGGAATCCAATTCATTACCTGCAATTTTCCAAGAATTAAATCCGTCTTTTAGATAACCAATAACGTGGTCATATCCAACGCGCGCAAGTCGTTTTACAGTTTCCTCTTCCTGCCCAATTTTAGTCACCAATAGTAATTGCTGATTTACATCCGGCAACATTGCTCCTACCCAAGGAGCAAATTGACCATCCAAACCTATATTTATACTATTTGGGATAAAACCTTCCGAGAAAACTTGTGCATTTCGCGTATCGAGAATAACAGCACCAGTTTCATTTGCTGCAGCTTCAAATCCTTCAGGAGTTAGTGCCTGCATTCCTCTTTCCATTACATCATTAATATTATCGTAACCTGATTTATTCATCATTACGTTCATTCCAAAATAACCTGGAGGCGGCAATAAGCCA
This sequence comes from Flavobacteriales bacterium, assembly GCA_947476955.1. Lineage (GTDB taxonomy): Bacteria > Bacteroidota > Bacteroidia > Flavobacteriales_D > Crocinitomicaceae > M0103. The sequence goes on from CANJSS010000006.1 coordinate 24,553, forward strand.
TCTGTAACCTCTTTTACAAATTCCGATTCTGTCATATTTGCCCGCAAAGCATAATTTAGCTGCTTTTGTTCTCCAATTGTAGAAACTGTTTCCTTGCTCATATTTTTCCCACATGAACTTCCTGCTCCATGTGCTGGATATACGATAACATCGTCCGCAAGCGTCATTACTTTATCACGAAGCGAATGGTATAATATCGAGGCTAATTCTTCTTGCGTCATAGATGCAGCTTTTTGGGCTAAATCCGGGCGGCCAACATCCCCAATAAAAAGGGTGTCACCGGAAAATAAAGAATGATTTTTTCCATTTTCATCTATCCATAGAAAACAAGTACTTTCCATTGTATGACCTGGCGTATGTAAAACTTTAAATGTTCCATCACCTAGCTTGATTTCCTCCCCGTCAGTTGCTATATGCGCATCATATTCAGTTTTCGCGTTGGGACCAAAAACAATTTTCGCGCCTGTAGCTTTAGCGAGGTCAACATGTCCTGAAACAAAATCTGCATGAAAATGGGTTTCAAAAATATATTTTATTTTAACGTTATCTTTTTCCGCACGCTCCAAATAGGGTTCAACATCGCGTAAGGGATCGATAATTGCAGCTTCGCCATTTGAGGTAATATAATATGCCCCTTGCGCCAAACATCCAGTATAAATTTGCTCTATTTTCATATTCTTGATCTTGTTATTTAATACAAAGTTTTTCTAAAATATAAAGAGATAAGTTAATTTTTACTCTCAACTATTTATATTTTATAAAGGTCGCGAAATTAAAGGTTTCCAGCTCTCGTAATTCTATTTTTTTTCTGTTAATTTCTTATAAAATTTTTCATTTTTTGAAGACAACCAATCTATAAAGCGAAAAAACTATGCCTGATGTAGCGTGAATTTTAACTTTTTAACTCGCTTCTTATTTTTGATTTTAAGTATAAAAAAGTTCTTTGACAATTATATAAATTCCCATTATTAAAACAAACCAACCAAAGGATGTTTTTAACTTTTCACCCGGAACTTTTTTTGCTAGAAGTATACCGAGAATTATGCCAACAATAGAAGCAGCAGTAAATAGTAGTAATAAATTCCAATCGATAATTTCAGAACCTTTTAAATCCCCTGTGAAACCTATAAGAGATTTCGCTGCAATAATAAATAAGGAGGTTCCAACCGCCTTTTTCATTGGCATTTTTGCCAAAAGCACCAAAGCGGGAATAATTAAGAATCCACCCCCTGCGCCAACCAAACCAGTCAAAACACCAACTAAAGCACCTTCGATTAAAATCAAAGGATAATTATATGAAATTGGAAACTCCTGCTCCATCGCTAATTTTTTTTGTGGTTTTATCATGGTAATTGAGGCTGCAATCATGACGCAGGCAAAAATCACCATTAAAAAAATAGATTTTGTGACTTCGAAATCAAACAGAGTAAATACACTTTCTGGAATAATTGGCACAAGATATGCGCGCGATAAGTAGACGGCAATTATAGAAGGTATTCCAAAAAAAAAGGCCGTTTTAAAATCGACTCGACCAATTCTAGCATTTTGAATTCCACCAACCAAGGCAGTTGCTCCAACAATAAATAGCGAGTATGCGGTTGCTAAAACCGGATTTACGCCCATTACATAAACTAGAATCGGGACAGTCAAAATAGATCCTCCACTGCCTATCAAACCTAAAGAAATCCCTACAAGAATTGCTAATAAAAATCCTATTATAATCATTAAATAAACATATTAAATGGCAATTAGCCTCTGTAAAGATGTAGCTAACAAATCAAACGATTGGTTACACGTGTTACACAAGAACCAAATTATACATTTTTCTTGTGTTTTTGACTGTATTTTTTATGTAGATTTAACTTATTGTAAAATATTTGAATGAAAAATCTATTTCAACTTCGTGAAGATATTACCTTTTTAAACTTTGGTTCTTTTGGCGCTTGTCCTAAAGAAATATTCGAAGACTATATGCAATGGCAATATCTATTGGAAAAGGAACCTGTCCAGTTTATAACTCGAAACGGGTATGAATATATCAAAAAGGCAGCTATTGCTTTAGCAGAATTTATTCACTGTTCGCCCGAGGATCTTATTTTTGTTCCGAATCCAACACATGCCATTAATTTAATTGCTAAAAACATTATTCTACGGCCAGGAGATGAAATTTTAACCACCAATCTCGAGTATGGAGCAATGGATAAAACTTGGAGTTACTATTGTGAAAAGAACCAATTAAAATACATTAGGCAAAATATTAGTTTACCAATTAAATCGAAGGAAGAATTTTTAGCGGAATTTTGGAAAGGATTTAGTGATAAAACAAAAGTTGTTTTCATTAGCCAAATCACTAGTAGCACAGCCTTGATTTTACCCGTAAAAGAAATTTGTGCAGAAGCAAAAATTCGTGGTTTAATTACAATTGTAGACGGTGCGCATGTCCCAGGACATATTCCACTGGATCTTTCGGACATGGAAGCAGATTTTTATACTGGCGCTTGCCACAAATGGATGATGACACCGAAAGGTTCCTCCTTTTTATTTGTAAAAAAGGAATTTCAAGGGATTTTAGATCCTTTGATTATAAGTTGGGGCTATGATAGCATTGCTCCCAGTGAATCAACATTTTTTGATTACCACCAATTTAATGGAACGCGTGATTTTTCCGCTTATTTAACGCTTCCAAAAGCAATAGAATTCAGAGAGAAATATGCTTGGGAGGATGTTTCAACCAGTTGCAAATTAGCACTGTTAGAATGTGCACCTAAACTCTTTAACGAACTAAAAACACAACCTCTTGCGCCTTTAAATTCGACTTATTTTGGACAGATATGCAGCTCTGAAATTCAGACGGAGAAGCCAGAGCAATTGCAAAGATTACTCTACGAAAAGTATAAAATTGAAATTCCAATAATGCGACATGGGCTAAAAAATTATATTCGTTTTTCATTTCAAGCATTTAATACCGAAGCAGAAATCGATTTTCTAATCTACGCTTTGCAGGATATTAAAAAGCAATCGAATCTACTATTTTAGATAATTTTACTTTTAAAAATCCTATTTTCTATTAACAAGTTAGGTGAAAATCAAAATTAATACCATAATAAACCGTATCTTGGGTTTCATTTTTAACACTATAAATATTTAATATTTCCATTTTATGCAATGTTGGTATATTAATAAATTGTTAACTATTAAATATTTAGTCTATATTAGCAAATCTATAAACGTGCTATGAAAAATTATTACCTTATTCTATTCTTGTTTTTTAATTCCTCATTGTTTTCACAATACTGCTCTACTGGAGGACCAACTTCAGGTGTTGACTCAAATGTTCAAACAGTAAGTTTAATCGGAGAAAGTGGAGCTATAAATTTTACCGGTTGTCCAGGAGTTATTGGAGTGCAAAACCTAACAAATTTAGGAACAACCCTAAACGCAGGAAGCAACTACACAAGCCAGATAAAATTTGGAACATGCGGTGGAAATTATACCGGAGCAGGTCAAGCTTGGATTGATTTTGATCAAAGCGGCTCTTTTGATGCATCAGAATCTATTGGAACGTGGAGTGGAATTCCACCAGTTGCTACCTCCATTTTTAACTTTATTGTTCCGTTTGGAGCTCAAAATGGCATTACTAGAATGCGTGTAAATCAGCAGGAAGGCGGAACATTACCACTGAATCCTTGTGCTTCCTTTTCTTGGGGTTCCGTAATGGACTTTAGCATCACAATTACAAATGGTGTGGATTGCAGCGGTTATATTGGCGATGACATTAACGATCCAATTGTAGTGTCAAGTTTGCCATATTCGAATACTGGAGATAATTCGTACTGTTATTCCAACCAAAACCCAGTTTATTCCTCTCCAGATGTTTATTACCGTCTTTTACCTAATCCATTAATGGAATCAATCTCTGTATCGCTATGCGGATCCCTTTTCGATACTTTTCTGAGTGTGATCGATGCAAACGGAAACATTTTAGCTTTCAATGACGATTCAGATGAATGTGGCTCTCAATCTTCTTTAACATTTAATACAAATGGAGTTGGAATTGCTTACATTATAGTTGAAGGTTGGGGAAGTCAAATGGGAAATTACTCCATTTTAATCGAAGGAAACTATCTGGCTGCTGAAGAATTAGAATTGCAAAATTTGGTTTTGTTTCCAAATCCAACAGCAGAATTTATTCAGTTGAGAAATATAACAGGTAAAATAGAACTATTTGATGCAAGCGGCACGGCACTACTTTCCGTTTCTAATTACGCTGGTGAACAAATTGATTTGAAAAAATATTCCCGAGGCTTATACTTTGTGAAATTCGTGAAAAATCAAAAGCAATTTTCCGAAAAATTTATTTTAAACTAATGAAAGTAAAGTACACTTTTCTACTGTTTCTTTTTCTCAATTGTTCCGTTTCACTTGCAAATACGTGGCAACAAAAAGCTAGTTTTGGGGGAATTGGAAGACATCGAGCAGCAGGAATATCTATTGGAAACAAAGGCTATATGGGCTTAGGGCATGTAAATGGCACAGGACAAGATATTTCTTATAAAGATTGGTGGCAATATGATCCTGCGTCTGACTCTTGGACTCAGAAAGCAAATTTTCCGGTAAGTGTGCATGGCGCTGTAACTTTTTCGACGGATACGAAAGGATATGTTGGTGGCGGATCTTCGTTAAATGGGGAATTTTTTGAATACAATCCCCAAACGAACACATGGATTGCTGTGGCTAGTTGTCCCTTAAATGTTGGTGATGTGCAAGGTTTTTCTGTTCAAAACAAAGGATACGTATATCTTGGAAATCAACTTGCGGAGTTTGATCCATTGAGCAATAGTTGGACAATAAAAGCACAATCACCAGTTTCCTATGGACAATGGACTTGCTCTTTTTCCACAGAATCTAGTGGTTTTGTGAAATCAGGGACTAACTTTTACGAATATAAACCAGCAGTAAATCAATGGATGCAGCGCGCAACTTTTCCGGGATTAATGAGTAATGGAAGTTCTGCTTTTACGATGAATCAAAAAGGATATGTCACGTGCGGATATGTTGGTGGTTTGGCAAACGTAACGGATCAGGTTTGGGAATTCAATCCAGGAAATAACCAATGGAATATGGTAGCCGAATTTCCAGGAACAAAAAGGAGGTTTCCAGTTGCTTTTTCAATTAATAACAAAGGATATTTTGGAACTGGAACAAATGGCATTAATTTGAATGATTTCTGGCAATTTTATGAAAATCCGCTTTCACTTTCTGAACAGGAAATTGCAGCTATTCAGTTAAATGTATTTCCAAACCCAGCAACAGAATCCGTACAGTTTTCATTCGAAGGAATCAATTCCTCCCTTTTAACGGAATGTTCAATTCTTCTCTATTCATTAGATGGAAGAATACTAAAAGAAGAAAAAATAGAATCACAAAATCATATTTTAAAGCGCGGAAATGAAAGAAATGGAATATATTATTATTCTATTGTACACCGTTCAAAGCAGCTAAAAACAGGGAAATTAATTTACTATTAACATGACAAAATTAGTTGCTTCAATTTTATTATTTTGTCCATTTGTAATCTTTGGTCAAACAGAAAATTTTTGGCTTAAAAAAAATGATTTTGGAGGTCTAAAGCGCGAGCGAGCGATTTCCTTTTCTATTGGCGATTACGGATATGTTGGAACGGGTGTAGATACTGGAGAAGTTGTTTTGAATGATCTTTGGCAATACGACGCCTCCAATGATTCTTGGATGCAAAAAGCAAATTTACCCGGTTCCGTGCGAAGAGATGCAGTTGGTTTTTCGATCGGATCAAAAGGCTACGTAGGAACAGGAATTGACAGCTCAGAATCTGTAGGTGCTTCTGTGTTGAAAGACTTTTGGGAATATGACCCTCAAACGAATACCTGGCTTCAAAAAGCAGACTTCCCCGGCGGTGGCGGATTGGGCATTTATTTTTCTACTGGATTCAGTATAGATTCGAAAGGATATATCTGTTGTGGAAAAATTGGACCTTCCTTATATTCCAACGAACTTTGGGAATATAAGCCAAACATAGATCAATGGACACAGCGCACTAATTTCCCTGGTGGCCTGCGCTATCAACTTGCTTCATTTACTATTGAAAATCATGCATACGTAGGACTTGGTGCTACGCAGGATGTCTATAAAAAAGATTTTTGGAAATACAATCCTGGTTCAAATCAATGGTCTGCAATTGCCGATCTTCCTGGGAGTAATCGTGCCGAAGCATGCAGTTTTACAATCGGTGATTTCGGATATGTTTGTCTTGGTTCCGATGGCGGTTTATTATCCGACCTTTGGGCCTATAATCCAACCGCAAATCAGTGGTCCATTCGGGCGCCATACGGAGGGAGTGAGCGCAAAAATGCAGTTTCTTTCGTCGTAAACAATAAGGCATATGTTGGAACCGGAAAAGGGTATTCTGGAAAAAAAGCAAGTATGCAGGAATACACGCCACATACCGTTTTGGATCTTGCTAATTTACATTCGGAATCGCTTCAAATTTATCCTAATCCAGCAAGTAGTTTTTTTACTATTGTTTCCGAGAATCCTTTGGTAGAGAAATTTGAATTACATACAACGGATGGCCGAAAAGTAAAAGAAATAGAATCTAATTCACTTCAAACGCAATCTATAAATTGTGCTGATTTAAATCCTGGAATTTATATTCTTGTTGCTTTGGACAATTCAAAATCAGTAGTAAAAACCAAACAAGTTATTTTATTGTAACATGAAAAAAATTAGTCTTTCGGTAATTTTTCTTTTTGGGATTTTCCTTTTTTCTTTCGGACAAAATTTCTGGATTCAGAAAGATTCCGTCAATGGTTCAGGAAAAGGTAGTTGTTCAAATTTTATTTTATTTAATGAAGGATATATTCTCGGAGGTTTGGATGATTTTAGTTTCAAACGCAAGATGTATTCCTATTCTCCATTTCAAAACGATTGGGACAGTGAACTTTCCATCGGTGGACTAAATAATGATGGATTAGAACGGGCTTCGGCAAGTTCATTTTCAATTAACAACAAAGGATATCTTTGTCTTGGTCAAGGCTCTTCAAGTGCTTACTTGAATGATTTATGGGAATTCAACCCTGAAACGCAATCATGGACACAAAAAGCTGATTTTATTGGAACAGCAAGAAAACAAGCTGTTTCTTTCTCCATAAATAATTTTGGTTACGTTGGAACCGGGCAAGATGCAACAGGTTTAAAAAAAGATTTTTATAAATATGATCCTCTGTTAAATGTTTGGACACAGTTGAGTGATTTTGCTGGAACAGCTCGAAGACAAGCAGTTGGATTTTCCATGGATGGGAATGCATTTGTTGGAACGGGTGACGATGGTGTTTTGCAAAACGATTTTTGGATGTATGTTGGCTTAACAGATACATGGATTCAAAAAGCAAATTTTCCAGGAACACCACGAGCTGGAGCAACAGGTTGGGGAACATTTCCTACTGCCTACATTGCAACTGGAGAAGATGTTAATTTTGAATTTAAAAAGGATGTGTGGGAATATAATTATTTCCTGAATTCATGGGTTCAGGTCGCTGATTTAATGGGTCCTGCACGAAAAAATGCTGTTTCCTTTGCAATTGATGGTATTGGATATTTAGGAACAGGATATAATGGCGTTTTCCTAGACGACTTTTATGCGTATTACGGAATTGTAGGTACAGAAGAAATTGAAAATAATTTTACCTCTACCATTTTTCCAAATCCTGCAAAAGAATTGGTATATGTGCAAATGGATCTTGAAAATATTTCCGATTTAACACTTCAATTATTTTCTATTACAGGAACAAACGTTACTTCTGCAATAACTTATGTAATTAAGGAAAAAACGATGGAAGTAAATATTTCTAATTTGCAATCTGGAAATTATTATTACGAGCTGAAGAATCAGAAATCAACGCATAAGTCAACTGGAAAACTGATGATATTATAATGAAAAAAACGTTTGTAATTCTTAGTATATTGGTTTTGTTTTCGTGCGAAAACAGTGAATCAAAAGAATCTTTAAACCCTTCTAATGACCGGGATGTTTATTCGGGAAAAGTTCAAGAACCTGCATATACGATGGAAGTTTTAGAGGATGTTGAATTCGGATGGGGGTACCAATTGTTTAAAGATGGAAAACTCATGATTGATCAAAAACACATTCCAGCAATTCAAGGCGAACAAGGATTCTCATCAAAAGAAAATGCAGAAATAACGGGCAATTATATTTTAAAAAAAATCAAAAATAACGAATTCCCTCCTACTGTTTCGATAGAAGAATTAGACAGTTTGCACGTATTAGATTAAGAAAAACGGATTCCTTAAATCTAATTTTATTCTGCATTTACTGTTTATCTCTCAATTGGATAAATTCCTTCATCTTTTCATTTTCAACAAGAACAGTTAGGTTGTAATAAACCAATTTCCATTCTCCTTTTTCCTTTACCAAAATCCCGCTTCCTCTGCAACCGCGCATCCAAGTGTCTAAATCCTCATCGAACCATGCGGTTTTTTTATTTACAGAATAAGACCAATTTCGGTTTTTTGCTTTAAAATCCCAGGCCTTTTCAGCATCAAAATAAGGTTTTGAAAATTCGGCAAATTCTGATTTAGACCACCTTTCTCCTGGTGCAGTTCCAAGAAAGACAAACGAAGTACCCAAGATATCAAAATATGCTTTAAAATTTGCATTTGTTGCGGATAAATGCCATTGGTCAACCAATTTATCGAGTTCATTCTGCGCAGTGGCAATATGCATCAAACCTAGGAAAACAAGTGTTGAAATAATTTTCATTCTTTAAAGAATTTACGTGTATTAAAAAAGGCTACCCATACGAGTAGCCTTAAAAGTAGTTTTATTTTTAAACCTATTTAGCTTGCGCTTTAGATTTCTCCAAATCCAAACACATTTTTACAGCATTTTTAACATTTATAACACCACCTGTAACAGACAATGTTGCAAAATCAACCAACTCTTCCGATCCTGGTTTTACATGGTTTGTTCCTTTGTAAGATCGCGCAGACTTTAAAAGTATCGCTTTAATTTCATGCATCGTCAACGCTGGAAAATAACTCTGTAACATTGCAGCCACGCCAGATACCATTGGCGCTGCCATGGAAGTGCCCTGTAAACTTTTATAATCACTTTGTGGAACAGAATTATAAATTTCATTTCCTGGAGCAAAAACATCGACACTTTTTTGACCGTAATTTGAAAAAGGAGCTGCTAAATGTGCTTTATGGTCTCTTTTAACTTTTCCAAATGAAAAAAGCACCTGCCAAAAAGATGCTGCATCCATGGATTTAGAATTTCGAGTAGAGGCACCTATTGTAAGAAATAAATCCAATTTCTCCGATTGAAAACTATACATTGAAGTTGGAAAGTTTGGATTAACATCGACATCTGCATTGTCGTTTCCCGACGCGTGTACAAGTAAAACGCCTTTTGAATCGGCGTATTTAAACGCTTCAAAGACTTCTTTTTGGTGCGGTGAATATCCTTTCCCGAATGACATATTGATAACTTTCGCACCATTATCCACTGCATAAATAACGGCTAAAGCAATATCTTTATCAAATTCATCACCATTTGGAACCGCTCTTAAAACCATCAGTGAAACATTTTCCGCGACGCCATCACCACCTAAATCATTTCCTCTGACTGCGCCAATAATTCCACCGACATGCGTTCCATGCATCGCATCAGGACCTTCGACATCTGGATTTCCGTATTTTCTATCCTTAAAATCATTTGGATTATCTCCAATAATTGCGCGGTCATCAAAATCAACATTCAGATTGTAATTAACCATCTGTTCAATTGATTTCTTTTGCTCAGCAATTACACCATCGGTTAATTCACCTGTAGCAATTGCCATTGCAAAGCTTTTCATCTGCGCCATCTGCTCGTCTGCGGGTTTCCACTTTTTTAAATCCTTTAGCGTATAATTAGGTTTTCCCATAGCGGATCCAACCATTGCAGGAACCTGACCAATCATCCTATTCACCATTTCCAATTGAGCAAGGTAAGAAGTGTAATTTTTCAATTCATCCTCCACTTCCTCCTTCACTTTCATATAAAGTTTATATTCAACTTTCTCACTTGCAGATAAAGTCTCTGGATCCACTGATTCAAACTTTGCTGTCAACTCGCGCAAGATTCTAGTTTTCTCCAAACAGGCCTCGTTCATGTTTGCACCATTTGCATTGCCTAAAAAATTCCAACCATGCACATCATCGATGTAGCCGTTTTTGTCGTCATCAATACCGTTATTTGCTTTCTCATCCGAATTAATCCAAATCTTTCCAGCAAGATCCTTGTGCTCAATGTCCACACCGGAATCAATAACCGCAACAATTACAGTTGACGATTTCCGCTTTTTAAGCATTTTGTATGCCTTTTCGGTTTCCATACCGGGTCCTTTCCCGTTGTACCAATTTAATGTTTCCTTACTCTCTTGTGCTACACTTAAATTGGAGATTCCAATAGTCAGAATAATTAGACTTAGTTTCATGCTGTTTGTACTCATAAATTGAATTTGTAAATTATTTTTACTTAAGTTGCGAAAAATATAAATAAACTTTGGATTCACGCTTTATTTTTTTGAACTTTAAGATATATTTGCATTTCATTGATCAACATTCATTACAAATGGTTCGATTCATTATTTTACTCCTAGGCTTCATCTTATTGCATACACAAAGTGCAGTTTTTTGTCAACATATTAAATTTGGTTTTCAGCAACTATTAGATAAATCACCGCATTCAATCTCAACTTTTTGTGTTCCAAATGATTCCAAAACCATTACTTTACTTGAAAAAGAAGGTGTTAAAATAAAATATTATTCCGGGAATTATTTATTTATTTCATCCACAGCAAGTTGGATTCATGCGAAAACAAAATCAAACGAATTAGAAGATTTTTATTTCGAATTTGCGCCTCCAATGGCATTAGCGGATACGGTTCGCTCAATGCATTCTGTAAATCAAGTTCACTTAGGATCCGATGGTTTATCTTCTCCCTACTTGGGGGAAAATATTATTATTGGTTACGTTGACCAAGGAATTGACTGGAATCATCCCGATTTTAAAGATGAAAATGGAGAAACACGCGTTTTAAGGTATTGGGATCAGACAACGAATTCTGGCGGAATAATTCCCCAACCGTACAATTATGGTATTGTTTGGGATAATAATTCAATTAACAGTGGGATTTGTACAAGTTTAGAAACTGTCACTGCACATGGAAGTACAGTAGCTGGAATGGGCTCTGGAAATGGTAAAGCAAATGGAACAAATACAGGTATTGCTCCAAAATCAAAAATAATTATTGTGGAATCCAATTTTGATTTACCAAATTGGACTTTAACGATAGCCGATGCTTGTGATTATATCTTTAAAGTTGCAGATTCACTTGGTATGCCTGCAGTTATAAATTTAAGTCTTGGAACTTATCTGGGAAGCCACGATGGAAATGATCCTGCAGCAGAATATATGGAAGATCTTCTAACTGAAAAAGCGGGAAGAATTATCGTTTGTGCTGCTGGAAATTCCGGTGCAAAAGGGAAATACCACGTGACTGGAGATGTAGATGTTGATACTTCATTTGTTTGGTTAATGAATAATCCTTCCTCCAATGCTGCATTTGGAGCGAACAAAGTGTTTTTTGATTTATGGTCGGATGGCAGCGATGCAACCTATAATTTTGCTTTGGGAGCAGATTTACCTTCTCCAACGTATGGCTTGCGCGGAAAAACTATTTTTAGACCTGCACAGTCCAATTTAAATACATTAATCTACGATACAATTTATTCTGATCTTGGATTTCGTATCGCGACACTGGAAATTTACACCGAATTGGAAAATGGAAATTACCACATGCAAGTATATTTTAGTTCAATTGACTCGACTTCTTACCTCTTTCGCTTCATGACAACTGGCTCTGGTAAATATGATTTATGGAGTGGCGCTTGGCTTGGACTGAACGATTTGGTAACTTCCCTTCCATCCTTTTCAGTGCTCCCTGAAATAACAAATTACCACCAACCCGATTTAAATCAATCGATTGTTTCATCTTGGAATTGTTCTGAAAAAATCATTTCTGTTGGAAACTTCCGAAATCGACTGGGCCATATAGATAATAATGGAAATCAATATTATCCGATTGGAGATATGACACAACCGGGGAAATTAAGTCCAAATTCTAGTAAGGGTCCAAATCGTCACGGTTTAATTAAACCAGATATTTCTGCTGCTGGAGATGTTTCTTTATCCGCAGGACCGATTGCTTTTTTAAATAATCCTGTTAATAATGCATCAATAGATTCAGGTGGTTGGCACGTTAGAAATGGAGGAACTTCAATGGCTTCTCCAGTTATCTCTGGAATCGCAGCGCTATTTCTCGAAAAATGCAGCAAGGCGAATTATGCATATTTCAAAACTCAATTGCTAACAACTTCTTTTTCAGACAGTTATACCAGCTCTGTGCCTAACAATAGTTATGGATTCGGAAAAGCAAATGCATTAACTATTTTACTACAGAACGAATTCAATACCAGTATAATTGGGAATGGTGCTTTTTGTTCCGATCCAATTCCTTTAACTGCGATTTCTGCTTCTCCAATTATGACTGTTGATTGGTCAAATGGCTTTGTAGGAACAACCAATTACGTTCCTACAGTTGGCGAATATAGCGCAACCGTATACAATACAAACGGCTGTAGTTCAAACACAGACACTTTTACGGTGTATCAAACCAATCCATTGCCAATGCTTCCAATAATTCAAACAGGAAATACTTTAGCAACACTTTCTTTTACAACCTATCAATGGACGCTTAACGGGCAAGATATTCCTGGAGCGACAAGCTCCACACTCCAAATTTTCCCACCATACGGAACATATACTTGCTATAGCTATAATGATGAAGGATGTATTTCTGTTACAGCACCATTTTTGGTCACAGCGGGAACAGATATTCTTTCAATAAATGAAATTATCGTTTCACCTAATCCAACGAATGATAAATTTTCTATTCTTTCGGATCACATAATCGAAAAAATTCAGTTATTTTCGGTTATCGGCGAAGAAATTTTTCCAGAGAAAATTGGAGTAAATTCCTACTCTATATCTACCCTGCCACAAGGAATTTACCACTTAATTGTTTACATAGAAAAAGAAAAGTTTCATACCAAAATAATTAGAATGTAATTTTACCGCAAAGAATTTATATTTTTGACACCGTAAACAGATAAAATACGCATGAATTTAACAGGAATAATAGCAATTTCAGGAAGACCAGGCCTTTACAAAGTAATAGCACAAGGTAAAAATAACATTATTGTAGAATCATTAATTGATAACAAACGTTTTCCAGCGTATGCTACAGATAAAATATCAGCTTTAGATGATATCAGTATTTATACATACGATGAAGATGCCTCTCTGAAAGAATTGCTAACTGCAATTTATAAAAAAGAAGGCGGGGAAATGTGTCCTTCTCACAAAGAGAGTTTAACTGTGTTGCAAAATTATTTATTGGAATTACTTCCTAACTATGATCAGGAACGCGTTTATTCATCCGATGTAAAAAAAATGTTCCAATGGTACAACCTTTTGCATAAATCCGGAAATCTAAAATTAGAGGAAGTAGCTGCGGAAGTTAAAGAAATAGAAGCAGAAGAAATAAAGTCAGAAACAGCAACTAAAAAACCAGCTGCTAAAAAAGTTGCTGCACCTAAAGCTGCTGCGAGTGTGAAAGCTAAACCAGCGGACAAAGCAAAATCTGCTAAACCAGCTGCCGGTAAAAAAGTTGCTGCGCCAAAGACAAGTTCAAATAGAGGAAAGTAAGTTTTAATTCATTTCTTTCATCTTAATATAATTAAATTATAAATAAATGATTCACTGCTACCCCGAAGTCTTTTCGAATTTAGGTGTTTAGTGAAACTAAAACAACAAGAAAAGTCGGTAATGCCGGCTTTTTTTTATTCAAGAAAATATGAAAATAGTAAAATCGCCAAGAACATTTGTTGCCGAAAACTTAGTAATTGATTCGTGGGAATCCATTCAAAATTACTTTGAAGAATTATCTAATCGCATATTGAATTCTAAAGAAGAATACGTAAAATGGCTGCACGATAAAAGTGAATTAGAAGCAGTATTAGAGGAAGATGCAGCCTGGCGCTATATCAAGATGACAATTGATACGCGAGATGTAAATTTAAGTAATGCATATACTTTTTTTGTGACTAAAATTCAACCAGAATTAGCGCCTTTTGAGGATAAACTGAATAAAAAATTGGTGGATTCACCCTATTTTGAATCCCTAAATAAAGAAGAACCCTATCGCATCTATTTTCGATCGGTAAAAACTGCTTTAGAGTTGTTCCGAGAGGAAAATATTCCATTGGAAGCCGAATTGAATGAAAAAAGCCAATTGTTTGGATCAATTTCCGCAGCGCAATCGATTGAGCACGATGGGAATATATTGACAATGCAAAAAGCGTCAGCTCTATTGAAAGAAACAAATGAAGAATTACGTCGAACAATCTTCGAGAAAATGGCTATCCGCAGAAGAAAGGACATCCATAGTTTAGATCAATTGTTCACAGAATTGATCGACAAAAGACACCAAATAGCAAGAAACGCTGGGTTTGATAATTTCCGAGATTACAAATTTCTAGCTTTGGGAAGATTTGATTATACCAAGGAAGATTGCTTTAATTTTCACAAGGCAATCAAATCGCAAATCGTTCCTTTGGTGAAAGAAATTCAACTTGAAAAACTCATAAAGTTAGGAAAGGCGAAATTTAAACCGTGGGACTCAGAAGTTGATCCGGAAGGAAAACAACCTTTAAAACCTTTTGAAACGGGTGAACAATTATTGAAAGGAACAACTGCTATGTTTGACAAAATCGATTCCTATTTCGGTGATTGTTTGCGCACGATGGACGAAATGGGATATTTGGATTTAGATTCAAAAGAGGGGAAATCGCCAGGTGGATATAATTATCCATTGTATGAAATTGGCGTTCCTTTTATTTTTATGAATTCAGTTGGAGCACAGCGCGATTTAGTGACAATGGTGCACGAAGGTGGACATGCTGTGCATTCTTTTCTGAGCAGAGATTTGGAATTGACAGGTTTCAAAAATGTTCCATCTGAAGTTGCAGAATTGGCTTCTATGTCGATGGAAATGCTCACAATGGAACTTTGGAATGAATTTTACTTGGATAGCGATAATTTTAAACGAGCAAAAAGAGAACAGCTCGAGTCGATTCTGAAAATTCTTCCGTGGATTGCTCAAATAGATGAATTCCAGCATTGGGTATATTCCAATCCAGCGCATACCGTTTTAGAAAGACATACTAAATGGTTGGAAATTTCGAAGGAATATAGCACAGGATTAACAGATTGGACTGGATTTGAAGACATGCAAGCAACCGCATGGCAAAAACAATTACACCTGTTCGAAGTACCATTTTATTATATCGAATATGGAATTGCACAACTTGGCGCGCTGGGCGTTTGGAAAAATAGCCAGGAAAATTTCCCGAAAGCGATCGAAGATTATAAAAATGCGCTGCGATTAGGTTATACCGCTACCATTCCTGAAATTTATAAAGTTGCTGGAATTTCGTTCGATTTCACCGAAAGCTATTTAAAGGAATTAGCAGGTTTCGTTCAATCAGAATTAAGGAAAATTTAAAAATTCTATGTAAATTGACTAATTAATCAAAGTATTTATTCCTTCATCCCAATGTTTAAACTGTATGCTTGTAGAAATAAACCCAAGAAATATCGATAAAAGATTGATACAACAAACTGTAGATGTATTAAAAAAAGGTGGGATTATTATCTTTCCAACGGATACAGTATATAGTATGGGCTGCGATTTATACAATAAAAAGGCGCTCAATAATCTTGCAAAAATGAAAGGTTTGAAGTTAAATAAAACAAACTTCTCAATTATTTGTGCAGATATGAGTGATTTGTCAAACTATGTGCAGCAATTGGATCGACCAACATTTAAGCTGCTAAAACATTCTTTGCCCGGTCCTTTTACCTTTATTTTAAATGCAACGAGTGAAGTTCCTAAATTATTCGATTCTGGTAAAAAAGAAATTGGCATTAGAATTCCAAACAATGAAATTGTATTGGAAATTGTAAGACAACTTGAAAACCCGCTAGTAACAACTTCTTTGCACAACGATGCAGATACAATTTTAGATTACTACGCAGATCCGAATACCATTTATGAACATTTTGACGACAGCGTAGATTTAATTATCGATGGTGGATATGGAAATCTAGATGCTTCGACAGTAATTGATTGCACGAGTGGTGCTCCGATAATCGTGCGACAGGGAATAGGGAAATTGGATATTTAAAACAATTTTATGGTGCTTATTTTGAATTGTGGAAGTAGTAAAATCGATTTTATAGAAGAAATTGTTGATGGATTTTGTGATTTCAGAACTGTTCCAATACTAGATTTTAACGAACAGGATTTAAAAAATTACACTGGCGTTATAATCTCAGGAGCGCCATTGCTGATTACGGAGCAAAATATTTCGCCTTTTCTGGAAAAAATAAGCTGGATAAAAAACACAACAATTCCAGTATTGGGGATCTGTTTCGGTCACCAATTAATTGGATTGACGTTTGGCTCTTTTGCTTCTAGAATGCGTGAAGATCGCGATTGGCAGACGATTGAAGTCTACGAAAATTGTTCGCTTTTCGATAAATTACCAACAGAATTTGAGATGATGGAAGATCACTGTGAAACAATTTCAATTCCCGCAGGATTTCAACTGGTTGCCTCTTCAGACGCTTGTGTAAACGAAGCAATGCAGCACCTTTCGTTGCCAATTTTCGGTGTTCAATTTCACCCGGAAGTTTCTGGAAATCTCGGCAGCGTACTAATTGAAAACTTCATAAAATTAACACCTAAAAACTAGCCATGCATAATTCTCCTATAGACATTTCATTGTTAATATAAAGTTGAAACGTTCAAAATCCCTTTCAAATAAAAGCGGATATTAGCACTATGGTATTAAATAGAATTTGGATCGGAATGTTTGTAATCGCGATTACAATGGGTTTTTCAAAGCTCATTTTTTGGCAAGACACATTTATTCTTCAAAAAATGATGGACGCGCTTTTCGATTCCGCAAAAACAGGTTTTGAAATTGCAATTTTCATGACTGGTATATTATGCTTGTGGATGGGTTTCATGAAAATTGGTGAAGACGGCGGAGCAGTGCGCGTTATGTCAAAATTGGTTTCTCCATTATTTTCCAGACTTTTCCCAGAAGTTCCAAAAGGGCATCCTGCAATCGGGTCTATAATGTTGAATTTTTCAGCGAATATGTTAGGATTAGACAATGCAGCGACACCTGCAGGTTTAAAAGCCATGAAGGATTTACAGGAATTAAATCCAAATCCAAAGACAGCAACAAACGCACAAATTATGTTTTTAATGCTCAATGCTTCCGGACTGACGATTATTCCAGTGAGTATTTTGGCAGCGCGGGCGGCGAACGATTCTGAGTCACCTGCTTCCGTCTTTTTACCAATCCTTATAACAACCTTCTTTGCAACACTTGGCGGTCTGATTTACGTTTCCATTAAACAAAAAATTAATCTATTCGATAAAGTAATTTTAGCATATATCGGCACGTTAACTTTAGCTGTTTTCGGCTTGATTTCCGCTCTAAATTCCTATCCTGAAAATATAGACGTTATTTCCTCCGTTGTAAGCAATACCATTATTTTTGGAATTATTGCCTTTTTCTTTGGCTTGGCAATTCGTTCCAAGATTAATTTATACGATTCCTTTATCGAAGGAGCAAAAGGTGGTTTTGAAGTTGCACTGAATATCGTTCCGTATTTAATAGCAATTCTCGCTGCTGTTGCATTATTTCGTGCTTCTGGTGCTTTTGGCGATTTAATGACCGGAATTCGGGAAGTATTATTTTTCTTTGGTATGCGTGCACTTGAGTTTGTTGATGCGTTGCCCGTAATTTTTATGAAGCCATTCTCTGGTTCTGGTGCGCGCGGTTTAATGATTGAAACCTTTGAGAATTTTGGAGTAGATTCATTTACCGGTAAACTTGCAGCTACATTTCAGGGCAGCACGGAAACGACATTCTATGTGTTGGCAGTTTATTTTGGAGCGGTTAAAATCACTAACACGCGCTATGCGGCTTGGGCAGGATTGATTTGCGATATCATTGGTGGTGTTACGGCGATAATAGTAGCATATTTGTTTTATGCATGATTTTTCATTAATTTAACTATTCAAAATAAGTATTTCCAAAGTAAACTCAACTCATTTTTATGCAATGCTAAATTGGTTTAAAAAGAAACAAAAAACAGAGATCCATAAACCGTCGGCCATTCAAAATGTGAACATAAAACCTTTGGATTATCATCCTAAAGTGATCCTCGCCTGGGCAAAAGCGATTGACGGAAGCAAGGATTTTCTTCTTTGGTTGAAAGACAACAGTTTCATGGAATTAGCGATGGCAACGCATGCTATTTACCTTCGAGAAGATGCACGTAAATGGCTAATTGATTCGGGATATCCGCATTTAATGGCAATGATAAATGCAGCAGAAGGAAACAAATTAGCGCAAAAATGGTTGTTGTTGCACGACTATGAAATATTGTACCACATGGCATTAGCAATAGAATCCGAAGATGAAAGTTGGGAATGGCTCGGAAAAAATGTTACGCCAGATATTTTCCTTCTGACGCAATCCATCAAAAAAGTCAAAGATAGAATTGAAGAAGGGCACAATGACGTGCACACCTTCGGGAAAATAACGTAATTCAGCTGTAAAATTTATATTTGAGTATAGCGAATTTCGATTGCAGTTGCACCTTTTCCATATTCTCTGAAATCAGCATCGTAGTATTCAACTCCGTCCTTTTTATCCAAAAATAATCTCACATCCTCTTTTAGCACGCCGGCTCCTACTCCATGGATTACAATTAATTTCCGAACATTCTTTGCTTTTGCACGATTGAAAAAATTTCGAAATTCTTTCATTTGAACAGCTAATATTTCAGAATTACTCATGCCTAAATTGGATTCAAGAAGCGATTCAATGTGTAAATCAATTTCCCATACGTCCATTGACTTGTTTGTTCCGCTTTGTTTCTCTTTTCGAATCGTGTGTTGGGAGGTTGAGATTGTATCCTCTTCAATTAAATGCGCGAGATTATCTTCCGGTAAATGGTAATCCGATCCATAAATTTTAACTAATTCATTAGAAGGAAAAGGGCGTTCAAAACCATCTTCATCTTCAACGAAAATTAGACCATCTGTTTCAAAACGACGCACAATACCACCACCTTTTTCATAAAGAAAAGCTACTTTTTCATTTATTTGAAAGGGACTTGAGATACCACTCATAATTTTCTTGAATATAATCGTTATATAAAACCAACAAAATAAAAGGCAATGCCAAGGCTGCCATCCATAAAATTACCATTCCAAGTTTGAACAAAAAAGAAGCATCTCTTTCCACCGGACTGACTAAAACACTATTTACTTGACTTGCCAAAAGCGGATCCGCCTCGTCTGCCGAAATCTGATCAATATAGGAACGAAGCGCTGGTGTTTTAAGGAGTAAAATAGCTTTAATCTTTGAAAAATCCTTGTTCGATAATAATTTATAGGTGGTGCGATAATTCACCTCTTCTTCCTTTAATTCTTTTCGGAGATTGTACTGATTTTGGAGCGATTTCACTCGGAAGCCCATAATGAAACCAAAAATCATCATTACCCAACTATCAATGTAGAATCCAACTCCAATTAAAACAAGGGAAGAAAAAAAGGAA